>JAIQEZ010000206.1 GCA_020073545.1 Terriglobia bacterium | reverse complement strand
ACTGACCACACCCGTGATTCAAGCGCCCTTCATGATTCACTATCTTCGGCTACCTGAGATCAGGGAGTCGCTTGTCTCCAAATCAGGAACGGGAACAATCACCAACATCGGCCAGGAGGATTTGAAAGCACTTCCGATACCCCTTCCACCTCTGCCCGACCAGCAGCGCATCGCGGCGATGCTGAACGAACAGATGGCTTCGGTAGGCCGGACGCGCAGCGCCATCGAGGAAGAATTGGACGCCATCAACAAACTGCCCGCCGCCCTCTTGCGCCGGGCATTTAATGGCGAACTGTAGGGGCACGCGCGCCGTGCCCGTACCGGTGAAACATGGCAAGAAAAACTGTCAACGGGAAGAAATTCAGCGGCCAGCAATCGATTAACAGCGCCGTCAAATCCATCTGCGACATCATGCGGCGCTCGAATTGTGCGGGAGCGTTGCAGTATGTCCCGGAGCTCACCTGGATTCTCTTCTTGCGCATCTTGGACGAACGGGAAACCCATGAGGCGGAAACGGCAGAAGCCGTAGATGCCGAATACCAATCTTCCCTCGAAGCGCCCTACCGCTGGCAAGATTGGGCAGCGCCCACAGGGGTGAAGAGAGAAGAACTCGAAGCTGGAACGCTCGGAGCATTCAAGGGCTTTGTGGACGGAGAGTTGATTCCCCACCTCAAAAAATTGAAGGAACGTCCCAACGCGACCTCGCGGCAGAAAGTGATTTCCGAAATCTTCTCCGGGATTGACCGGACGCGAGTCGACACCGAGCGGAACCTGCTGGACATTCTCGACAAGGTCCACGAAATCAGCAACGAAAACGTAGACACAACCCACGTTTTCACACTTTCCCAGGTGTACGAAGGCTTGCTGCTCAAGATGGGCGAGAAAGGAAATGATGGCGGGCAGTTCTTTACGCCACGGGAAATCATCCGCGCCATGGTGCGCGTGATTGACCCCAAGATTGGCGAGACCGTTTACGATCCCGGTTGCGGCACTGGCGGATTCCTGGCGCAATCCTTCGAGCACATGGCTGGACCCCAGAGCGCGAAGATCACTTCGCCCGACCAACTCGACACCTTGAAGCAGCGGACGTTCTACGGACGCGAAAAGGACAATGCCATCTACCCCATCTCGCTTGCCAACCTTGTCCTTCACGCCATTGACGAGCCCCACGTCTGGCATGGGAACACTTTGACAGGCGCCGAGACTTACGGGGGACTTTTCGCCGGAGCGCCAGTGCTCTATGACGTGGTGCTCATGAATCCACCGTTTGGGGGCAAGGAAGGCAAGGAGGCGCAAACACGCTTTGCCTACAAGACCGGAGCGACCCAGGTGCTTTTTCTCCAACACGTAATCGACAGCCTCAAACCGGGTGGGCGTTGCGGGATCGTGCTGGATGAGGGCGTGCTGTTCCGCACCAATGAGACGGCCTTTGTCCAAACTAAGCGTAAGCTTCTGGACGATTGCGACCTCTGGTGCATCGTGAGCCTGCCGGGCGGCGTTTTCACCGCTGCCGGTGCAGGTGTGAAAACTAACCTGCTTTTCTTCACCAAAGGCCAGCCCACGGAAAGGGTCTGGTACTACGACCTATCGGACATCAAAGTTGGAAAGAAGAAACCGTTCACGTTGGATAAGTTTGAGGACTTCTTCCGCTTGCTTCCCACCCGCGGCGACAGCGAACGGAGTTGGACTGTCACCCGCGCCGACATCGAAGCCAAGAATTTCGATCTGAAAGCCGTCAACCCCCACGCCAAAAGCCAAGAAGACACCCGCACGCCTGGAGAGTTGCTGGATGTGATCGAGGCCAAAAGAAAGGAAGTAGCTGAGGCTCTGGCGGCGCTTCGCAGCCAACATAAACTGCCGTGAATCTAGCCACACGGGTATACCTAATGCCGGGGGGAGTCAGAGGTGGTGGCGCGGCGTGGGGCGCCTGTTACCATTCGTGGCACGCGGCGGGAGGCGGGGGAGAGAAACCACCGCTGTGTTCACGCCACCAGGCGTGCCAGAGGCCGGCGACGCGCGCGGACTCCTCGCGCGAGGCTTTTCCGGGAAGAGCGATCTTGTGGCCCGTCACGCCCTCCAGGGCAAAATTCGCAACCTGGCGAACCGGAGGTTCAGGGTCGCTGAGCATGGCCAGCAGGGCGGGGATGGCTTCTTTGGCGCCCGAGTTTTTCAAGCCTAGGATGGCGTTCATCCGGTCGGTCACCCGGGCGGAATGAAGGTTGTCGAAAAGGGTCTGGTACGCACGCGGGTCAGGAAAGAATCCGAGCGCGCGCAGAACCTCGCCACGCACGGGTTCGGGATTCCTGGCAAGCATCTCCATCAGAGTGGGAAGGAACGCGGGGTCAGCTTTCTCTGCCAACAACAACAGGGCATAGGAACGCACGGGATCTTCAACTTCTTCCGCAGAGTCTTTGCGCTCGGAGTCGGCACTGGGCTCCGCGCCGCGCGCCACCTTGAGGATTGCTTCCCAAGCGGCGGGTGTGCCCAGGCGCGCCAAGCCGTCAAGAGCGTTGCGGCGGTCCCAGCGGTCAGGCTGGGGTGAGCTCGCCATGGCCACCAACTGCTCGAGGAAGAAAGGCTGCGGCAGGGTTGTGACCACCAACACAGCCTCCGCGGGGTCGGGGTTCTTTTTGTTTCTGACCGCGGCCAGGTACGGCTGGAATGCCGCCTCAAGCTGCGCTGCGGTGGAGGGCTCAACCTCAACGCTGAGTTCATCGAGGGCCAGCGCGAACGCCGCAGGTCTTTCCGCGAACTTCCCGGTCTGTGGGTCGGGCGCCAGCAGCGCCAGCCGCCGCTCCGCGCGCACCTGGAAGCGGCCCGGCGTCGTGAATCGTGCCCACTGATTCAGCAGCCAGCGTTCGGTATGGGTTTTCCCGGGAGGCAGGGTGACGGAGCCGTACACGACGGTCCCCTGCGTGCCGCCGCAGGGATGAGGAGCGGGATCGAGCGGCTTGCGCCCGCCAGCGTCCGTCACCACGAAATGTGGCTCCTGCTCATAGTCGCGAGCCAAGATGCGGCTCGGAGAGCGATAGCGGAAGGCAAAGGGCTGGCTCCCGGTGTTGCGAATCACAAACTCGCAGAAGATGGGCTCCCCCAGTAAGTATTTGGATTTTTCCATCTCGAAGCGCGCCACATAATTCAACTGGGCAAGCGCCGGAGCAGGTGCGAGACTTGTCGCAGCAACGAGCAAGAAGAGGCCGAGTTTCCGCGAGCGCCATGTAGTTCGCCACACTGTCCTGCGCATGCCGCACATCATACGCGAAAGTAAGGTTGGGAGGCGTGTTTCTGTTCAGGGTCTTTGCGAGGGGAATTTTCCAGTGTCCGCCTTGGAACTGTTTTGAAAATGGCAACGCCCCCCTCCCGCCGCGGTGGGAGGGGGGTGGGAGTGGTGGGTCTGTCCCTGAGGTCTGCGGCTGTTCTCGTCGATCACGCCAAAGGGCCGCGGGCCTGAAAAACAGGTCCGCGTCTGTATCTACTCGCTGACGCGGTGGACCCAATAGCGAGGCCGACGGCTGTGGTGAGCAACCGCCAGGATAAGCAAGCTATCCTTTTCGATGGAATAGAGGAGGGAAAATCGGAACTTGCGCAGAGTATGCATCCCTGATGCCGGGCAATACCTCTCGACCCGACTCCGGAAACTGTGCGATGAGGCTCTCGGCCCTCTGGACCTCAGCGTAGAAGCGTCGTCCCAGTCCGGGGACGCGGAGTTCGAGGTAGCCGATCTCATTCAGCAGTTCGTCTTCGGCGGCCTGATGGTACCTGAGGGGAGTCACCGGAAGAGTCTTTCTGCCTTCCTCGCCACGGCTTGAGCCTCCACGGCCCCAGCGCGGCCGGCCCGGTACTCCTCCAAGCGCCTCTGCGCCTCCTCCGCCCAGAGACGTTCCGCCTCTTGCTCGTCCAACGCGTCGAGGCTGGCCAGAAGCCTTTCTGCCAAAGCCGCGCGATCATCGACATTCAGGCTCAGTGCGCTTCTTAGGACTTCCCTTAGGTCTGGCATGTCGACCTCCCCGTCCATTGTACCCCAATCCCGAAGTCCATCGGCAGCAAGGTAGATACAAGCGCAGACCTTGAAAAACAGGTGTGCGCTACTCGCTTCCGACGATGTAAGATCGCCGCTGCGCCGGTAGGCCGCATCTAACCGAGCGTGGGTCTAAGCATGCTGTCTCGATCGCCAATTCGCTGTCTGTTAACAGGAGCGCTGCTGCTTGGCGCGCTGTGTGTGCCGCGCCAGGCGTGGGCGTCCGTCAAGCTCTTCATGAAGGATGGCAGTTACCAGCTTGTTTCGACGTATGAAGTCCACGGTGACCGGGTGCGCTACTACAGCCTGGAGCGCGCGGAATGGGAAGAGATGCCTGCCGCGCTGGTGGATTTCGACACCACCCGGCGAGCGCAGGAGGAGGAGAAAGCCACCGCGAAGAAGCAACTCGAGGAAGCGAAGGAAATCCAGCAGCAGCGCTTCGAGAAGCCTCCGGACCAGGGAGTGGAAGTCGCGCCCGGCATCCGGCTTCCCAGCGAAGACGGGATCTACACCGTCGAGGGGCTGCGGCTAGTGCGGCTGGCGCAGTCCTCGGGTGAAATTGTTACCGATAAGAAACGCACGGCATTGGTTCTGGCCGTGCCCGTGCCCCTCCTTAAGGCCCGCTCGCTGGTGGTGCTCGACGGTGGGAAGGCCGCGGTGCGGCTCAGCACCCCACAGCCGGCCTTTTACGTTCAGTCGGCAGACGGCCTGGGTGCGAAGCTCGAGCTGCTGCGCGTAAAACCGGCCAAAGACTCGCGTGTGGTGGAGCAAGTGGACGCGGGCCGCGCGGGCATCGGCAAAGCGACGGAACTGCGCGCCGCGGTGCCGCTCGAGCGCACGCAAATCTCGCCCGTACTCTACAAGCTGAAACCCACCCAACCGCTCGAGCCCGGCGAGTACGCGCTGGGTGAGCTCGTCCAAGAAAAACTCAACCTGGACGTCTGGGATTTCGGGCTCGACAAGTGGGAAGCGGTCAAGTGATGGAAGCCGCTGCGGCGGTTGCCTGGGAATTGCGGGACCGCGCGTCAAGCCATTTAAGAATGTAACTTTCGTGCAGAGCGTCGGGGCATTTAAAATGTTACCGAGGACCCGCCGCCGCGGGTGTGGGAAAGT
>JAIQEZ010000062.1 GCA_020073545.1 Terriglobia bacterium | reverse complement strand
GTTACAATCCTGCATTAATGGAGCGCAGCAAGTTTGAGGAAATAGTGGCGCAAGCTCTGGACGACCTGCCCGGGCCGTTTCGCGAGCGGCTGACCAACGTGGCCATCATCGTGGAAGACTTGCCCCCGGCAGGAGTAGAGAACCAGGGATTATTGCTGGGCCTCTTTCACGGTATCCCGCGCACGGAAAAGAGCGTCTTCTATTCCAGCCCGCCCGACCACATCTTCCTATACCAGCGAAACATCGAGGCCATCTCGAGAGGCGAGGCGGACGTGCGCCGGCAAATCTGCGCCACGCTGCTGCACGAGGTGGGACACTACTTCGGGCTCAGTGAAGAAGAATTGCGCGGTTTCTAAGAACGAAGAAGCGCCGCAGTTGCTAGTCACGGTGTCACCGCGGCGACCTTTTCTGACCATGAGCTTTTCCCCTGCACCAGAAGAAACCACGGTTGTCGATACCCGCCGCGGCGGAGCGTCCACACGGAGCGCCATTCTTGACACCTCCTGCCCCACGCCGCTAGAATGAATTGAGGAGTTAACAGCCGCCAATTCTTTGCTTTCTTGTCAGTCAGGATCGAGATGCGGAGCCAAATTGACCTGCCAACACGTGACCGGGAAATCTTGGTGGCCTTGATTCGTCAGTTCATCACCAGTGGTCTCCCTGTAGGCTCGAAGGCCTTAGCCGTGCAGTTGCCGGAGCCCCTGAGTTCTGCGACGATTCGCAACGTCTTGGCGACGCTGGAAGAAAGCGGCTTTCTGCTGCAGCCGCACGTTTCCGCCGGCCGCATGCCCACCGAAAAGGCCTATCGCTTTTATGTGGATCGGGTGGTGGCAGGGGCGCGCCTGACGCCGGACACGGAGAAGTACATCGACCTGACGCTCCGCTCCGACGGCAACCGGCTGGAGCGGCTCATGATTAAGGCTTCGCGGACCCTCTCCGAGGTTTCGCACAACGTCGGACTAGTCTTGGCTCCGGCGCTGGAAGAAAAGCTGCTCGAGCACATCAAGTTTGTGAATCTTCCCGACCACCGTGTGCTCGTGGTGATCGTCTCCAAGCCCGATTTGGTGGAGAACCGCGTGGTCCGGCTGGAGGACGAGTTCACCCAGGAGCAACTCGACCAAGCCGCCAACTTTCTCAACGCCGAGTTTCACGGCTGGTCGCTCGGCACCATTCGTCTGGAAGTTTTCAAACGTATGGAGGCGGACAGGATCCTCTGCGACCGCTTGCTCAAGAACGTCGCCACGCTCTTCATGTGGGGCGCGCTCTCGGAAGAAGAGACCGGACCGCTGTTTGTAGACGGCGCCGCGAAGATCCTCGAGCGCCCGGAATTTGAGGACGTGCAGAAGATCAAGCAGCTCGTGAAGACGCTGGAGGAAAAAGCCAAGCTGGGGCGGATTCTGGGCGCCTGCCTGCAAACCCCGGAAGCGGGCGTGCGTATCCTGATCGGACGGGAGAACTCCGAGAAGCAGATGCAGCATTGCACGCTGGTCGTCGCGCCCTTGCACTACCGCAACCGCGCGGTGGGAGCGCTGGGCGTGGTGGGGCCCACGCGCATGGAATACGACCGCGCCATCAGCACGGTCGATTATGTGGCCCATCTGTGTAGCCGGCTGCTCAGTTCCAATTGAAACCTGGCTTCCAAGCGAGGAGGAGGGTCTGGCAGCACGAGCGCGTCGCCGTGCTGCCCTACGACCTGATAGAATCTGACCTATGGAGGACGAAAAGGAACTGGCGATCACGCCTCAATCCAGTGAAGCCGCCGAGGGCGCGGACGCGGACGGCGAAGTGTCAGCAGCGGCCTCGCCCGCGTCGCCGGCTTCGGCCGAAGCTTACGAAAAGCTGCTGGCCGAGAAGAAAGATCTGTACGATCGCCTGCTGCGCAAGCAGGCGGAGCTCGACAATTTCCGTAAACGCGCCCAGAAGGAAAAAGAAGATTTTCGGCAACGTGCGTCGGAAGATCTAATCCGCTCCCTCCTGCCCACGCTCGACGGGTTCGAGCGCGCCCTTAACCATCGCGACGAGAACGTCCCGGAGACTTTCTACCAGGGTCTGGACTTGATTCACCGCGAATTGCGCGAGGTCCTGGGCCGCGCCGGACTGACGGCCATTGAGACAACGGGGAAGCTCTTTGATCCGTACCTGCACCAGGCTGTGGAAACCGTGGAAGCCCCGGAGCGTCGCGAGCATGAGATCGTGGGAGAGTTACAGCGCGGCTACAAACTGAAGCACCGGCTCCTGCGGCCCGCGATTGTGAGGGTGGCAGTGCGAGCGCGGCCCGGCGAAGTTTCCGCGGGCGGGGAGCACGATAAAAAGATAAGGTGACGGCGTGGGCGCGCCGTCCGACGCGTCCTCCTCCGCGCAACAGGGCGACCGAGGTTAACGATTGAACCAGAAGCGTGACTACTACGAGGTCATGGGGATCGGGCGCAATGCCTCCGACCAGGAGATTAAGAGTGCCTATCGCCGCCTCGCCATGCAGCACCACCCCGACCGCAATCCCAACAACAAAGAAGAGGCCGAGGAGAAATTCAAGGAAATCACCGAGGCGTACACAGTGCTAGCCGATACGCAAAAGCGCGCTGCCTACGACCGTTACGGCCACTCGGCCGTCAGCGGCGGCGCCGGCTGGGCGCCGGATTTCTCTTCCTCCATCTTCTCCGACTTCGAAGATATCTTCGGCGACCTGTTCGGTTTCGGCAATGTCTTCGGCCGCACCGGGCGCGCGCGTAGCCGCGCCGCCGGGGGGATTGACCTGCGCTACGACCTGGAAATCAGCCTGGAAGAAGCCGCGGCGGGCATGGAGACAAAAATCAAGATCCCACGCTGGGAGTCGTGCCCCACCTGCGAGGGAACGGGCGCGAAGAAAGGAAGCAAGCCAGTCCATTGCCCCACCTGCGGCGGGCGCGGCCAGCTCCGCCACCAGCAGGGGTTCTTCACCGTCACGCGCACCTGCCCGCAATGCCAGGGCATGGGCCAGGTGATTCGCGACCTCTGCAGCAATTGCCAAGGCGAAGGCCGCGTGAACGCGGAGCGGGTTCTGGGCCTGAAGATTCCTCCGGGGGTCGACGACGGCACGCGCTTGCGAGTGGCGGGGGAGGGCGGCGTGGCCATCCGCGGCAGCGCCCCCGGCGATCTTTACGTGATTCTCAAGGTTCGGGAGCACCCTTACTTTGACCGTCGCGGCAACGACCTCCACTGCACCGTCCCACTCTCGATTTCGCAGGCATCACTGGGGGCGGAAATCCTGGTGCCCACGCTGCGCGGCCAGGAGCGTCTGCGGATCCCCGAGGGAACCCAGAGCAGCTCGGTTTTTCGCTTGCGCGCCCTGGGCATGCCCATTCTGGAAGGGCGCGGCCACGGCGACCTGTACGTCACGGTTTTCGTCGTTACCCCCACCCGCCTCTCGCGCGAGCATCGGCGCTGGCTGGAAATCCTCGCCCCCTTCGTGCGCGTTGACAACAAGCCTCTGGAACGCCGCACCGCCGAAAAAGTCAAAGACATCTTTGGATGACAGGCACGCGCCACCCTGATGGCCGGACCGCTACGGGCCCGGATCAACGTCACGGCGAGCATCCGGGCCGCGCCATCTTGGCGAAAATCCTGCACGGTGCTGACAGCTCGCCGGGAGAGTTTATCGCCTGGCTTGCAGGCTGACGTTCCTGCGGGGCATGGCCCGTTTCAATCTGCCCCAAACAGGTACTTGAAGGGATCGCGACCGCGATGGGCCGAAGCCTGCTATCCCGCGGGTGGCGCCGGCCGGCGCAGCCAGCGGAAGCCAATTGTGAGCATGCTGGCATTGAAGCCGTGGTTAGGTTGCGTGATGCCGGCATTTGACATGTGCATGTAACGCCATTCGATCACAAAGGCGCGCTGCGGACGGAAAAAGTATTGCACGCCGAATCCACCCTGCGGTGAAAACTGCGTCGTCCCGCTCAGTTCCGGCACGCGCGCACTCAGAGTGGTGCGCTGCACGCCGCCGCCCGCGTCGAAGAAGGGAACGAAGCGGCCATGATCTTTGCCGTCCAGCCGAAACAGCACCGCGTAGCCGGTCAGCCATCCGCCGGGATGAACGGCGTTGCCGAAGACTCCCTCGTTGATGATCTCGAAGCGCCGCACCGGAAAGTGCCGTACCTGAAAGTCCCTCACGATGAGGCCAAGCTGTGGCTGGGCGATCAGCATTTGAATGTGCGAGATGTTGTGCGGGATGTCGTTCTCCAGGGCAAAGCCTATCTGCGCGCCGAGATTCCAGTGCCCGCGGTTCGACCAATAAGAGGGCGGAGGCGTCGGCGCGAAGCTCGAGGCAGGAACCTGCGGGTTGGGCGTCGCATCGTCCGCTTCGAGAGGCAGCGGAGTCAGCACGGTGAAAAGTGCTGCGACCGCGCACACGAATAACTCCCCAGGCGGGTTCTCCGAGCGCAAACTCATCTTTTCCCCCGATCCGCGTCTGGTGCGTTTACGTGAGACACGATGCCTTCCGCCCTTGTACACAAACATCGGCCGAAAATCAATAACCAAAAGGTCCACGACTCGAGCATCGGGGGGCGACCTGCCCGGGTGCGAAAACTCGCGGACTTTGCTGACGGGCTACTTGCGACGTCGTCCCCTTGCTGGCTGGTCGGGAGCCGCCAGCGGCGCGCGCCAGCAGCGGTAGAGCGTCCACAGGATCTTCAAGCCCGCGCGGAGGCTGCCCACAACGGTTCCGGAAATCTTCGACTTCCCAAATCGCCGCCGGTGGTAACGGACGGGAACTTCCAAGGTACGCAACCCCAGCCGCGCCGCCTTGGCTTGCATCTCCACGTTCCAGCCGAAATCCGGGTCGTGCAGGTCGAGCTGCTGAAGCGCCGCGCGGCTCACAATGCGCATAGGTCCCAGGTCGGTGAAGCGCGCCCCCCACGCTTTTCGAACCAGCCACGTGGCAAGGCGGTTTCCAAAGCACTGCACGGGCGTGAGCGATCCCGGCTCGGGCTGGCCCCGCACGCGCGAACCTACGATCAGTTCGAACTCATTTTTCTCGAACTGCTCGATAAGCTTCGTCAAGTCGGCGGGATCGTCCGACAGGTCGGCGTCCATGAAAGCCACGGCGGAGATTTCAGCGCGCAACTTCGTCAGCCCTGTTTGACAGGCTTGGCCGTAACCCCGCCGCGGTTCTTCCACCACTTCCGCTCCGGCGGCGCGGGCGGCCTCCGCGGTGCAGTCCTGGCTGCCGTTATCCACCACCAGGATTTGCGTGAAGAGTTCCCGCGGCACTGCGACCAGCGCCGGGCCGATGGATTCTGCCTCGTTCAGGGCCGGGATGATCAGAGCATAACGATGCGCAGGCAAGTTTCGCGGGCCTCTCCGTGCGCATTCTACCAGAGCTGATGCGGCGCGCAGGGCGAAACCGCAAGGCACGACTGAACCCGTCCCACCGCCCCGCCGTTCGAGTGTGGTGCGCCACGGCGAATCTGTGATATAAAAATAGAGGAAGCTTCAGGGAGGCCAGGAGCACATCACGTTGGCGACGGCTGATGAAGGAAAAGGCGCGAGCACTGCGCACAAGTGGTTCTTCGAGACTCGCTATTGGCTGCGCGACCTGATTCTGTCGGTGCTTTTGGCCTTCATCGTCATTGTATTTCTTTACCAGCCCGTACAGGTCGAGGGCACCAGCATGATGCCCCGTCTCGAGAACCATGAGCGCATCTTCATCAATAAGTTCGTTTATCGCTTCGAGCCCATCGAGCGCGGCGACGTGGTGGTGTTCTGGTATCCCCTCGACACCTCGAAGTCGTACATCAAGCGCGTGATCGGACTGCCGGGCGAATGGGTGACCATCCAGGACGGCCGCGTACTCGTGAATGGCATGGCACTGTCCGAGCCCTATGTTCTGCCCGGCTATCTCGACCACCAGAGTTACCCGACGGTGCACGTCGCGGCGGATCATTACTTCGTGCTCGGTGACCATCGGGGCTCTTCGAACGACAGCCGCGTGTGGGGCACTGTCGACCGAAGGTACATTTACGGCAAAGCGGTTTTTGTATACTGGCCCCTAAGCCAGATGGGATTCGTGAAGTAAGCAGTCCATCGTCCGTGGTCCTTTGTCCGTGGTGCGTTGCCAGAACACGAAGAGGAGCTGCACGTTTTGGTCAAAGGCACAGGAAGCCGGGCAACGGACGACCGATTAGGGATATAAGGACGGCCTTTCGAATGAACTTCATGCCCAACCATGCCCATCTCATGGACTCGGAGAGTGAATGGACGCGATTCTCGCCCTAGAAGACGGAAGAATCTTCCACGGGCGCGGTTATGGCGCCGCAGGCGAACGTTTTGGCGAGGTCGTTTTCAACACTTCTCTTTCCGGTTACCAGGAAATACTCACCGATCCTTCCTATGCCGGGCAGATCGTCATCCTCACTTACCCTCATATCGGGAATTACGGGACGAACCCGCTCGATTGCGAAGCCGCGCGGCCCTACGCCGAGGGACTGGTCGTGCGGGAGCTGTCTGAGGTTGCCAGCAACTGGCGGTCGGAAGAAGAAGTTTCCGATTACCTCGGCGGCTACGCGATTCCCGTCATCTCGCACATCGATACGCGCGCGCTGGTCCTTCACCTGCGCAAGCATGGCGCCATGCGCGGCGTCATTTCCATGATTGACCCCGACGAGAAGAGCCTGGTGGCGAAAGCTAAGGCTTCGCCCAGCATGGTCGGCCTTGACCTCGCGAGCCGTGTCACGACTATCTCGCGATACCAGTGGACCGAGCCATCCCACCATATCCTGAAAGGTGGGAGCAACCAGCCCGCCGCGCGGCGCTTCCACGTGGTGGCGTACGATTACGGCATCAAGCAGAACATCCTGCGGCGGCTGGTGGATGTGGGCTGTCACGTCACGGTCGTGCCCGCCACGACCACCGCGGCAGAGGTCATGAAACTGAAGCCCGACGGGGTTTTTCTCTCCAACGGCCCGGGCGATCCCGAGCCGGTCGAGTACGCCGCTCAGACCGTACGCGAGATGCTGGGCCGCGTGCCCGTTTTCGGCATCTGCCTTGGCCACCAGATCATCGGCTTGGCCTTGGGAGGGAAGACTTACAAGCTGAAATTCGGTCACCACGGCGGCAATCATCCCGTGATGAATCTCGAAACGCAGAAAGTGGAAATCACCGCGCAGAACCATGGCTTCGCGGTGGACCCGGATTCGTTGAAAGCGAGTGAAGTGATTCTGACGCACAAGAACCTCAATGACGACACGCTGGAAGGGCTACGGCACCGCTCCCTGCCGCTGTTCAGCGTGCAGTATCACCCCGAGGCCTCACCCGGCCCGCACGACTCGGCGTATTTATTCGGGCGGTTTGTGAAGATGATGGAGGAATTCAAGAAGCAGTGACAAGTGAAGAGTAAAGCGAACAGTGAATAGTGAACAGTGGACAGTGAACAGTGAAGGGCTTGGTGCGTATGCTCGTCACTGGTCACATGTCACTTGTCACTGTTCTTAACCATGCCCAAACGCACTGACCTGCACAAGATCCTGATCATCGGCTCCGGGCCGATCATTATCGGCCAGGCGTGCGAGTTTGATTATTCCGGCACGCAAGCCTGCAAGGCGCTGAAGGCCGAGGACTACAAGGTGGTGCTGGTGAATTCCAACCCCGCCACCATCATGACTGACCCGGAGTTTGCCGACCGCACTTACATCGAGCCACTCAGCGTCGAGTACCTGGAAGCCATCATCGCGCGCGAGAAGCCCGACGCACTGCTGCCCACCGTGGGGGGACAGACGGCGCTGAATCTTTCCGTCGAGCTCGCGGAGAAAGGCGTGCTCGACAAGCACCAGGTGAAGCTGATCGGCGCGTCGCTCAACGCCATCAAGATGGCGGAAGACCGCTTGTGGTTCAAGGACGCCATGCAGCAGATCGGCCTCGAAGTGCCGAAGAGCGTTCTGGTAAACAAGGTGGAGTCTGCGCTGAAGTTTTCCGAGCAAGTGGGATTCCCGCTCATCATCCGTCCTTCCTTCACCTTGGGCGGCACGGGCGCGGGCATGGCGTACAACCGCGAAGAGCTGGAAGAGAAGGTTCGCTACGGTCTCGAAATCAGCCCCGTGCACGAAGCGTTGGTGGAGGAATCCGTCGTCGGCTGGAAGGAATTTGAGCTGGAAGTGATGCGTGACCACGCGGACAACGCCGTGGTCGTGTGTTCGATTGAGAACTTCGACCCCATGGGCATCCACACCGGCGACTCCATCACCGTGGCGCCCGCGCAAACGCTGACCGACAAGGAATATCAGCACATGCGCGACGCGGCCTTCCAGGTGATTCGCGCCGTGGGCGTGGAGACCGGCGGCTCGAACATTCAGTTCGCCGTGAGCCCGGAGACGGGCCGCATGGTGGTGATCGAAATGAACCCGCGCGTCTCGCGCAGCTCGGCGCTGGCGTCGAAGGCCACGGGCTTCCCGATCGCCAAGATCGCTGCGCGCTTGGCGGTGGGCTATAGCCTCGACGAGATCCCCAACGACATCACCAAGAAGACGCCTTGCTGCTTCGAGCCTAGCATCGATTACGTGGTTGTCAAGATCCCCAAGTGGGCGCAGGAAAAGTTCCCGGACTCCGACCACACGCTCGGGCCGCAGATGAAGTCCGTGGGCGAGGTCATGGCCATCGGGCGCACCTTCAAGGAAGCCTTGATGAAGGGTATCCGGTCGCTCGAAACCGGTCGCAAAACCCCGACGCCGCCCTCCGACCCGGCGGAACTCGAGCGCCGGCTCTCGACTGCGCACCCCGACCGCATCTGGGACCTTCTCCACGCCTTCGAGGCCGGCTACAGCCTCGACGTGTTGTACGAGATCACGCGCATCGACCCTTGGTTCCTGAACCAGCTCCAGCAGATTCTCGAGGTGAAAGGCGAGCTGAAGCGCTTCACGCTCGGGAGCGTACCCGCCGGTGTGCTGCACATCGCCAAGCAATACGGATTTTCCGATCCCTATCTCGCGGAGTTATGGGGCACGAACGCCGAGGACGTGCGCCAGCGGCGCCAGGCGCTCAACCTGCGTCCTGTCTTCAAGCGCGTCGATACCTGCGCGGCGGAATTTGAATCGTTCACGCCGTATCTCTATTCGACCTACGAAGAGGAAGATGAGGCCGAGCCCACCGACCGGCGGAAGATCATGATTCTGGGCAGCGGCCCGAACCGCATCGGGCAGGGCATTGAATTCGACTACTGCTGCGTCCACGCCTCCTACGCGCTCAAGGAAGAAGGTTTTGAGACGATCATGGTGAACTGCAACCCGGAGACCGTCTCGACCGACTACGACACCTCCGACCGCCTCTACTTCGAGCCGCTGACCTTCGAAGACGTGATGGCGATTGTGGAAGAAGAAAAACCCGTCGGCGTCATCGTGCAGTTCGGCGGGCAAACGCCCCTCAACTTGGCGCGCCAGCTCAAGGCTGCCGACGTGCCCATCATTGGCACCTCACCGGAGTCGATCGACTTGGCCGAAGACCGCAAGCACTTTGGCAAGCTGCTCGCTGATCGCGGAATTCCGCAACCCGAGAACGGGGCCGCGATGAACGTCCAGGAGGCGCTGGAGATCGCCGGCCGGATCGGCTATCCCGTGCTGGTGCGGCCCTCCTACGTGCTGGGCGGTCGAGCCATGGTGATCGCCTACGATGAGGCCACGCTGCGCGACTACGTTCGCCGCGCGGAAGAATTGCAGCGCGCCTTCCCGATTCTCGTTGACCGCTTTCTCGAAAACGCCACGGAAGTTGACGTGGACGCGCTCGCCGACGGTAAGGACGTGGCCGTGGCGGGCATCATGCAGCATATCGAGGAGGCCGGGATTCACTCCGGTGACAGTTCCTGCGTGTTGCCTGCGGTGAGCATTCCCGAGCATCAGCGCCAGACCCTGCGCGACTACACCATTCGCCTCGCGCGCGAACTCAACGTCGTGGGCCTGATGAACGTGCAATACGCCATTCAAAACGGCAAGGTCTACGTGTTGGAGGTAAACCCCCGCGCTTCGCGTACCGTGCCTTATGTGAGCAAGGCGACCGGCGTGCCTTTGGCCAAGATCGCGGCGCGGCTGATGATTGGCCGCAAACTCGCGGAATTCGGCCTTGAACCCGAGCTGCCGGTGAGACATTCCTTCGTGAAATCTCCGGTCTTCCCCTTCCAAAAGCTGCCGGGCGTGGACACGATTCTCGGACCGGAGATGAAATCCACGGGCGAGGTCATGGGCGTGGCTGACAACTTCGGGCTGGCCTTCGCCAAGGCCCAGCTTGCCGCGCATCATCGCATTCCCATCAAAGGCCGCGTCTTTATCTCGGTCAACGATCACGACAAAGCGGGCGTGATCCCGATTGCTCGCGACTTGGCGAGTCTGGGATTCACGCTTATCGCAACCCGCGGCACGGCGGAGGCCCTGCACGCCGCAGGTGTGAAAGTCGAGAAAGTCCATAAAGTGAACGAAGGCCGGCCCAACGTCGTGGACCGCATCAAGAGTCTCGAAATCGACCTGATCATCAATACGCCCCTCGGGCGCACCTCGCGCTTCGATGACAAAGCCATCCGCCGTGCCGCCGTACAGCACGGCGTGACCTGTATCACCACGCTTTCCGCGGCCGAGGCGGCAATCCAGGGAGTTCGAGCCTGCCAGGAAGGGGAGATTCAAGTGGCGAGTCTGCAAGAGCTCCACCAGCGGCAAGCATCCCTGGCCACGGGTGTAATGTCGACGGCAGCGAATGAAGACAACTGACCACAAAGGGCGGACAAGCAGATGACACGAGACCAGATCATCAAAAACTTGCGGGGCATCATTGCTCCGGTTGTCACTCCGTTCAACCGGCGTGGTGACGTGGACGAGGGGCTCCTCCGCGAAAACCTCAGCCGTTATGTTGGCAGCGGACTCGCGGGAATTCTCGTCACGGGGTCGACGGGCGAGGCGCCGTACCTTGCGGAAAGCGAACGGCTGCGGCTAGTCGAGGTCGCCCGGGAGGTGGTGAAGCCTCCGGAGCTTCTGCTGGCCGGCACGGGCCTGGAAGGCACGGACGCCACCCTGCGCCTTAGCCGCGAATCGGTAGCGCGTGGGGCCGACGCGCTGCTGGTACTCACCCCGAACTACTACAAGTCGCGCATGGATACCGCCGCCTTGGTGGCCCACTATCGCGCTGTGGCGGCGGGGGTCGCGCGCCCGGTTGTGGTCTATTCCATTCCGCAGTTCACCGGCCTCTACGTCGATCAGGAGACCATCGGCAAGCTCTCGCGTCTGCCCAACGTCGTCGGGCTCAAGGAAAGCTCCGGCAAGCTGGACTTTGTCCGCGCCGTCCTCCGCAAGGTTCGCCCCGGCTTCCACGTGCTGGTCGGATCAGTTTCCATTCTCTATGACGGCCTGCGCGCGGGAGCGGTAGGAGGCGTGCTGGGCCAAGCCAATTTTGCCCCCGCACTCTGCGTGGGCCTCTACGATGCGTTCCTCCACCGGCGGACCAGGGAAGCCCGCGAATTGCAGCAACGGCTTTTGCCGCTAGCGCAGAAAATCAGCATCCCTTACGGCGTGGCCGGAATCAAGGCGGCGCTGGACTTGTGTGGCTACCGTGGAGGGCCCCCACGGCCTCCTTTGCTTCCAGTTTCGGTCCAGGCAAAGAAAGAGATTGCTGCCGCTCTCCGCGAGGCGCGTGCGGGGCTGGACATCTGACGGTTTGCTGAAAAACGTTCAAGAATTCGGTGGTTATCTGGCAAAACCCGTCGTGGATTGGCGTATCCGCCCCAGCCTGTAACCGCCTGTCGGCTCGTACATCTAATCTTCGAGATCCGGCGTTGTGCAGGCCCTTGCTCCGACTGCCTGCTGAGGCATTGCCGCCAATGGGCAGACCGTGTAGGATGTTGAAGTCTCATGGCAGCGATGTGTTTCCCTTACACCCACGTTCCTCACTCCAGTGCGTTGCTCACTGATTACCTCTACCACTACGATCGCGTCAGCCAGTTTTATAACGGCTCGCCCTACGATTCCGCGAGCTATGCGAAGGTTGCAGCCCAGATCCGCGGTTCCGAGGGCAGGCGTCAGGAGATCGCCGAGATCCTGACTCGACAGAACCGAGCTTTTGGTTGCTCGGAGCCGACTCTGGCGAACATCCAGCGGTTGAGCGAACCTGGCACCTTCGCCGTGGTGACGGGGCAACAGGTGGGGCTGTTTTCCGGGCCGGCCTTCACTCTCTACAAAGCGCTCACCACAGTCCGGCTCGCGCAGTCCCTTTCGGAGCAAGGTTTGCCATGCGTTCCCATTTTCTGGCTGGCCACAGAGGACCACGACTTGGCGGAAGTCGCGGAGGCGGCCACCTTCGACGAAGAATATGACTTGGTCCCGCTGCGCGATTCCGGTGACCGCCCTTCGCCGCGATCGCCCGTGGGCGATGTGCGGCACACCGCCGAAGTTGCTACCGCGCTTGACCAATTGGAAAAGGTGGTGCCGGTGGGTGAGCCGCGCTCCCGGCTGCTGCAAGATTTGCGAGAGTGCTACCAGCCCGGCATCACGTGGGGCCAGAGCTTTGCCAAGTTCATGACCCGGCTTTTTGGCCGCTGGGGTGTGATTCTGATAGACCCTTTGGATGAATCCGTGCACCAGTTGAGTGCGGGGGTTTATCAGCGTGCGCTCGACAGGGCCCCCGAACTGCGGACGCAGATTTTGGACCGCTCGCACGCTCTGGTCCAGCACGGGTACCACGCGCAGGTGCACGTGGTTGAGGACTCGACGTTGCTCTTTGTGACTCGGCACGGCGACCGCGTGCCACTCCATCAGCGTGACGGCAAGTTGTTCATCGACGGAAACGAAGAAGTATCTCTCGCCAAGCTTCAGTCCGGGCTGGCGGAACGGCCTCTTGACTTCTCGCCCAACGTGCTCTTGCGGCCGCTGGTCCAGGATACGCTCCTGCCCACGCTTGTTTATGTGGCTGGCCCTTCCGAGCTGGCTTACCTCGGCCAGACGCAGGTGCTCTACCAGACGTTCGGCCGGCCGCACCCGGTAGTTTTCCCGCGTGCTGCTTTCACACTCATGGACTCGCGGACGGACCGTTTGATGGAAAAGTACAGGTTGAGCCTGGAAGATGTGTGGCAGGGCGAGGGGCACCTGAGCGGCAAGATTGCCGCCACGGGATTCGCCGAAGGTTGGTCCGAGCGCTTCGATCAAGGCGAGCGCGATCTGGAACAGCTCCTTAATCGCTTCCACGAGGACATCGAGAAGCTCGATCCCACCCTGCTCGATACGCTCCAGCATGCGAAGGAGAAGATGAAGTACCAGATGGAACGATTGCGCGGCAAGTTGACCCGGGCCGCGCTGGGTCGTTCGGATCTTCTCGCGCGTCACGAGCAGGCTTTGCTGCGGTTCCTCATGCCCCACAAGGACCTTCAGGAACGCCGCGTGGGCGGTGTCTATTTTCTCGGCCGCGCGGGCTACGAACTGCTGGATCGATTGCTCGAGCACATTCAAACCCGTTGCTCGGAGCATCAAGCCATCAAATACTGAAATCCTTCGCGTGCGGGGTCAGCGTTCCCCTACCTGCCGTCCGGGAGCGCCGCAAGGGTGCGCTCCACAGCAACAGACTTGCCGGGATGAGGACGCAGCCCGGCTCCACCTTTGTCAAAACTCGATTCGTGGCGGTCTGATATAATTAAGTATTGCGCTTGCAGCCCTGCGTCCAATAAGAGAGGCCATCATGAATGCTCGTTCCCCGCTAGATCTGATCAATCGCGGTCGTGCCATCTATGAACTTTCTGACAGCGGCGGCATCGTTCTAAAGAACCCGCAGAAATTCATCTCGCAAACCCTGGATCTGTTGGCGTGGAACGCGGTTCTTGGGGAAACGGAGGAAATCCGCTCCGCCGCCCGTTGGATCATCCGCCGTGCGGGGGTGGAGTTGGGCGTCGTTCCGTCATCCATTCAGGGCCTTTATGAAGCCCGGGGAAGAAAGGAAGGCTCGGGCTTCACGGTCCCGGCGATCAACATTCGCGGCCTGAGTTACGATGTGGCCCGCGCCGTTTTCCGGGCGGCACTGCGCTTAAAGGCGGGAGCTTTCATCTTCGAACTGGCCCGCACGGAGAGTAACTACACGGATCAGAAGCCTGCCGAGTATGCGGCCGTCATGGTTGCCGCGGCGCTCCGGGAAGGATATGAAGGCCCGATCTTCATCCAAGGTGACCATTACCAGGCCAACGCGAAGAGATACGCCAAGGACCCGGAGGCGGAACTGCGGGGAATTCGCGACTTCTGCCAGGAATCCGTTGCGGCGGGCTACTACAACATCGACATCGACACTTCCACCCTGGTCGACCTCAGCAAGCCCGGAGTGCGCGAGCAGCAGCGCGCGAATTTTGAGACCAGCGCGAAGCTTGCGGCCCACGTGCGGTCGATTGAGCCCAAGGGGATTACGATTTCCTTGGGTGGGGAGATTGGCGAAGTGGGCAAGCAGAACTCCACGGTCGAGGAACTGACCGCCTACATGGACGGGTTCCTCGCCATTCTGTCGAAGCTTGCGGGGAAAAAGAAAGGACTTTCCAAGATCAGTGTTCAAACGGGAACCACCCACGGCGGGGTCGTCCTTCCCGACGGGAGCATCGCTCAGGTCGCCATCGATTTCGAAACCCTGCGCACTCTTTCGGCGCTCGCCCGCGACCGGTATGGCATGGCCGGGGCCGTGCAACATGGCGCCTCCACGCTTCCCTCGGATGCCTTCCATAAGTTCGCGGAGTGCGAAACGGCTGAGGTGCATCTGGCCACGGAATTCCAGAACTTGATCTACGAGAATCCCGCTTTTCCTCGCGACCTCAAGGAGGAAATCTACAAATTCCTGCGCAAAACCTGCGCGGATGAAAAGAAGCCGAGTGACACGGACGAGCAGTTCATCTACAAGACTCGGAAGAAAGCCTTTGGTCCCTTCAAGCGGAAGTTTTGGGAGCTTCCTGCAGACGTGCGCGGCAAGATCGGAAATGACTTGGAAAATAAATTCGCCTTCCTGTTTGAAAGGCTGAACGTGCAGCGTACAACGGAAATCGTCAAGAAGACCGTGACTCCGGTGGCGGTGATTCCCCCCGCACCGGCTGCCTTGACGGAGGCGCTCCAGAAAGTCAACGCCACGCCGCGCTGAGGGCGCCACCGAACAAACGATGATGAGCTTGCCACAGCAGCGAAAAGGTGAGTGTTTATGGCATCTGAAGCACGCAGAGTGATTCCCACGCAGCGGATGCTTCCCCTGCTCCACACCGCTCACATCGAGACCAACGCCCGGGTGGAGTTCAAGGACATCACGGATCTCATCCAGAAGGTCGTGACCGAGTCCGGGGTGCAAAGTGGAACCTGTTTCCTCTTCGTGCCGCACACGACCGCCGCCCTCCTGATCAACGAAAATGATGATCCCGGTCTTCAAAGGGACCTCGACGACTTTCTAAAACTGTTGGCGCCGCGGGACCGCGACTACCACCATAATGATGGGAATTGTGACGCTCACTTGAAGGCGGCGGTGATCGGGAACTCGAAGTCGCTGCTGATCGAGAATGGACGGCTCATCCTGGGGCGGTGGCAGGGTGTTTTTTTGTGCGAATTTGATGGTCCGCGCCGCCGCGAGCTGCGGATCAAAGTCGTCGCAGATTGAAAGCGGGGACCAGATCGCGCGACGACGTCCAGCCCTGGCTTCTTTCGGATTGTACGGAGCTATCGGCCTGAGTCAGAAGGTAGCTGACAAAGTCTTCCCGTTGCGGGCGGCCGTTCCGCAGCCCCGGCAGGGGCGGAAGATCGTCGCCCAGGGCGCAAGCCCTGGGAGCGACGACCCTCACCCCACCTGCGGCACCCCTCTCCCGCCCGGGCGGGAGAGGGGACGGGGGTGAGGGAGGACGCGGTTACCCACGGCTGACGAGTCCGTGTGAAAACCTCAGGTTTCACGCCTTCGCGAACGGAGATTCAATGACTTGCATTGTGGAAAAGGCCGAAAAACCGAGTTTTCACACAGACTCTGACGCCGTGGGCTACCTTCTTTCGCCCGCTACGCGGGCTGAGTTCATCAACGGACTTCTGACTCAGGACACAAGTGGTCACTCCAGTCGCTGAAATGCCAACCCTCGGCATCTACGTCCAGATTCCTTTTTGTGCCGCGAAGTGCAGCTTCTGCAATTTTAGCTCGCGCGCGGAACGGAGCGACGTCTTCGATCAGTACGCGCGAGATCTCCAACTTGAAATCGAGGGATTGGACCGGCTCTATGCCGAACGGGGCATCCCACGAGAGATCCTTGCCGTTCCTGTAAATTCGCTATATTTCGGCGGCGGCACTCCAACTTTGCTCGGCGAGAAGCGTCTGGGTCTTCTCGCTCGGACTTTGCAGGCGCATCTGGAGTGCAGTGAGGATGTAGAATTCACATTGGAAACTACCCCCGGCTCGGCGGATGCAGGTTTGCTGCGAGCTCTCCGTAACCGGAGCGTGAATCGCTTGAGTATCGGCGCACAGACGTTTGACGACCGCGAACTCCGCGCCGTCGGACGCCTGCACTCGGCCGCGGACAGTACGGAACTCGTGAATCGCGCCCGCGAGGCGGGATTCGCCAACATCAGCCTCGATTTGATTGCCGGGCTGCCTTACCAAACCGAGGCTTCGTTTCGCCGCAGCCTGGAAACGGCTGCGAAACTCCGGCCTGAGCACGTGTCGCTCTACCTTTTTGAGATCGACGAGAAGAGTCGGCTGGGGAGGGAAGTCGTCCACGGCGGAACTCGTTATCAAGCCGCGGCCGTGCCAAGCGAAGAATTCATAGCGGACGCCTATGAGTACGGACGCCAATTCCTCTCGAATGCGGGCTATGCCCAGTACGAGATTTCCAATTTCGCGCTGCCTGGTTATGAGTCCCGACACAACCGAAAGTACTGGCAGCTTGGACCCTACCTGGGTATTGGCGCTGGCGCACACTCCTTTGACGGCGTGAGACGCTGGTCAAATCATGTTGACGCCCACGACTATCTGGCGGGATTGGATTCGGGACGCTCTCCCATCGACGGATTTCATGTCCTCTCGCCCGAGGAACAGATCGAAGAATTCTTCTTCCTTGGGTTGCGGCAAATGGAAGGTGTCGATCTTGCCTGGGCGCGGCAGCGCTGGGGATCTGAACGCATCAGATCTTGGGAGGACAAGATCCTATCGCTGGCCACAGAGGGCCGGCTGGTCCGAGACGGCGATCGCGTGCGGCTGTCTCGGGACTCGTACGTGGTCTCAAACGAGATTTTCCAGGAGTTCGTTTCGGCCTGACTAGAATTCGCACCACGTGGCGAATCTCGACGTTCAGGACGATTTGTGAGCTGGATCGCCGGCGCTGGTCTTGGCACTTCGCCGGCAATTTGCGGCGCCCGTTATAATGCTTGGCGAGTCAAGTTCATCGGAGTGTGAAAACCCATGCCAACGCCTATTGTGGATCTGCGCAGTGATACTGTCACCAGACCGTCACCTGCGATGCGGCGCGCGATGCACGACGCTGAGGTGGGTGACGACGTTTACCGTGAGGATCCCACCGTTAACCGCCTGCAGGAGCGTGCCGCCGAAGTCTTTGGACGGGAAGCGGGTTTGTACGTTGTATCGGGAACGATGGGAAACCAGACGGCCATCAAGGTCCTGACCCGGCACGGCCAGGAAGTGATTTGCGAAGAACGCTGCCACATCTACAACTTCGAAATGGCGATGATGACGGCATTCTCAGGAGTCTTGCCCCGCACGATTCGCGCGGAAGACGGCATTCTGACCTGGGATTTGATTGCTCCCCACCTGCGCACGCGGAACGACCACCGCGCCCGCACCGGTCTGGTCGAGGTTGAAAACACCTCGAACCTCGCCGGAGGTTCAGTCTATCCACTTGAAATCAGCAATGATATCGTCGATCGCGCGCACGCGGCGGGCTTGCCCGTGCATCTCGATGGGGCCCGCATCTTCAACGCCAGCGTGGCACTCGGGCGGTCAGTTGTGGATTTGACGAAGAAGTTTGACTCGGTGATGTTCTGCCTTTCGAAGGGATTGGGTGCGCCGGTTGGTTCCATGCTGGTGGGCAGCAAGGAGTTCATCGAGGAAGCTCGCATCATCCGGAAGATGCTGGGCGGAGGGATGCGTCAAGCAGGGGTGCTGGCGGCCGCAGGCCTCATGGCGCTGGAGGAAGGCCCCAAGAGCCTCCCTATCGATCACGCCAATGCCAAGTTCCTCGCCCAAGGGTTGACGGAAATCCCTGGAATCAAGATCGATCCCAGCAAGGTTGTCAGCAATATCTTGTTCTTCGATGTTTCGGGCACAGGGCTCGCGTCCTATGAAATATCGAAGCGCTTGGCAGCGCAGGGCGTCCTGGCCAATGGCACGAACCCTCAAACCCTGCGCATGGTCACCCATCTGGATGTGGATCGGGCAGGCTGTGAACGCGCCCTGCAGGTTCTTCGCCAAGTCGTCGGCGCGCCGTCGTAGCGCCGATCCTGCCTGCGCGGGCAGGCTTCAGGTCGGCATGGGACTGTAATCGACAGGAAAGCAAAGTGCTGCCCCCGCTTTCCGGGGCCACCGCTACCAGGTTCCTTAGGGCCCTTCGCCCCAGCAGCAATATCCGCGTGCGCTTCCGGAGAAGGTCTGGGGCAGCTATTTCTTCTTTTCATGCCTTTCGGCAATCTTCACCATTGCGGCGAAGTAGTGCGTACGATAGGTCGAGTCGCTGGGATCGAGATTCGTCGCCGCGCGGTATTCCTTCACGGCGCTGTCGAGATCTCCGAGCTTTTCAAGCGCGTAGCCAAGTCCATTGTGGGCGTCGGCGTCGGCCTGATCGTGCCGGATGGCCTCGATCGTCTCCACGCGGGCGCGCTTCCATTCTTTGGCGAGCAGAAAAGTAATGCCCAACTCGCGATGGAGGTCGGAGTTTTCCGGATCGAGCTTAATGGCTTGACGGAGAGCCGCCACGGCCTCGTCAAGCCGTCCGTGAACTCGAAGCTGCACGGCCTGCTGAACGAGACGTCGGAGTTCGATTTTGTTCTCCGCAGCGCTGGAGGGCTCGGTGGCAGTTGAAGCCGCTTGTGCACCTTCCGTGCTCGGCTGAATCTGGGCGTTCTCATTGGGGCGAGGCGAGACGAAATAGGCTACCTCAGCTTCCCCGGGACAATTAACATGGACGTAGTGATCGCCGGGCTCGACATCCGCAATCAAGAGATTCCCGTTGGCGTCAGTTGTGCCTACAGCCTCATTATCCAACTCCACCTGACACCCACCTCGGCCGGCGTGGACGGTGACCTGTGCGGATTGTGGTGGGTGTTTGCGTGCCGATACACCAAAGAAGGTCACAGTGAGCGTGATACCCCAGGTCAACGTCTTGGGAACGTCCGGCAAAAGTCGCATCGCGCAGATTCCCAGGAGGGTGCGCCGGTGTGCTCTTTTGCACCCGGAGGCGCACCCGCTGGCCCTTGCCCCCTTTGCCTCATAAGCTTAGCATGGCTCCGACTCGGAATGTCCTGAACGCGCCGTTTTCTTGACGGCCCAGGGGTTGTGTTATAGCCTTGGATTCGGGGAGATGAACAAAACTCACGAGACCGTCATCATTCAGGAGGGGTGGGTCGCTGCCTTTCCCGGTAAAACCTTGCTATGCCCGAAGTCATTCGCGACCTAGTGGAAAAGGTTCTGGCCGGAGATCGCCGCGCCATTGCACGGGCCATCTCCGCTGTCGAGGATAGAGATCCGGTGGCTGTCCCGCTCCTCAAAGAGCTATTCTCCCGGGCGGGACGCGCTCTGGTGGTGGGCATTACCGGGTCGCCGGGAGCAGGGAAGAGTACGCTCGTCGAGAAATTGGCGAGGGAGTACCGGGGCAAGGGAGCGCGCGTGGGCATCGTGGCCGTCGATCCCACCAGCCCGTTTTCGGGCGGGGCCATTCTAGGTGATCGCGTGCGGATGCAAGGCCTCGCAAACGACGCGGGTGTCTATATCCGCAGCATGGCCACGCGTGGCCAACTCGGCGGACTGGCCCCCACAACCCACGATGCGGTCACCATTCTCGACGCTGCGGGTTGCGAGGTGGTCTTGATTGAGACGGTCGGGGTCGGCCAGGACGAAGTGGAAGTCGCGCGCCTCGCTGACGTGACCGTTCTCTTACTGGTCCCGGGTATGGGCGATGATATTCAGACGTTCAAAGCCGGAGTGATGGAAATCGCTGACCTGTATGTTGTCAACAAGGCGGATCGGCCGGGCGCCGATCGCATTGAACAGGAAGTGACCGCGATGCTCTCCCTGAATTCCCGCCCCGATGGGTGGCGGCCGCCCGTCGTCAAGACTGTTGCCACGACGGGGCAGGGGATTGGGGAGTTGTGCCAGGCGCTCGATCAGTTCCGGACCTTCAGCGAGAGAGGTGACGTACGGGAGTCTCGTCGCAAGGAGCATTGGCGCTCGCGTCTTCTGGAGCTGCTGCGACAAACGCTCCTTGAGAGGGTGGTTGCCAGGCAACTCCGCGACGGTGCGCTTGACCGGCAGCTCGATGATCTGCTGTCGCACAAGCGGGACCCCTACTCCGTCGTTGAAGGGATCATCGCTGGTTTCATGGCTCGAAATGGAAGTCGGCAATCCTGAACCCTGTCAAAGGGGGATGGTCTTGTATATGCCTTCGAACAGTCAAGAGCGCAAAATGGAAACCCCGGTAGCCTTGAAGAGAGCGTTGCTTTTTCTGGCGGAAGTTCTCGGCTTCACGCTGTTACTGCAGGCAATTTCAGTCCCAATTTGGAGATTCCTGGGGAATGGTTTTCCAGCGCAACTTGCCGCTTGGCTGCTCTATGGACTGGGTGCCGTCATCCTCGCATGGGTTTTCAACAGGCTGCAGGGCCGTCAGGGTATGCGGGAACTCGGATTCCGTTACTACAAAAGCTTTTGGACCGACGTTTGGTACGGACTCCTCGGTTATGCCTCGTTGAATATCCTCTCTCTGCCACTTGATCTGGCCGCGCTGTCTGATAGGGCAAAAATGGCCAGTCAGATAATCGGGTGGTTGTCTCCTTCTTCGACGCCTCGGATTCTCGTCCTAAGCAGCGTATTGGTCCTGACCATGGGTTTCTTCACCGGCGCATTTCACGAAGAGATCCGGTTCCGCGGTTACTATCAGGGCGTGGGGTGCCAGGAACTGACGCCCTTAGCCGGTTTTATGATCGGATTGATTCCATTTAGCTTTGGCCATTACTTCGCTCACCCCGATTGGCATGCGGCGCAAGTCCTGGCGACTATCCTCCCCGGCATCATCTATGGCATTCTCTATTATGCTACCAGAAGCCTGATCGTCGTAATGACCGCGCACACTCTCGTGAACTGGATCGGGTTTTATCCCCCTCTGGTCTATGTAGTGACAAAGAGCCGCGGTTTTTCGCTGGTCACGACGGCTGGACTGGGGCTTCTGTTTCTTCTCTTGATCTTTCTCCGTCGGAACAGAGAAATACGAGTGTTCGTAGAGGCCACAGGGAGGATGTGCCGGGAGAAGCCGGTTTTTGGATTTGTCCCAGGGGGGCTGATCGGACTTGTCCTTCTGACTCTGTGGGCTTTCCGCCTGCCCGCTGTCTACTCAGGATTGGCCGGCGCCATATTGTTTGGACTTTCGCTTGTGGGGAAGAGATCCCTCCCAAAAGCCGACGTAAGGAGTTGTTGAAAGAGCGTAGCGACAGCTCTATGCCGTAACGGAGTGCTCCCCGAGCCCGCACCCGGCGAAAGCGCCCTGAGAACAAAAGGGCAATGAAAAGCGAGTCTACCATTGACTCTAATCATCCTGCAAAAACCGGCTGAGATTCATGGATCAGAGGTGGAATGAGGATTCATCACCTGGGCATTGCGGTGGAATCACTGGCAACCGCGGTGCCACTTTTCGAGAAGTTGTTGGGAAAAGCGCCGGAGTCTGAAGAAAACGTTGCCGACCAGAAAGTGCGGGTGGCTGTTTTCCGTCTTGGCGAAAGCCGGCTGGAATTGCTCGAAGGCACCTCGGCAGATTCTCCGATCACCCGATTTATCTCCAAACGTGGCCAGGGCATTCATCATCTAACGCTTACGGTTCCCAATCTGGCGGAAGCTCTCGGAAAGCTGGAAAATGATGGCATACACCTGATCGACCGTGAACCACGGGTTGGGGCCGGCAACGAACGCGTCGCTTTTCTGCACCCGTCGAGCACCGCCGGAGTGCTCATCGAGTTGATTGAGGAATCATGAAGCTGGGCAAGTTTAACATCCACGCCTTTTCTGACGGAACTTTCATGCTCGACGGTGGGCAGATGTTTGGTGTCGTCCCGAAGGTCATTTGGGAGAAAAGAATCCCCGCCGATGCGCGCAATCGGATCCGGATGAGCCTGACTTGCTTGGTTATCCAAACCGGCCAGCAGAACATTCTGGTTGAGACCGGCATCGGAGACAAATTCGACCGGAAATACCTGGAGATTTACGGCGTGGATCATTCCACGTCTCTGCCCAGCGAACTCGAGAAGCTGGAACTGGAGCCCGAAGATATCGATATTGTTATCAATACACACCTGCACTTCGACCATTGCGGGTGGAACACATGCCGTCAAAATGGAAAGCTCCTGCCCACTTTCCCCCGGGCACGGTATTTCGTGCAGCGTGGCGAATGGGAGCACGCTCAGCATCCCACGGAGCGCGATCGAGCCAGCTACGTGGCGGAGTTCTTTACGGGGGCGGAAGGGCAAACGGACCTCCTGGACGGGGACACAGAGATTGTCCCGGGTGTAAGCGTGGAAGTCGTGTCGGGCCACACCAAGAATTTGCAGTGCGTGCGCGTGCAATCAGAAGGCAATACGGCCTTTTTTATTTCGGACGTGGTCCCCACTTGCTCCCATCTTCCGTATCCCTGGACTATGAGCTTCGACCTTTTCCCCCTTGAAACACTCGAAAACAAGAAACGGCTTCTGCCGGAGCTGGCAGCGCAAGAGGCGCTGGTGGTCTTTCCCCATGACCCTTGCGTTCCGTGGGCGCGCTTGGTAGAAATTGACGGCAAGATTGCCGCACGACCTGTGGAGTGATCTGCGAGAACTCGAGCCTGCGAATGCAGAGGAGGATGTTTGGACAAAGCACAAATAGGAGTCATCGGTGGAAGTGGTCTGTACAGCATGCCGGGCATTGAGCGGGTTCGCGAGGTGCGTATTACCACACCGTTTGGAAAACCCTCGGACGCCTATATCCTCGGCACCCTGGAGGGACGGCAAGTAGCTTTTCTTGCCCGGCACGGGCGTGGGCACCTCATCACTCCTTCGGAAATCAATTTTCGCGCCAACATTTACGGGTTCAAGAAACTTGGAGCAGAGCGCATCATCTCCGTCAGCGCGGTAGGCTCCTTGCGCGAAGACTATCACCCCATGGACATGGCTTTGCCCACGCAGTTCTTTGACCGCACGCGCCAGCGAAGTTCGACTTTTTTCGGAAATGGGCTGGTGGCGCACATCGGGTTCGACACACCGGTATGTGCTACGGTTGTTGACGTGCTTGATAAGGCGTGTTCCGCCCTCGGCCTCCGCTGTCACAAAGGCGGCACTTACGTCTGCATGGAGGGTCCGGCCTTTTCCACCCAGGCCGAATCGAACCTTTACCGCTCGTGGGGCTTGGACATCATCGGTATGACCAGCCTGCAGGAAGCTAAGCTGGCGCGCGAAGCGGAGATCTGCTACGCCACCCTGGCCATGGTCACCGACTACGATTGCTGGCACCCGGACCACGAGGCCGTCACGGTGAAGCAAATCCTCGACTACCTCTCGCGGAATGTCGAGAATTCGCAGAAGATTCTGCGGCGGGCGGTGCATTCTCTGCCTGCTGAGCGGACTTGCAGGTGCGCCTCGGCTCTTGAGCACGCGATCATCACGGATCGCAAGAAGATTCCTGCGGCGACGAAGAAAAAACTGGCCCTGCTGGTTGGGAA
The DNA here is from genome assembly GCA_020073545.1 of Terriglobia bacterium. Taxonomy (GTDB): domain Bacteria; phylum Acidobacteriota; class Terriglobia; order UBA7540; family UBA7540; genus Bog-366. The sequence goes on along the minus strand of JAIQEZ010000062.1, from coordinate 5,701 downwards.
GTACCTGAAATGAAGGCGCTGGCCCGTCAATCCAGTCTCACGAGGTGAAGGTTTACGCATGTCTCTTCTGGTGGTTGGTTCCATTGCCTTCGATTCCATTCGAACACCCCACGGCCAGGTGGAAGAGATCCTGGGGGGATCCGCGACGTACTTTTCCGTCACGGCGAGCTGGTTCACGCCTGTCCGCGTGGTCGCGGTGGTCGGTGAGGACTTCCGCGAGGAACACTTCCAAGTCTTTCGAGGGCGTTCGATTGACACCCTCGGGATTGAGCGGGTCCCGGGTCGCACGTTTCGCTGGAAGGGCGAATATGTGGGCGACATGAACCAGGCTCACACCCTCGCCACGCAGCTTAACGTGTTCGAAAGCTTTGTCCCCAAGATCCCAGCGGCTTACCTCGAAACGGAATTCCTGTTTCTAGGCAACATCGATCCGGTGTTGCAGCTCAACGTGCGCCGCGCGCTTCCCAATCTTCGTGCGAGTGGGCTTGACTCCATGAACTACTGGATCAAGGGCATGCCGGAAGAATTGGCGAAGGTGCTGGCCACCGTGGAGATTCTGGTTATCAATGAAGGGGAAGCCAGGATGCTTTCAGGACATAACAACCTGAAGAAAGCCGCGGAGAGCATCCGGAAACTGGGCCCCCGCGTTGTGGTGATCAAGCGCGGAGAGCACGGCGCAACGCTCTTCAGCCCGGACTCCATCTTCACCGCCCCGGCCTATCCGCTTGACCAAGTTCAGGACCCGACCGGGGCGGGTGACACCTTTGCGGGCGGCTTCATGGGACACCTGGCGCGGAGTCAAGATCTGTCCGATGCAAATTTGCGCCGTGCCGTCGCGTATGGATCGGTGATGGGGAGTTTTGCGGTGGAAGAATTTGGCCTGGGCCGTCTCCTCCGCTTGACACCCGGTGAGATCGACGCGCGCTATCGCGAGCTTAAGAGCCAGACCCATTTTGATGCATGATTCTGCACCTGATGCCCAGGAATCCCCCCTCGAGCTCTGGCGAGTCCCGGCCGGGGTGCACGGCGCAGTCGCAGGTCTGATGCTTGGGGTGACCTGCGCCAGCCTCTACTTTTTCTACTCCCGAGGCCTTTCGAACCTATACGGCGACGGGCTTGCTCACATGGAGGGCGCGCGCCGCATTTTCGATTCTGTAACACCAGGCTACGAAGAAATCGGCAGTGTTTGGTTACCCGTTTATCATCTGATTTGTGCGCCGCTCGCGCTCAATGATTTTCTTTGGCGCAGCGGCCTGGCCGGCAGCCTCGTTTCCTCCGCGGCGTTTGCGGTGACGTGTTATTTCTTGTTCCGGCTCGGGGCGGAGATCAATCGTAACGTAGCTGCGGGTCTGGTGACGTTGGCCGTAGCTTTACTGTGCCCGAACCTTCTGTATCTTGCCAGTACGCCGCTCACCGAACCCCTCGCGCTCTTGTGGGCGGTGCTCGTCGGGTACGCGCTTTTTCGTTACGCTCAGTCAGGCTCAGGAAGAACGCTGTGGGGGGCGGCTGCCGCCGCGTTTCTTGGCACGCTAACTCGCTACGAGGAGTGGTACGTTCTGCCCTTTGCAGCCTTATTCGTCTTGTTGATCCGCCGCGACCCGTGGAAGAAGCGCCTCAGGCATGCGGCGCTCTTCTCGGGGGTCGCGGGCACGGGCCCCCTCCTGTGGATTCTTCACAACGTCTATCGCTACAACAACCCGCTCGAATTCTATAATGGACGTTTCTCGGCGAAGGCCATCTACGCCCACCAACTGGCTACGACCGCTTTCCCTTATCCCACCGACGGGAGCCTGCTACTCTCTGCGCACTATTACCTTGAGGACCTTAAGCTCGTCATCGGAGTCTGGGCTTTGGAGCTCGCGGTTCTGGGTTTGGTGGCGTGGTGCGCGAGATTTTGCGAATTCAGACGCAGCGCGGTCGCACTACTGTTTATCGTTCCCCTGCCGTTCTACATCCAGGCCATGGCTTACGCGGCGATCCCGCTCTACCTGCCCACCCTTTTCCCGCACACTTATTACAATCTGCGGTACGGTCTGGAAATGATTCCGGCTGTCGCCCTGTTTCCGTCCTTCGTGTTATCCGCTCGCCTGGGAAGAAACCTGCGGGTTGGATTGCTGATGGTCTTCTTGGTTTTGTTGGGACGACAGTTCTTTGTCTGGGCGTCTGCGGGCCCGGAGGAGCTGGCAGTTGTGAAAGAAGGAATATTGAATACACCTTGGCGGTCCAAGCGGCAGCAAGCTGTTATTCAGTTCCTGCGGGGTCACTATGATGGGAAACGCGTATTGGTAGCTGTGGGGAAGTGGCCCTGTGTGATGCCGGACGTCGGCATCTATTTCGGGAACACTATTTCAGATGCAAACCGCAGATACTGGAGCAGGATGCGCACGGAACCGGAGAAGTGGGTGGGGTGGATCATTCGAGGCCGTGGCGACGCGGTCGATGGTCTCATGCGGGCCTACCCCGAGGCTTTCAAGGATTTTGAGGTCGTGGACCAGGGAGAGTTCCCAGCCGACGGTGACTTCAGGATCTATCGTCGCCGGAGTCCCTAACCTCGATGGCCGCGAGTGTCCGGCGCCACTCGATTCTTGACAAGAATGGTCCCCGCCTCGGCGACTCCTCAGTTCCGTTCATGTTGGGGGACTAAATCAACTTGATGGACTCCAGAAGCTGGCTCGCACCGTTTCGCCAGAGCGCGTACTTGAGGTGGAAACGGTTATTCATACAGGCCGCCCCGATCTCTCCGCGCGTGTTCATGGCGATCACCGCGACTTCACCATCTTTGTTCTTGGGATCCGTCTTAACCATGTGCCGCAGCAGTTCCATGCAGGCTTCTTGCGGCGACGCCCCGCGCGCCATGGTGTGAACGATGGAGACGCTGGTGCAATAATTGGTCATCAGGTCGCCATCACCCGTCGCTGAGGCTGCGCCCACGTTGTCATCGGCAAAAACTCCGCAGCCAGCGAGCGGGGAGTCTCCCACCCGACCCGGAATTTTCCAGGCGAGCCCCGAGGTTGAGCAGCCGGAGACGACGTGTCCCGTGCCATCCGTCGCCACCATACCGATGGTGTCGTGGTTTTCCGGGGTCAGCCAGAAGGTCTCGTGCTGGGGATTGGCTTTCCAATCCTGCCACTTCTTCAGACTCTCCGGGGTGAGCAGCGTTCGCGGCTCGAACCCCATTTTCAGTGCGAACCGGAATGCCCCCTCACCCACGAGCGTGGTGTGGCGGGTTTTCTCCATCACCAGACGCGCCACGGAGATGGGATTTTTGATCATGTGCAGGCTGCACACGGAACCGGCGCGGTGGCGCGTGCCGTCCATGATCGCGGCATCGAGTTCGACGACTCCCTCGGCGTTGGGCAGCCCGCCATAGCCGACACTCGTCACCGCCGGATCGTTTTCCGGCACGTTGATGCCTTTCTCGAGGGCGTCGAGCAGACTGCCGCCACCTTTGAAGACTTCGGCGGCGCGCTCGTTTGCCGGTTTGCCATGCAGCCAAGTGGATAAGAAGACCGGGCCGGCGTATGATGCCCAGGACGGTCTGCCCTCCACAGCGGCCAGTGCGGCCGTTCCTGCCACGCTTTTAAAGAAACTGCGTCGATCAACGGGTTCCATTGATCCTCCTCGGTATTGCAGGGAAAAATCCTTCTCTGACTGATCTGCTGCGTCACACGGCGAGCAGGGAGCCACGGTTGTTGCTCTGCCAGGCCACCGTGGTCATTCCCGCCCGGAGGCAACCGGCGCAGGCTCCAGCGGGAATCCAGGATGGAGTGGACTCGCTAAGTTCACGCTGCAAGTGCAACACCTTGTATAAGAGGTGTTGCGATGGGCAAACATTATGCACAACTGACGGTGGAGGAGAGGGTCGAGATTTACCCTCTGCAGGCAGACGGTAAATCTCGACGGGTGATCGGGGCGGTCCTGGGCCGGTCGGCGGCGACCGTTTCCCGGGAGCTGCGGCGGAACAGCCTGAAAACTAAAGCCTGGGGAGGGGGCTACGCTCCCCTGCGCGCGCAGGCGCTGGCCGAGCGACGCCGGCAACGGGGCAGGCCTCACAAGCTCACCTCCTGCCCGGAGCTCCGCGCCGCGGTGCGGGAGTACCTGCTCCAGGGCGGGTCTCCCGAACAGATTGCCGGCAGGCTGCGCCGGGCGCGTGGCCAGACGGTGATCTCGCACGAGTCGATCTACCGGTTTATCTATCATCGCTCGGCCCAAAAGGATTACTGGCACCGCCTGCTGCCGCGCCGCAAGTCCCGCCGGGGCCGTTTGGGCGCCCGCGGGGGAAGCTCTGTCTTGCACCTCCAACACCGCAGGCCCATTCACGATCGCCCCGCTCAAGCCAACCACCGCTCCCAGCCCGGCCACTGGGAAGCTGATCTCATGCTCTTCCGCAAATACGCTCAGGCCGTCTTGGTCCTCCACGAGCGCTCCTCGCGGCATCTGCGTTTGAGCCGCCAACCCAACAAGGCCGCCCAGCCCGTGGCCGAGAGCCTCCTGCGCCTGCTCGAGCCCCTTCCGCCCTCCTTGCGCCAGTCCCTCACTTTCCATAACGGCACCGAGTTCGCCGCCCATTATCTGCTCACCCAACACCTCGGCCTGCCCACCTTCTTCTGCGACGCCCACAAACCTTGGCAGAAAGGAGGCATCGAAAACGCCATCGGCCGTCTGCGCCGCCACCTGCCCCGCAAGACCGACTTGGCTACCTTACCCCCCCCAGCAACTCGACGCCTGCCTCCAGCGCTACAACAATACCCCACGCAAGTGCCTGTGCTTCTTGACCCCCAATGAGGTTCTCGCTTATGCCTGCGCCAGTGTTGCACTTCAAACGTGAATCCACCCCCCCGCCTGCGCGGGCGGTGACAGCGAAAGGCGACGACGATCTAACTGTCCCTAGGGCTTTCCCCGCCCGCCGCCTCCGGGCGTTTCGATTCTCAGAACGCTCCCGCCCGGAGCGCTGAAAGCCACTTTGCTGGGCAAGGCGCCCACTCGCCCCTGCACGTTTAGTTGGTTCTTTCCCGGTTGCCCCGGTTTGCCGCCCGCCAAGCCGTAAGGCCCGGCCCTGCGGCGGTCGGAAAGGATACTACCGCGAACCTCCGTATCGAGCAACTCTCGACTCTCGCCGTCGTCAAGAATGCTGACGACCGCCGGAAGCTCAGCCAATCGCTGCACGAATTCATCCGGATGTACCGCCCGCATGAAGCGCGTGAGGACACCGTGCTGTTCCCGGCCTTGCGGCCCATCGTGAGCCCGCGCGAATTCGCTGCCCTGGGTGAGCAGTTTGAAGATAAGGAGCACGAACTATTCGGCGAAAAAGGTTTCGAGAAGATGGTCGAGAAAGTGGCCGAGCTGGAGAAGACCTTGGGGATTTACGATCTTGCGCAGTTCACCCCGCGCTAGTGTGCCGTCCCGCATGATCGTTGACAATGGCGAGCTAGACCGCACCCCCTCACCCGGTCCCGCCCTGCGGGACCACCCTCTCCCCCAAGGAGTCTGTGTGGCAACTGCGGGGTGAGAGGCTCAAGATCTTGCTTAGACGGATTGGCATCATGATATTGTTACGAGTCCTCGACTCCACAGGCCCGCGAAGGGAGCAGCGATTCCGTCCCCGGCTACGCGTGGGTGGTTCGCCGCCACAGGCGGGTGAGATTGAAGGCCGTGCAGGCCAAGGCGATTTCCCCACCCACTTTGCTCAGCCCGCGCAGTC
>JAIQEZ010000061.1 GCA_020073545.1 Terriglobia bacterium | reverse complement strand
AGTAGCGGATCGTTTTCTTTGAGTAATTCCGACGCTGGAGTTCCTCCAGCATCATTCGACGTAGTCGGGTCATAAGGACCTCCTTATGACCTCACACTACTCCCGGTTACATGGAAGGTTTTAAAACGTGGCGCACGCGGAAGCGTCCCCCGCGCCAGCGGGTTCGTTCTAGTCGCCAAGGGTTTAGTAATCGCCCGCGGTACCGCCCCACCGGGCACTTTGACGTGAACGGCCTACCCGCGGGGTGGCGCATACATTGAAGTCGATGTATGCGCCACATGTGGCTTTCCGTCGCGTGCCCAATCGCACCTTAACGGAGAGAAGATGGATTCAACTCCAATAACCGGTGCTTTCCCATAGACAAACCCAGCCTCTCGCGATAGGGTAATATCAGGGTTTAAGGATGGAGAGAACCTATGACGGTGACTCTGAAGTTCAAGCCGGAAGTTGAAGCCGGACTGCTGGCCCAGGCGCAAGCGAACGGAATGAGCGTGGAAGAATACGTTCTTTCGGTGGTGGAAGGGACGGTGCTACCTGGGGTAAAGAACCGGCTGTCGCCGGAGGAACGAGCGGCGGCCTTTGAGGCGTGGTCAGCCCGTCATCGTCCCACTCCTCCCCTGTCGGATGATGCGGTCAGCCGCGAAGCCATGTATGAAGGCCGAGAGCACTGATGCGTGTCCTCGTTGACACGAATATTTTGCTGCGCAGCGCCCAACCCAATCATCCCCTCTGCTACCAAGCCACTCACGCCGTGTCGAAATTGCTACGGCAAGAAGACTCCGTTTTCTTTTGTCCTCAGAACATCGCGGAGTTTTGGAATGTCGCGACGCGCCCCGCCGACCGGAATGGACTCGGCTTCTCGCATGAGGAAGTGTTGCGGGAGGTCACCAGTATTGAGGAGTCCCTAACTCTGCTGCCCGACGTGCCGGCGATCTATGCCGCGTGGAAACGCATCGTGCACGACCACAAAGTCCAAGGCGTCAAGGTCTATGACGCGCGGCTCGTCGCGGTCATGAACGTCTACGCTGTGGAAAGCATACTTTCCTTCAATAGCTCTGACTTCAAGCGGTACGACCTCGTTACCGCGCTGCACCCTGCCTCCCTGCTCGCCTGAGGCCTTGGCGCAACTCTCCTTTCAGCCCTTCCAGAAGGACGATGACTGGACCGCCGCCGCGGGTGCCCGGCTGGCCCAGACGGGCACCTTTTGTCGTCTGCGATTTGTCCAGAGTCTGCGTTGCGACATCTCGCGCACAGCGTTCACGGCAGCCGGTCTGACAGTTAGGTGTCAGGTGCCAGGTTTCAGGTGTCAGGAGGCATGTGTCGGGCGTCGGCTATCGGGAGTACAGATGTCAGGTGTCAGGCATCTGAAGTCCGCGGGTGGCGCAGACATGGGGTTTCATGAATGCGGCCCAGTCCTCGTACACCTGACGGCCCTTTCGGTAGGGTTGCCGCCTTGCGACCTCAAGATTTGCTCTCCACCGCGAACCCGATCCGCTTCCTTGGCTTTGGGGGAGGTTCCATCAAGTGGCGGATGGCTTCAAACAACGCGGTGATATGCTCATCGTGGGTTTCGACTCGACTCTCCAATTCCGGCAGTTTTCCTGCCAGTTCCTTGTGCGCCCCGAGCATTTCCCGCAGCTTCACGAAGGCGCGCACGACGTAAAGTCAATCGCTCGCGGAGTATTAAGGACGCTGGCGACCATAATGGCTCCGTGCTCGGTAAAGGCATGGGGCAGACCCGGGGAAAACTTGAGTGTCAGGAGGTGGTCGCAATTTGCGACCACCTCTGCTTTCTCCTTTGCCGTCAGCCTAAACATGAAATCGGCGGGAAAGCGGGTCTGGTTGCGCTTCACTTGCTCGTTCAGGCGCTTGGTGCTTACGGCATACCATCCATCGCCAGGATGGAGTGGTCCTCCAGGTAATCGTATCTTCAGCTTGACTCCCGCCATCGCGGGGTTGGGAAATCCCGTGGCGACACCAAAAAGGGTGGTGGTGTCATTTGGAGTCGGATCCCTTTCGAAACACCGGTCATTCCCGCGAAGGCGGGAATCCAGTTCTTCGATGGCGCATTTCCAATGGCTTGCGGAGTAGATTCGCGGGAATGACGGCACTTGGAAGCGCCCCTTCCTGGCAAATGACACTAGCGGCCCAAAAAGGTCTTGACTTATTACAAGCTTGTTATATAATGAACTCGCCATGAGAACGCGGGATTTGAAAGCGGAGCGGCGAAGGCACGGCTGGGGCCAAGTGGAAGCGGCCGAGCGCCTGGGTGTGTCCCAACCTTATCTGGCCATGCTGGAGAACGGAAAGCGTCCGCTCACGCCCGCTTTGACGCGGAAGGTGGTTGCCGCCTATGGGCTTCCGCCTACGGAACTGCCTGTGCCGTCGGCATTCACGGAAAAGGCTGATGGGCAACGCTTGGTCGAGGATCTCGCGAAACTCGACTACCCGGGATTTGCTTATGTTCGCACGCGGGTGAGAAGCAAAAACCCCGGAGAGGTTCTGCTTACCGCTCTGGCGCAAGAGAATCTGGAGGGGAGGGCGGCCGAAGCGCTGCCTTGGCTGCTCCTGCGATATTGGCACATGGATCTGACCTGGCTGGTGGGGGAGGCGAAGAAGTTTGACCTCCAAAATCGTTTGGGATTTGTGGTCAACCTTGCCCGCCAGCTTTCTGAACGAGGCGGGGAAGCGGAGCGCACACAGGCTCTGGCGAGTTTGGAGTCCTTGCTGGAGTCAAGCCGGCTGGCGCGTGAAGATTATTTCTACCGTGCTCCCCGCAACGACCGGGAGCGGCAGTGGCTCGCCGAGAACCGGTCGGATGCAGCGCGACACTGGAATTTGCTGTCAGACCTGCGACCCGAGCACTTGCAATATGTGGCCTAGCGACAAGGCAAAACTCCCTTCACCTTGGGACCGGTTCCTGGAAGAACTTGACGGGCTTCTCCGTGAACAAGTTCACGTGCATTGCATCGGTGGATTCGTGGTCAGCGTCTTCTACGGACTCCCGCGGCCAACGGGGGACGTTGACTATTTTGCCGTACTACCCTATGGCTGTGTGCACGACCTTCAGGCATTGGGGGGGCCGGACTCAATGCTTGCGAAGAAGCACAAGCTTCATTTGCATCATTTTCCGGCCATTTCCCTGCCGGAGGACTACGAAACGCGGCTCTCGGAGATGTACCCCGGCCGGTTTAAGAGCCTGCACCTTTACGCCCCCGACCCATACGACTTGATCTTGTCCAAGCTAGAGAGAAACAGCCAAAAGGATCGTGATGACGTGGCTTTTCTGGCAGAAAGCCTCCATCTCAGTCCTAAGGTGCTGCGCGAACGCTACAAAAAGGAATTGCGTCCGTACCTCGCAAATGAAGGCCGCCATGACCTTACCATCGAGCTCTGGCTCGACGTTTGCTTCGAGGGGCCTCCGCTAAAACCTTAACTCTCGACGGAGTTCGCAGTAAACGACCGGCTTTCCCGGAAACAAGCACAGGGTGCTGCCACTTGACGGTAAGTCGCGTAACCGGAGATGTAACCCTCACGGTCCCAAATGGGGTTGAAGGAAATAGATCCTGCCTGGTCGCTAGCCTTCATCGGGAATACCTCGGCCCAATCTCGGGGACTTTGGCCAAAGCAGAATGGTGACGGGCCGAGGCATTCCCGATAAGGGGACTAGAATGAACCCGCTGGCGCGCACGACCAGCTATGGAGATTGAATGCTGTTTTGTTTTAAGTGTGGCGTTGCGAGGATGTGGAAAGAGGCGGAGAAGGTGGAAGCGTTCTCCGTCTGGGCGGTGCGGAGGTAGAGGGGGTGAGGGATGAGAGCTAGCGTGGACGTCCAGTGGTAAGGGCGAATAGAGCGTAAGGGCACCGCCGCGCGGGCGTGCGGGGTGCACGTCGGTGGTCCGGTTTGGCGCGCAATTCTAGGAAGAATCAAAGTAGCTACACCGTGAAAGCGCTTCTTCGCTGGTGAATCGCTGGATGACGATCATCGCCGTGCCACAGTGGGGACAATGCCAGATCGCGGCGTCGGTGTGGGGAACTTGCGCTGGAGTGGGGGGCGCGGGGGCCTGCGCCAGCAATTGCCGACAGAGGTTGACCCGCGCGGCACGAAAGCGATTGCCCAAAAAGCCGAAGTGACGGATGCGCACGAAGCCTTTGGGCAACACATGCAGGAAGAAGCGGCGTAAGAACTCCGTCGCCGCGAGCGTCATCTGGCGTGTCTGGCTGCCGTGGGCGTAATCCTTCCAGCGAAACGTGACACGCTCCCCGTCGAAGGATAAGAGTCGATGGTTGGAAATGGCCACGCGGTGGGTGTAACGGCCGAGATAGCGGAGCACCTGCCGGGGCCCGCCGAAAGCCGGCTTGGCATAGACCACCCAATCCTGCCGATGGAGGCGGCGCAGCAGTTGGCGGAACTGCGTCTCATCGGCCAGCGCGGCGGAAGGTCCGGCGCAGCGTAATTGCTTACGGCGGTAAAGGCGTTTGAGTCCGGCGATGAACTTGCCGCGGAAAACTCGGCTTAGAACCCTCACGGGCAGAAAGAAGCCGGGGTAGCGAGGATGCACCCAACGGGTGTGATCGGGAGAGATGCCTCCCGCCGGGATGACGCAATGGATATGCGCATGAGCGAGCAGGTTCTGGCCCCAAGTGTGGAGAATGCTGAGGACGCCAATTTCCGCGCCCAGGTGCTTGGGGTCAGACGCGACCTCCAGCAGGGTGGCAGCGCTGGCGGTGAATAAGAGATGGTGAAACTGCCGGGGGTTGTCTTGCGCCAGGAGGTTGAGTTCGTGGGGAAGGGTGAAGACCGCGTGAAAGTAAGAGGTCGGCAGTAACTCTTGTTCCCGTGCGGCGAGCCAGCGTTCGCGCGCCTGGGCCTGGCACTTGGGGCAGTGCCGGTTGCGACACGAGTTATAAGAGATGGCCTGAAATCCGCATTGGGGGCAGGCATCCAGGTGACCTCCGAGCGCGGCGGTGCGGCAGTTCAGCAGGGCTCGGAAGGCCTTGAGCTGTTGGAAATCGAAGCTCGATCGATACCGGTCGAGGAAGCGCTGGCCCTGCAGGCGGAGGATATCGGCCACCTCCACGGCGGGCCGAGTCATTTCTTATGCTTCCGGCGCGAGCGGTGAACCGTCTCCAAACTGGAAACCTTCATGCTATCCAGCGGATTGGGAAACGCCTGCAGGTGACGGCGCGAAAGGTGCAGATAGACAGCCGTGTGTTCGAGTCGGACATGGCCCAGCAGCAGTTGAATCGTGCGCAGGTCGGCTCCCGCTTCCAGCAGATGCGTGGCGTAGGAATGTCTCAGGAGGTGAGCGTAAACGCGTTTTTCGATGCCGGCGTGCTGGGCGGCGAACTGACAGGCGTCCCAGACCACCTTGGGAGTAAGGGGCTTGTCGGCCCGCCAGTTGTGGACGGTGCCTGGAAACAGCCAGGTCTTCGGTTTCATCCACCGCCAGTACTCACGCAACGTCTCCAGCAGCTTGGGACTCAGAGGGACATAGCGGTTACGCCCGCCCTTGCCGTGCTGAATGTGGATGAGCATGGACTTGCTATCGATGTCCTTGACCTGCAGGTTGCGGAGCTCGCAATTCCGCATGCCGGTGGAGTAGAGGACCATGAGGAGGGTGCGGTCCAGCAGGTTACGGGCGGAATCGATCAGTCGGGCGACTTCCTCCACGGTCAAGATCGTGGGCAAACGGCGTGGATGCTTGGGATAGGGAATATCGTCGAGGGGCAAGCGGCGCTTCAATGTCTTATTGAAGAAAAACCGTAGCGCTGCGACTAGGCCAACCACGGTCCCGACGGCCAGCTTGCGATCGCGCAGCAGGTACGCCTGATAGCTTCGAAGCTCATTCGGTCCCAGCTTGTCCGGTGACTTGCCAAAATGCCGCGCAAAATCCGCCACGGCCTGCAAGTAGTAGCGGATCGTTTTCTTTGAGTAATTCCGACGCTGGAGTTCCTCCAGCATCATTCGACGTAGTCGGGTCATAAGGACCTCCTTATGACCTCACACTACTCCCGGTTACATGGAAGGTTTTAAAACGTGGCGCACGCGGAAGCGTCCCCCGCGCCAGCGGGTTCGTTCTTGTCGCCAAGGGTTTAGTAATCACCCCGGGTACCGCGTCTGTGTGAAAACGTGCCTTCGCGCGCTGTAGCGGCGCTCTATGAGCGCCGAAATCATTGATTCTACAAACCGGCGGTCATAGACCGCCGCTACAGATCGAGGTTTTCACACAGACTCTACCGCCCCACCAGGCACTTTGACGTGAACGGCCTACCTGTGGAAGTGGCCACGCGGCGCCGGTGGCCGTTCCGAGATCTCGCCTCGCTAATTTCGTCCAGATCGTCCCACACCGAAAGAAGGATCCGTCCGATGAACCCAGGTGGCGCGTCGCCAGCGCCAGTCGCCCTCTGGCAAGCAGGAGGGACAACTTGTCTCGGCCTCCCTGGGGGGCGTTCTCACCCTGAGCCTGAGAGCGCCGGTCAGAGCGGACAATCTGTCACAAAGAGCATCGGCCATTCTGACTGTTCCCTGAGACACGACAATTTGTCCATCGCGCGCATTGTGACCCTGTGAGGTCTTATCACGCCTTGTCAGGACCAATTTTCGCCGCCTACCCCCACACCCCCAATTCCGCTTCAGGAGGCATTGCGATGAATCCCATTTCGATTCCTCGTCAGTGCTGAGAGATTTGGACCAAGGGCTGCTCCTGACTTCTGCCTACTGACTTCTGGCTTCTGGTTGTAGAATACGGCGCAGCATCTGAGCTTTGACGCTCTCGAGGATGGCTTCTGTACCTGGTGGGAGGTGAAATGAGTCGCTCGGCTCGGATTTCGATTCTTGGGCTTCTTTCGCTCATTGCAGCTCTCCTCGTGTTGCCTGCTCAGGACCATCCAAAGCGCGAGCCGCTCACAGAAGGTGAAATCATCCGGCTCCTGCAAGGCGGGGTTCCCTCCGAGCGGGTGGAGTCCCTGGCGCGCGACCGCGGCCTTGTGTTCGGGATGACGCCTGCCGTCGAGCGCGATCTGCGCGACGCGGGCGCCACGGAAGCGCTCCTCCAGACGCTGCACGAGATCGCCTCCAAGGCCGCGCCAGCCGCGCCCCCCAAGCCCCAGCCGACCGCGCCGGCGTCGGCGCTCCTGGTGGTTCAAACCAAACCCGGTGAGGCACAGGTTTACATGGATGACATCTTCAGCGGCAAAACGAGTTCTGAGGGCGTGTTGAAGATTCCCAACCTCGCGCCCGGCGAGCATCACCTGCGGGTTACGCTGGAGGGCTACAACGATTTCGAGCAACACCTCGAGCTTGCCGCGGGCGAGACCTCCCGCTACGCCGTGATGCTGGCGGCCCAGCCCGTCGTGCAGCCCGCCCCCGCAACGCCCCCTGGGGGCGAAATCGTGCATTTCGTTTTGGACCGGACTTTGAAAACCCCCAGCCGGGCCACCCGGGGGGTGGCCTTCAGCGGAGACAGCGGCACGCTGGCCGCGCTCGGTGAGGACGGCAATGTGCGGCTGTGGCGGGTGGCTACGGGAGAACTCCTCAAGACCATCCCGCTCGCCGATCAGCCCAAGTGGGTCTATTGCCTGGCTTACAGTCCGGACGGCAGATGGCTCGCCGTCGGCGAGGGCTTCAGCAAGGCGAAAATCTACACGGGCAAAGTTGAGCTTTTGGACGCGGTCGCAGGTCAGGAGGTCCGGGCGCTCACCGTGCACCACTGGGGGGTAAACGGCGTGGCGTTTAGCCGTGACGGTCATTGGCTGGTTTCCGGTAACCACGACAAGAAGGTCCGCCTGCTGGAATTCCCGGCGGGGACGGAAGTGCGTGATTTCGAGGGCCAGTCGAAGCCCGTCTACGGCGTGGCCATCAGTCCCGACGCGCAGACGATCGCCTCCGGCAGTTGGGACGCAACCGTGGCGTTATGGGACCGTGCCAGCGGCAAGCAGCTCCACCTGCTCACTGGGCACACCGGAGGCGTCTGGAGCGTGGACTTTAGCCCCGAGGGCCAACACCTGGCTTCCGCCAGCGCCGACGGCTCCGTGCGCATTTGGAACGTTGCGACGGGCGAGTGCTCACACACGCTCTCTGGCCACGCGGGAGCGGTGATGTCCGTGGCCTTCAGCCCGGATGGCAAGGTCGTGGCCTCCGGCGGCACGGACGACACGGTTCGCCTTTGGGATGCCGCGACTGGCCAGAGTCTTGAAACACTGGGCGCGCATGCGGGCGTGTGGCAGGTGGCGTTCAGTCCCGACGGTCGTTACCTCGCCGCCGCCTATGCCGATGGGACGGTTAACCTGTGGAAGAAGCAAGACTGACCCCGGAGAGGCTCGTTCAGAGGATCCTCTTCACACAACCGCCGTCCATGGTGATGGACCGTCCAGTGACGTAGCTGACGCGCTCGGAGGCGGTACCGGATTCCCTTCACATTTGACCCGCAACGCCAGAGATGCGAGTCTGCGTTGGGTGGTAAATGTCAGAGGCACAGAATCAGTTCGAATTTACCGGGGCCATCCGCAAGGAGGGGAAGTTTTTCGCGGGGCTCTGCCTTGATCTCGACGTGGCTTCCCGAGGCCGCACGCTCCGTGAAGGGAAGAAGATGCTCGCGGAGGCAGTTACCTTGTACCTGCAGGCCTGCTTCGAGAACGGCATCTTGCATTTGCGACCTGTCCCCGCAGCAGAGGACGCGCGGCATCACCTCGTCGAGAATCCGCTTCGGATCTTTCCCCGCCAAGACAACCGGTATCGTCTCACGTGCCGAGGTGACCGCGCCTCACTTTGCAGGCCTGAAGCGGCGTCAGACAGCAGCCCATGGCTCGCGCCCTGGGCTGTTTTCTCGCGCCGCTACGGGGTGCTGGGGTCACACCACGCGGAAATCCGGGGCGGCCAACAGCTATCCGACGGGGATAAAGAAGCCCAACTTTGTCCCCGATTCGGCCCACTGCCGTAAAAGGTTTTCGTCTTTCGGGTTGGCGAGAAACTGGCGTCCTATTTCGTTGAATCGCTCCAGCTCATCGAGCCATTCTTTGCTGTAACGTTCAAGCATCACACTCGTGCTTGGGTGCACCACAGGTTCCAGGTCGGTGCTCAGGTAATAGTCTTCCGCAGAGATCTGGACGCGATAATACGTTTGTTCTTCCGGCAACCCGAAATCGCCGGGGCGCGGGCCCATCACCTTGCCGATGAAGATACCGGGTTTCTTGATGCGAACTTCTTGATCCTTTTTCAGAGGCACGAGAGTTTCCTTTCTTTTCACAACGGCCATTGTCGCCGATTCTATCACGCGCCTGTGAACTGTAGCCACTGCACGACTGGGGGTCAAGTACCCTCGACTCCTCCGGTTCTCCCAATCCTGCGAGCGGCCCCCGGCATTCCGGGACTTGGGAAACCATGAAACTCGCGGACGACGAAAGGCCCCTCACCCACCCATTCGGGCAGGCTCCCCCCAACGGCTGAGAGGGATGGGTAAGGGGAATGCGCTCGAACGCCGCGCTTGCGCCCGCGCACCGCGGGTCAAAGGAACCCCTGGGTTATTTATTAACGTCGCTCCGCAGCTCTGTCCAGCGCTGACCGCTGAATGCTGAGTGCCGAACGCTACTTGCGCAAATAACTATCCGTCCCCTCCAGCCAATCCCGGCGAATGGGGCTGAAGATATCGAAGGCAAGGGTGTCCTCGAGCGCCAGCGCGCTGTGGCGAGCGTGGGAGGGGATCACCAAAACCTCCCCAGCACGCACCACGATTTCGAGGCCCTCCAGCTCAAACTTCAGCGCGCCCTGCATGATGCAACTGATTTGTTCGCTCTCGTGGTCGTGGAGCGGTACCACGCAGCCTTTGGAGAGCGAAAGCTGTGCCACCATGACCTTCTCACCGCTGACAAGTTTCCTCCAAAGTTTGTCGTTCAGAACCTCTTTCCTGACAGTCTCCCACGCCAATAGTTGCATCGCGACTCCTTCCGCTAGAGTTCTCGTCGACTCAATTTTCCAGGATCGCCGCCCCCGGGGCGATCCGCCATTCTACACGTGCCTTTCCGGATTTCGAGCTAGAATAGGCGCGTTCGCGCTGTAGGGCTGATGAGCCAAGTCCACGGAAGCTCGGATCGGCTCGAATTTATGGACGCGCTATTTGTCCTGACCGGTCCATCATGAATCCCGTTGATGTTTTCATTCGTCACTAGTCACACGCCACTCGTCACGGTTCTTCTACGCCTGGTGGATTTCCTCGCCCTGTTCTATCTCCTCCTGATTGTCTGGATTCCCTTTTTCTGGTTTCTGTTTCATCCCGCCATCCGGTTTTGGCGACGCTTGGGCAATCGCGCCTTCTGGGTGGCGCTGCCGGTCTGGCTGGGATGCGCGGCGGGCCTCATTCTCGCGCGACCCTGGCTCTTCGGGCGGCGTCTGGAGCGCGATGCGCTGACCTGGATCGCGGGTGGCGTGGTGTGTGGCGTGGCGAGCTGGCTCGAAGCGCAGACGCGCCGCACGTTCGGCTTCCGGCGCCTGGTGGGCCTGCCGGAGCTTCATCCGGAGCACCGTTTGCGCGGGGTGGTCCGCACGGGGATTTACGCCCGCGTGCGTCATCCGCGCTATTTGTTCTATATGCTGATGCTCGTGAGTATGGCCTTGCTGACGGGCGCCAGGGCCATTTTTTTGCTGGCAATTCTGAACGTCCTGTTATATCAATTCCTCGCGCCGCTCGAAGAGCGCGAGCTCCTGGACCAATACGGCCTTGAATACGAGGCCTATCGACAGTCGGTCCCGCGGTTCGTGCCTCGCCTGGGGCGGAGACCCGAAGTGCAGATTTCGTCCTGAATGGGAGGTTTCCATGTACCAGCGCTTTTGCACCTTCCTCCTGGTCGCCATGTGGATGGTGGCCACACCTCTGTTTGCGCAGCAGCCCTGCCCGAACTTGCCGGTCGCCATCGATTCGAATGAAGACCGTCTGATGCTCGCCGTCAACGGCGCAGACAATCCGGCGGACCAACTCGCGGCCCTGGACAAGTACGCGCAGGATCACGCCGACGCCAGGTTCATGCGTTGTGTGAACGAGTACTATGCCAGCATCAATCTAAAGCTGGGCAATTTCGACAAGTCGATCGAGTACGCGGAGAAGGACCTGGCCGAAAACTACCAGGACTTGAACCTGCTGCTCAACGTCATGCGCGCCTACGTCGCCAGCAACAAAGTGAGCGACACGATCTTTGACGCTATCGACAAGACTCCGGACCAGGTCAAGGCGGAGACCAGTCCCGCACGGCCGCCCAAGACCAGCGATGCCGACTGGGAGAAGATCCAAAATGAGGCCGCCGAACTGGCCAAGGAAAGCCGCAGCTACGCCGTGTACGCGTTTTTCCAAATCGTGCAGCGCGTGACGGACGGCCCGAAACGCCTCCAGATCATTGACAATTTCGCCAAGGCCTATCCCGAGGCGGAGAAGGACTACGTTAGCCAGCTCAATACCGCCTACTTCCAGGCTTACCAACTGGTGCCGGGAAAACTCGACACGGCCGTGCAGTACGGCGAAAAGGCTGTCGCGGCCGATCCCAACAACTTGGCTGTGCTCAACACCCTGGGCCTGATTTACGCGTTCTATGTGGCTAACCCCGTAGTCGACAAGGCCGCCGATTATGCTCAAAAAGCTCGGACACTGGCCGAAGGCATGAAAAAGCCGGAGGGCGTCGACGATGCCACGTTTAAGAGAGAGCAGAACAACCAACTCGGCATGGCTCACCTGACTCTTGGGTATGCGGCGATGGTGAAGCTTGCCAAAACCAAGAAGTTGGGGCCGGCGATCGATGAGCTCAAGATGGCCGGCGACCTCTTGGAAGGGAATCCGCTGCAGGGTCAGGCCCTCTACTACCTGGCCTATGCCTACGAGTCCGAGTTCCCGGCCAAGCACCATGAGGCCATCGAGGCTTTGAGTAAGGCTGAAACCCTGCCGGGTCCCTGGCAGGCTCTGTCGCACGATCTGCTCGCGAAGGTCCGGGCAAGAGCAAAACAATAATTGCCCGGGATGTTCACAAACGCGGTAAGGGCGGCGGGGCACGCCGTTACGGCCGCGGGGCCGTCCGCCGCCTCCAGAACCAGTATACCGGCACGCCTGCGGCAAGCATCAGTGTGCCGAACCCTGCCTCCCGCGGCTCTTCCATCAGCGTGTTCGCCAGGAACCACACCGAGCCGAGCACGAAAACCATGGGCACATAGGGATAGCCAAAGACCCTGTAAGGCCGCGGCGCGTCCGGCATCGTGCGGCGCAGCACCACCACCGCGAACGCCGCCAGCGCATAAAACACAAACGCCGCAAAGATCACGTAGGTGAAAAGCTGCTCGTAGGTCCCCGCCGCCACCAGGACGATCGCCCACACTCCCTGTACCACCAGCGCCACGTGTGGCGTTCGAAAGCGCGGATGCACGCGCGCGCACCAGCGGAAGAACAGGCCGTCCTTCGCCATGGCATAGTAGACTCGGGGCGCGCCCAGAATGCTGCCGTTTAGGCTTCCCAGGGTGGAAATAATGATCAACAGCGTGACCAGGTAAGATCCGGTGTGGCCGAAGATGCGCACCGCCGCATCCGCCCCCACGCGCGGCGAGCGCGCCACCTGGTCTATGGGCAGCACATGGTAGTAGACGAGATTCAGCGCCAGGTAGATCACGATAACCGCCAGGGTCCCCAGGATTAGCGCCAACGGCACGTTGCGCTCCGGACGCTTGACTTCTCCCGCCGCAAAGGTGCAAACGTTCCAGCCTTCGTAAGCCCAAAACGCCGCGACCATCGCCACGCCGAAGGAAGCCAGAAACCGGTGCCCCGGGGGCGCCGCCAGAGCCGCAGGCCCTGCGGGCAGTCCCCTGACCAGCGCGTAACCCAGCAGGATGACCACCACGATCGCGCCTATCTTCAGGCCGGTCAGGATCGACTGCACGGCGCCTCCTTCGCGCACGCCGACATAGTTGATTCCTGTGAACACCACAATCGCCAGCGCCGCCGCAGCTCGCTGCTCCCAGGGCGTGAGGGGCAGGAACTCGTTCACGTATTCGGCAAAGCCCACGGCGAGAACCGAAATGCCGCCCGTCTGCGTCGCGATGAAAAACGACCAGCCGCAAAGATAGCCCAGCAACGGCCCGTAAGCCTGGCGCAGATAAACGTACTGCCCGCCGGCCTGGGGCAACATCGCGGCAAGCTCGGCAAACGAGAGTGCCCCGAACAGGCTCAACAGGCCCGCCACCGCCCAGACGGCAAGCGCCCCATTCCTCGTTCCCATGGCGCGCGTGATCTCAGCCGGCACGAGGAAAATTGCCGTGCCGATCATGATGCCGATGACAATGGAAGCCGCTTCCCACAGGCCCAGCACACGCAGCAGTTGCGGCGCCTCGGAGGCAGCGACCGTCGTGGCCGGAGCGTCTGCAGGAGAATCCATGGAGGAGATAAGGCCCACCCGGCGTGGCCGGACTTCTCACGCTCCGGCCACCTTCTGGCACGCGACACAATAGAGGAAACCGCCCGCGCGGTCAACCAGAGATGCGAAAACGCGGCGAGCCCGTCGTGGCCCATCGACACCTAGCAGCGTTCGTCACACTCGACTGCTCCGCCGTCTTCGTCAAAAAAGGCGTCGGGCGACACGAAATCCTTACCAAGCACGATTGGGTCCACGCTGTCGCGGGCCGAGTCGAGCAACGCGAGCCGAGGCGGCGCGTCGAGCACTTTAGTCACATTCTCCCCATGAGCATGGCGATAGGTTAGACGGGCGGTACTTCCGCAGCGACGTGTCATGTCGCAGAAGGCGGAATTCGTCCCAAGCCTTGTTTGACAAACCCCCCATCGCACCCCAGAATGAATGTTGTGGGCATTGCCTGAAATTCAACGGAGAGCATACATGCGCAGCAAAATCAGCCCGCAGGATGTGTTGAACGCCCTGAAGGCCGTGAGAGACCCCGACCTCGGGCGCGACATCGTCACGATGGGTTTTGTGAAGGACCTGGAAGTTGGCGACAGCCGCGTTTCGTTCACTCTCCAACTCACCACGCCCGCCTGTCCGGTGCGCGATCAACTCGTGGCGCAGGCGCGCGCGGCGGTCGCGGCGCTGGGCGTAGCGAAGGTGGACGTCCGCCTGGCGACGCAAGTCCCGACGCGCGCCGCAGGCCATGCGCTGATTCCGCAGGTGAAGAACACGGTGGCGGTGGCGAGCGGCAAGGGCGGCGTGGGCAAGTCCACCGTGGCTGCGAACCTGGCGGTGGCTTTGCAGCGCACCGGCGCGAAAGTGGGCCTGATGGATACGGACGTTTACGGCCCGAGCGTGCCCATGTTGATGGGCGGCACCGAAGCGCCGCACGTTGTGGAGGGCAAAATCGCGCCCCCTGTCGAATACGGCGTCAAGATCATGTCCATGGCGTATTTCCTGCCCAAGGACGAGGCCGTCATCTGGCGCGGGCCGATGCTGCACAAAACCATCCAACAATTCCTCGGCGACGTGCGCTGGGGGGAACTCGACTACCTTCTCATGGATTTGCCGCCGGGTACGGGGGACATCCAGTTGAGCCTTTCGCAGACCATCCCCCTCACCGGCGCCGTGATTGTCTCGACGCCGCAGGACCTGGCACTGACGGTGGCGTCCAAGGCTATCACCATGTTTCAGAAGTTGAACGTGCCGATCCTGGGTATTATCGAGAACATGAGCTACTACTTATGTCCCCAGTGCGGCCACCGTGAAGAGATTTTTGGCCACGGCGGCGCCCGCGAAGCCGCGAACAAGCTGGGGTTTGCATTCCTGGGCGAGATCCCCCTCGACCCGTCGATTCGCGTGCAGAGCGACGGCGGCAAGCCGGTGGCGCTCGACGACGCGACGATTTACGGCAAAGCCTTTCAGGAAGTCGCCGGGGCGCTGGCGGCACAGATCAGCATCGCGAGTTACCACGTGCCGCAGGATATTAGGATTGAATAGGAAGTGGTCAGTTGTCAGTCGTCAGTCGTCAGTTGTCAGTCGTCCGTAGTCAGCCCTGAGAAACCCGTCACTCACCACGGACTACGGACAACGGACCTTGGAGAACACAACCCCCGCGATGCCATCAACGCCGACGAAAATCAAACTCGCTGCCGGCAACAACAAACTTTCCATCCACTGGTCCGATGGCCACGAGAGCTCCTATCCCTACGGCTACCTGCGCAGCAAGTGCCCCTGCGCGACCTGCGAAGAAACCGCTCCTCCTCCAGAGCAACCCGTGGGCGGACTGCCCATTCTTGGCCAGAAGCCGCTGCATCCCGAGCGTGCGGAGTTGGTGGGCCGTTACGCGCTGCAGATCTTCTGGAGCGACGGCCACTCCGCCGGTATATATGCTTTCGACCATCTCCGCAACCTGTGCCCCTGCCTTGAATGCACGGCACTTCGGGAAGTCGCCAAGTCCATCGAGTGATTTTGTGATTGAGCGATCTGGTGATTGGGTGATGGAAAAACACTGGCACACAACCAGTCGACTCGCTCAATGGCTCAATCGCTCAATCGCTAAATAACTTCCACCCGGCAATTCTTCACTAAGCTCTGGAACTTCGTGGCATCCGCGTTGCTGCCCACGATCGCGCCGTAGTGCATGGGCACAGCGATCTTGGGATTGATCGCCGCCGCGGCTTGCACAGCTTCTTCCACGGTCATCACGTAGGTTCCCGAAACCGGCAACAGCGCCACGTCGCACTGGATGCTCTTCATCTCGGGGATGAGGTCCGTGTCCCCGGCGAAATACACGCGTGTCCCGTCCATGGTGATGACAAACCCCAGGCGCTTCTCTTCCTTGGGATGGAAAGCTTTTCCCGGTTCGCGAAACTTGTTAGTGTTGTAAGCAGGAACCGCCTCAATTCTGATGTCGCCGACCGTGAGCATCTTGCCGGGGTCGAGAAACAACGTTGCCTTCACCCTCAAGCTCTGGAGATCATCCTTGCAGAGCGGGCTCGCAACAACGGTCGTCTCCTGGGAAATTACTTTGTTGAGGTCAGCCATGCTCAAGTGATCGAAGTGCTCGTGACTGAGCAGGACGATGTCGGCCTCGTCTTGGCTCTTCACCTTGAAAGGGTCGGTGTAAATCACTTTTGACCTTTGGATTTTGAACGTGTCATGGGCAATGTGCGTGAATTCGAGGTTCAGGAGTTTCATTGGCCCCTCCAAATCAATTACCAATCTAGCGCCATCGCCGGGCGGCGTGCGCTTGTCTAGAATAACACCAGAGCCTGGGGAAATACGAGATTGGCGGCGATTCGGTCGGGGCTCATTCCGGGTCCAGAGGCCGTCTGGCTTCCCCGAAAACGAAATGAGTGAACGCGCGGGCTCGCGAAATCCTCCCACCCTTCGAAAACTCTGCAAGAATTTTGCGCGTTTTCGAGTCAGCCGGGCCGTTAGCTCCCGCCGCGGCGGGGTAAAGGTCGCCGCGGCCTCTCCTGGCCCGCCGCGCGCGGGCGACACGCTTAATCAGCAGGTTGTCAGGGGTCGATAGACTCGCCGTGTGCGAGTTTGATTCCCTCACGCCTCATCAAATCCTCTGAGTCTCCGACATTTTCACATTGGCCTGGCCTGCCACTGGGTGGCAATTCTCATTATGACCATCGTCGGTGACCGCGTCTGGGCTACCGACGATCATTGCGAAGGCGCGCTCGATTGCGTCGGCTATGATAGATTTGAGGGTACGATGGGCCACGACGAGGAGCCGGTCCCCATCCCGATTACTGATGTCTTTGACCTCCACACCGTGCAGCCCAAAGAGGTGGAAGCAGTTGTCGAAGCCTATCTGGAAGAAGCGAACCGCCTGGGCCTGAAAGCGCTCCGCATCATCCACGGCCGCGGCATCGGAGTGCAACGGGAAATCGTGCGCGCCGTGCTGACCCGCACCCCGTTCGTCCTTTCGTACCAGGACGCGCCTGCTGAAGCCGGAGGCTGGGGAGCCACGCTTGTGACCCTGCGCTAGTCCGAATTTCCCACCACGGACGAGGGAGGGCGGGGCGGAACCCGCCCCGCCCTCCCGACCGCCGGGAAGAAGGCATCGTGTGGTGAGGAATCCGAGCTGGTCCCGTGCCCGTCTGGCCAAGTACTTTGAGGGATTATCCTATTAACGGCGCTTTCGCAGCGCGCACCCGGGATATTTCCAGTTGGTCTCCGACGCGTGTCTCCGTGCGGAAGACCGTGTGCGTGGGAAGCTCCAACAGGCTGTTCGCTTTGAGCCTCACCTTCGAAATG
This sequence comes from Terriglobia bacterium, assembly GCA_020073545.1. Lineage (GTDB taxonomy): Bacteria > Acidobacteriota > Terriglobia > UBA7540 > UBA7540 > Bog-366. The sequence continues at coordinate 12,403 of JAIQEZ010000061.1, read as the reverse complement.
CGGAAGGGGCTCACGTGCTCCTCAACCTCGACCACGACGTGATGGCGGTCGAGGAAAATCAGATCCAAGGCGTACAACATGCCAAAGGTATGGACTCCGTGCGACGGGACAATCCACAGGCCGGCGCCGGGGCGTGCCCAGCGCGGGGTAGTACCTAGCAGACCCACGAGTCGGCTGAAGTAGCCGTCGGCCACTTTGGCGTGTGTCGCGATGAATCTCTCGCGCGTCTGGTTATAGACACAAACGTACTTGCCGCCGTCAAGATCTGACTCGTACACGGCCCCTGCCTCGTTGCTCGAAGTCCTTACTGACCGGCGATTCGACAGCCTACTTAGCAGCCTTGTGGGTTCGCCGCCAAATAATGATGAAGAGGATGACGATCACCCCGATGCCGGCGATAATACGAATTGTAGTGGTATCCATTACCAGCCTCCTCCCTTCATTGCACTTCTTCCTTCTAACACGGACGATGCGCGTCATGCTGCGCGTGGGCGCGTCATTTCTGCATTTGCGCGAAGCTGTGAACCAAGCTGATCACAGCCGGACCCAAAATGACCACAAACATCGCCGGAAAGATAAAGAGCACCAAAGGGAAGACCATCTTGACGACGGTCTTTGCCGCCATTTCTTCGGCACGCTGCCGGCGTTTGGTGCGTAAGTCGTCAGAGTGGATGCGCAGCGACTGTGCCACGCTCGTGCCGAAACGGTCGGTTTGAATCAGCGTGGCGACCAAGGCTTTGATATCCTCCACCCCCGTGCGTGTGGCGAGAGAGCGTAAAGCTTCCATCCGGGTCTTGCCCACGTGCACCTCGGCATTGACGAGGTCGAATTCCTCACATAACTCGGGATGCGCAAGCCTCAACTCCTGGCCGATGAACAAGAGCGACTGATCGAGCCCCAGGCCCGCCTCCACGCAGATGACGAGAAGGTCGAGGGCATCCGGCAACGCCAGGCGCAGCGCTTGCTGCCGTCTTCTCACCAGGTACGTCAACACCATCTCAGGCCCCATAAAACCCAATAACGCAGCAAGGCCCAGGATAAAAATGGGATTGGACCGGTAGAGACCCGTAAAATAAACCAAGCTAAGCAGGACGACAATCAGGATAACCTTTGCCGCCCGCAGGGTCACGGCTGCTTCGGGCCTCCGGTAGCCGGCCCGCGGCAAGAGGAGCGTGGCTCCCGACGACTGGCCCGAAGACGTGGGCAGAATCTTAGCGACGCCCGAGAGAAGCCACGCGCCCAGTGCCTTTCCCTTTTCCTTGAAGCCCGTTTGGTACGCGGCAGGAAGTCGCCAGAGGCGGCCGAGACGCTCCGTGACCAGCAAGGAGCCACCGGAGAACGCAAAGACCACTGCCACGGCGATCAGGACGACCGCCCCGAAAACAACAGCAGCAGGCCCGAACATGGCGGCTGGTTCTCCTTGAGAGTCTCAGACCTTGATTCTGACAATCCACCAAAGCAACGCTGCGCCGATCACCTGTAAGCCAGCGGCCATGGCGAGCATGTACTGGCCCCAACGGTCAACAAACAGCACCTTCACGTAGTCAGGATTGATCACCCGCAACAGGGCCAACATGGCCAGGGGTAGAGCGATCAGGATGGCCGCGGTGAGGCGGCCTTGGGCGGTCCGAACCCGCACTTCACCGGCGATTCTAAACCTCTCCCGGATCACGTGGGAGAGGTTGTTCAAAATCTCAGCCAGATTCCCACCCGTCTCCTTCTGAACCAGGAGTGCGACCACAAAAAGGCGAACGTCGATGAGCGGTACACGCGTACTGAGGTTGAGCAGAACGTCCCTGAGCGGCAGACCAAAGCGCTGCTCGTCAAAAGTGGCCCGGAACTCTCCCGCGACCGGTTCAGGCAAGTCTGTGGCCACGATTTCAAGCCCCGTCGTGAACGAGTGCCCCGCGCGTACCGACCGAGACAGCAAATCAATCACCTCGGGGAATTCCCTCTCGAAGGCCCGCAGACGTCGCAAGCGCTTCAAGGCAACATATCCCACGGGACTTAGAGCGGCGGGGATTGCCAGCACGGCGGACAAAAGGAGGTTGCCATACAGGACCTGGACAATTTCCAAGGTCAGCGCTCCCAGCACAGCGCACATCAGCACCAGTTTACCCGGCCTCACCCGCAATCCCGCTTGCGCAATGAAATTACGCAATCGCGCCGACCACGCCCAACGGAGGAGGAACCGGTTCAGCAACGGGATGGTGCTGAGCAGTTCGTCACGGATCAGTCCCACGTTCAACGTGGCCTTGCCGTAGGAAGTGCCCTTTTCGATGGCCTCGAGGCGCCCCCGAATGATGTTCCCACGCCAGGCGCCACCCGCCAGCAGAAGGATCAGCGCCAGGACCGTGGCGACGACTAGGAACGTGAGAACGGTGAACAGCGACAGCATCTTGCGACCCTTTTCTAAGGCAGGCGGGCGAGCTCAAACATCGACGGAGGCAGGTTGACGCCCGAGGCCGCAAGTCGCTCCGCAAGTCGGGGACGAATACCTGTGGCCGTGAACTGCCCCAGGACGGCGCCGGTGTCTGCAAGGCCCGTCTTCTTGAAGGTAAAAATCTCCTGCATGCTAATGATGTCCGCCTCCATGCCGGTGATTTCAGCGATGCTCATCACCTTACGGGTGCCGTCACTCAAGCGACTGACCTGCACGACCACATCGATAGCGGAGGCGATCTGACGCCGGGTTGCCACCTCCGGCAGGTTCAGGTTGCACATGGCCACCATGGTTTCTAAGCGTCCCAGAGCGTCGCGAGTCGAGTTTGCGTGGATGGTCGTCAGGGAGCCGTCATGACCCGTATTCATCGCCTGCAACATGTCGAGCGCTTCGTCGCCGCGGACCTCACCCACGATGATGCGGTCGGGGCGCATGCGCAGACAGTTGATCATGAGCTGCCTCTGGAGGATGGCGCCCTTTCCCTCAATGTTCGGCGGACGTGTTTCCAACCGCACCACATGGTCCTGGTGAAGCTGCAATTCCGCGGGGTCCTCGATGCTGATGATGCGCTCGCGATTCGAGATGAAAGACGACAGAACATTCAACAGCGTGGTCTTGCCCGCCCCCGTACCCCCCGAGATCAGAATGTTCAAGCGCGCAGAAACGCAGCCGCGCAGCAGTGCCAACATCCCGGAGGTGAGAGTCTGATTGCGAAGCAGGTCATCCACCGTCAAGGGATCCCGCCCGAAACGGCGAATGGACAGGCAAGGTCCGTCAATCGCCAACGGTGGAATGATGGCGTTCACGCGCGAGCCGTCGGCCAGCCGAGCGTCCACCATCGGCGAGGACTCATCCACTCGGCGCCCCACGGCAGAAACGATGCGGTCAATGATGGCGAGCAAGTGCGCCTCGTCCCGGAATTGGACGGGAGTCCGTTCCAGGAGCCCCTGGCGCTCGATGTAAATGTCTTTATGCGTGTTCACCAGGATGTCCGAGATCGTGGGGTCCTTCAGCAGCGGCTCCAGCGGACCCAACCCGAACACCTCATCGAGGACTTCCCGAACGAGCCGCTCTCTTTCCTGCAGCGTCATCGGCGTGCTATCCGCCGTCGCCAGGCTCTCGACGATTTGGGAAACTTCGGCGTGCACCGCTTCCCGGCCCAACTGCGTAACGCGATCCAGGTTCAACTTCTGGAGCAGCCGGCGGTGAATCGCCACCTTCACCTTGCCGAAATCAATTGGGCCTGTGGAGAAGTCTGCCATCCGCTCCTTTTAGCTCTTGGAAGAAAACAGGCCGAGGATTGTTCCGCGCTTCCCAGGGCTCTCCCGGGGGACGCCCGCAATCTCCTCAGCCATGTTACGGAGCCTCGAGACCAGGTGGTCGCTTTGACCGCGCGAGAGTGCTGTCCCCATGTTCACCGCTTTGCTCACCTGTCGGAAGTCATTCGGCAGGCGGGCGAAAATCGGCAGCTTCACCCGTTTCTCAAAGGCCTCCAAGGGCTCCTCGTCGGCGCGATGCCAGCGATTGATGACGATCCGGAAGCGCTGCGAACTGATCCCGAGGGAGCGCAGCAAGGAAAGTTGGCGTTCCAGGCTCCACAAACTGGGGACGTTGGTCTCTGCCACCAGGATGATCACGCGAGCCAGCCGCAGAACGGGCGCCCACTCGGACGAGCAATTGGAGTCGAGGTCGGCCACCACAAAATCAAAACTGCTCTGGGCCACGTTAATCACCCGGGCGATGGCCACGGGGGAAATGCGGTCCCATTCATCAGCATTGGCAGCCCCGGCCAGCACCTGCACCCCGCTCTTGTGAATCGCCAGCAGTCCACTGAAAAGATGGCTGTCCAGCCGGTCGAGACTCTCCACCGCGGCGCGGAACGAAAAGCGGGGCTCTAAGTCCAGCAGCAGCCCCGCATGTCCCAGCGGCCGCCCGAGATCGAACAACACCGTCCGCTTCCCGGCGGCCCGGGCTAACTGCACCGCGAGATTCACCGCTACGGTGGTGGTCCCCACCCCGCCTTTCGACCCTGCGACGACCACGAGTTTTTCCGCCTCCGGCTGCGGCATGCCGCGCTGCTTGACCAGCCGCTCCAGCATCTCCCGAAGCACCATCGGATCGATCGGTTGAGGCAGGAACTCCCGCACCCCGCTGCGCATAGCCTGCATCAGCAGGTCCGAACTCGGCTCTTGATACGGCGAGCAGGCAATGATGCAAGCTGAGGGATGCAAATGGTTCAGTCGCGCCGCAAACTCCAGGGGAGCGCTGGGGTCACGTCCAATCTCCACCAACACCACATCCGGAACACCCGCTCGGGAGGTGGGACCCGCACCCGCCATCAGGTCCCACTGTGCGATCGGCTGCACCAGTCCTGTCTGCTGCACCATGGCCAGCAGCGCTGAGCTGCTCTTCGTATCGAGGCTAACCACACCCACCGTCAACATGCTTCGGATCCTCTCGTACTTTCCTGACCCTTCTGCGCTGACAGAATCTCTTCTCCTATTTCTGACCCTCGGGCGTGCCCTGCGGGGCTGGCAGGGGCGGCAGAAATGGCACCGGGAAGTTGAGGGGGGACGGTTGTTTCGGTGGCGACGCGATGTTAACGATGCGCGGCGTCACCATCACCAGCAGCTCATCCTGGGTCTTGTTCATGGAACGACTCTTGAACAACTTTCCGAGGATCGGCAAGTCCCCAAGGCCAGGGATCTTCGAGAGTTGTTCGATGACTTGGTTATTCACCAGGCCAGCAATCACAAAACTCTGCCCGTCTTTCAAAATCATCTCGGATTGCACGCGTCGCGTGGCGATGGACGGAATGGTAAAACCCTGAATGTTGAGCGCATTCGTGTAATCCAGAGAGCTCACTTCCGGAGCTACCTTCAGGTGGATCAGGCCGTCCGGGGTTATCTCCGGAGTGAAAACAAGTCTCACCCCGTATTCCCGAAATTGGATCGTGACCACCGGCACGCCACCCGTCGAACCCTGAATCACCGGAAAGGGAAACTGTCCGCCCGCCAGGAAGCTCGCTTCTTTGCCCGTTTCCGCCAGCACGTTCGGCTCGGCGAGGATTTGCAGCAGATTCCTCGCTTGCAGCGCCTGGATGACTGCGCCCAGGTTAATGTCCGGGCGGAAGATGAAGACATTAAGCAACTGGCCCAGCGTTATGGGAACCCCCGCCGAGCTGATTGTAGCGCTCCCTGTCTGGGTCGCTCCCCCGGTGATCGTCGTGTTTGACTGAAGCGTGGGGGGCGAATACTGCCCCGTGGTAGTGGTAAAAACGGTTTTAGCGGGCGTCGTGCTGAGAAGGTTGGTGCCAAACTGGCTCAGCGTGGACCGGTCTACTTCCGCAAATTTCACCTCCAGCAATACCTCTCCGGTGGTGGGCGCCACCGGGGCTTCCAACAAGCTCACCACGTTTTCCTTCTTGGGAACCATAGCTTGCGCGATGGCCAACACGCGATCCGCCACGCCCTTCGAGGAGACATGCCCGGAGAGCGTCACTACGCCCCCGCGCGCGTCTACCTGGATCGGTTCCTGGGGCAGTACCTGGCGGATTTTTCCGGCCATTTCCGCCACGTCCAAGTCCACGAAGACGTCAAAGGTCTGACTCTGTCCTGTCTCGTCCCAGATCACCAGCGAAGCAGCGCCTGGCGCCTTGCCGTTGACCAAAATCTGCGTGGGACTCACCACAACGGTGCCCAATACCGCGGGGTCGGCCACCGAAATGCGCTGGATGCGCGCCTGAGACGTGATCACCAGGGACCGCCCCACCAGCACGTGCAGGGCCTCCGAGGACAGGCCCACCGGCGCCTGCACCCCGACCGCCGGGGCTTCCTGCGGCGCCGCTCCCGCGCTGGCTTGACCCGCAAGCGCCAGCGGCATGAATGCCAGCAGCACTGCCGTCAGCCTTAGCCAAGTGCTTTTCGTTTTCGAGAGCTTCATGGAGCCGCCTCGTCTGCGTCCCTATCGGGGAAAGGTTTGGGTTTCAACCTTGTCACCCTGGATCACCTGCACCGTATATGGAGGGGGCGGCGGTGCCCGCCGACCTGCCTTGGGCGCAACCTTGCGGGCCACCTGAAGGGGCGCCGCGCCCTGAAACAAGGCGGCCCCTTGAGAGGGGGGCAAATTCGCATTCGCGATGTCAACTGTGTTGCGCAGCGCCAAGCGAATTCTGCCTTCCGCGGCAGCCAGGGTCAGCCTTTGCGCCTCTTCCGGTGTCACCAGCAGCGTCACCACGGGCGCCGTCTGGGGTTTTCCACTGCTGTCCGCCTGCAACTGCTGCCCCACCGCCAGCACGCGGATGTGTTCCAGAAGAGTGCGGGTCACAGGCCCTGCCGGCCCAGTTCCCGTCACCATGACGTCCACGAGGGTGCCCGGCGTCACAAAGCCCGCCACTGCCACCACATCGTCCACCCCCACGGACACCGCCCGCATGCCGAGCGGTATCACCACGGCCAGACCCGATCCAGCCTCGCGCGACGCCAACCTCTGTTCCAGAATGGCTTCGTTTTCCGCAACTGGCACAATCAAGGCCCGGCCCAGGCAGTCTTCCCTCCGCGAAAAGGTTCCCGTCGGCTGTTTGCCCTCTGGCCATTCTACAAGCTTCAGGTCGTCGGCCCCCAGAGGCTGTCCCATCTTCAACGGTCGCGCCGCCACCACGACTGGGGTCAACTTCATCGGCTTCCCCACCCTCGCCGCCGTCTGGGCCTCGCGGAGCTGCACGTACACATAACGGCTGGCCAGAAACGCCACCACCAGCGCCACGCCCAATCCGATCAACATGCGATCACGATTCATGTTCTCATCTCGACTTCAGAACAAACCGCATTGCGGATAGCCCAACAAAGAAAATGCCCGTTGAAAGCGCCGCCGCCACACCGAAGGGAATCCTCAACAACCCCGGATTATCCAGAGTGATATCGCGGGCACTACCCACATGGAAGGTGGAATAGGCAACGAAAAGCACCCACAGGTTGGAGAGGGTCTCTAGCACCTTCCCCCGCCGGATGATTTCCACCACGGCCATCACGCCCGCAATCAGCACGGTGCCCAAGAGCACCACAATCACCCTCTGCGGGCCCAGAAACGCCCCGAGAGCCCCCATCAATTTCCAGTCCCCCGCACCCAAAGCCCGCAGCACCACGAACGGCAGCAACACGCCAAGACTGATGCCTACGCCTTCCAGGGCGGTCTTAGCTCCCGGCCAACCCCAAAGCACCGCGCCCGCGGTCAAACCTACCAGCAGGGCAGGAATCGTGAGCCGGTTGGGGATCTTTCGTGACTGCCAGTCGAGCCAACCTGCCCATCCGGCTACGCCTACTGCCCCGGCCGAAACCACGATCTCCTTCCACATGCCGCTATCCATACCCTTTTCGGCACTTTCGCCTGGTTTCCTGAGAAAATCCCCGCAGGGGTTGATGCAAGATCTCCTGCGGAAGCGGGGCTGCTCGCGGCGGGATTCGGTTCCGCTCCACTGCCGCAGCATTGTCGCCAGCACCCATTGAGAAGCCCCACGCCCCCAACCCCTGGGCTAAGGCCTGTCCCCTTCGAGCAAGAACCGGTAAGTCGCCTCATGGCTCGCCAGTCTATCAGAGAGGCAGCCTAACTCGCTGTCAGGTTCACCGCTGTGTTAGTGAATACATCCTTCAGCACGTTTGCAGGCGTCTTAAAGGAAGCGATAGCAGCCATGGCAACAAGCCCAATAAGTCAGGGCGTACTCCACCAGATCTTGCCCTTGCTGGTCCAGCCAAAGCCGCCGCAGCAGCTTTCCCATCCCGATCCCTTCGTGTGAGTATGACGACCAAGAATTCGGTGCAGCCCACGGATGGGGAGGCCGCGACCGCTACACCTAAGACGTAGTCATGTTGCCAGCGGCGTTGCTGAACACGTTGCTGATGGCGTTAGCCAGTGTTTTCATCGAAGCAAGCGCCGCCAGAGCGACCAAAGCCAACAGCAAACCGTATTCCACAAGATCCTGGCCTTCTTCTTCCCGCCAGAGCCGCTTCAAGAGATTTTTCATACGTTTTGTCCTCCTATGAAGTATTAAGGCACTCTAACGCAACCGCGGAATTCGCATTATCACAGGCAGCCAGAATGCCAAACTCCAGATAAGCTGCTACCCTCCTTTTCTTACTGAGAATACAAGGGTTGCGTGCGAGGCCGCCCAGCGCGAAGGAATCCCTTCGTTGCGTCTTTTCCCGGTGTAACCTTTTGGTGACAGGCTGGACGGGTCCCAGGGAGGTCCCCACCACTGTTCCCTCTCTATGAGGCTGGATGGGTTCCAGATTGAATCCAGCCAAATACCTCATGAAGGATACCCGCAACAAACCCGCCACCTGCCTCCCGCTCGGACATTAAGGTGCTTTCTGGCAGCGGGGTGAGCCGTTCTTCGGTCAGGCCAAGCGAGTTCAGGGGACTCATGCCAGCCTTGGCCCCCGGCTGCGGAGCGTCCTTGCGAGGTACAGAGGCACTGGGCGGATGAGAACATCCAGAAGGCGGGGATTGCATAACGCGGCCAGCGTCGCTTAGGATGAGGTCGGCCGTCTCGACGCTGGCGGGCACGTGGGACTCGGTCTCCGACGTATCCGCCGCCGCGCACAGTCGGGACTCGCCATCGCTTGAGAGTCGGCGCCCCCTCTGGTCGGTTTCCGCCCAAGGGGTTGGGTTCGTGCGGAGACAGCACAGCGTGCAGTACGGGCTGGTAGTCGTGGCCACCTCGCTGAAGTTTCGGCTGCAGAAAGTGGGCCACGGGCGGTTCCGCATCCTCAATCCGCGCGGGCGAAAATTGCTGGAAGACTTTTACCACGAGGTCAGAGATCCCCGCCCGCAGGGGGGTCACTCCTAAGGAAGCGGCGCGCTATGATGCTCTGGATCGAGCTCGGTCTGGTTCTCGCGGCGATGGTGCTGGCCTTCACGTTCCCCAATCTGGGGGCGCGGGGGTTTCGCGGGCTGGAGCGCGCCTTCCACGGGCTCGCCCGGCGCCGCAGACTCGCCGTGCTTGCCATCGCCCTGGGAGCGCTGGCGGCGCGGGCCGCCGTGCTTCCGGTCGAGCCGATTCCCGAACCCACGATTCAGGATGAATTCAGCCACTTGCTGCTGGGTGACACGCTTGCCCACGGGCGGCTCGCAAATCCCACGCACCCGATGTGGGTCCATTTCGAGAGTTTCCACATTATCTGGCATCCCACTTACGCCTCCATGTATTACCCAGGCCAGGGGTTGTTCCTAGCAGCAGGAAAGGTGATTGCCGGCCATCCTTTCTGGGGAGTGTGGTTGAGCGCGGGGTTGATGTGCGCGGCCATCTGCTGGATGCTACAAGGCTGGTTGCCGGCGGGTTGGGCTCTGCTGGGCGGCTTCCTCGCTATCCTGCGGCTCGGTGCCTTCAGCTACTGGACCAACAGCTATTTTGGCGGGGCTGTGCCCGCAATCGGTGGAGCGCTCGTCCTGGGAGCCTTGCCCCGCATCCAGCGGCACCAGCGCCTGGGTGACACCCTCCTGTTGGGCTTGGGTCTGGCGGTCCTGGCTGGCAGTCGGCCTTACGAGGGAGTGTTCCTAGCCCTCCCGGTTGGCGTGGCCCTTTTCGCTTGGATGCTGGTGAAGAAAGGGCCGCCTTTTCGACTGTCGATGCAGCGTGTGGTCGCTCCCATGGCTCTGGTGCTGGCTCTGGCGTTTGGCGCTCTGGCGTACTACTTCTGGCGTGTCACGGGCAGCCCCTTTCGCCTTCCTTACCAAATCAACATGCAGACTTATGGCCTGGTGTTTTTCCCCTGGCAAAAACCCACGTTCCCGCCCCAATACCACCACGCGCTCATACGGGAGTTCTATCTGGGCACTTTCAATATCGGCCAGTACGAGCAGGCGCGCCGGCATCCTATCCTGCTGGCCCTGTGGAATGTCGTACCGGTGTGGTTTTTCTTCCTCGGACCGGCCTTGACCCTTCCCCTGTTTATGTTGCTTCCTTTGGCGCCCTACCGGTTCTCCTTCAGGACCGTTGGAAGCAAGACGTGGCTGCTGCTCCTGGTCTGCCTCTCGGTCTACGTGGGGATAGCACTAACCGTCTATCGCCCCTTGCCTCACTACGCGGCCCCGGCGACGGCCGCCCTGTACGCGCTGATTCTGCAGGCGATGCGGCACTTGCGTCTATGGCGATGGCGCGGCAAGCCGGTGGGGCTGTTTATGGTGCGGGCACTGCCCTCGATTTGCTTCGTCATGTTGCTCCTGAGGGCAGCCACTCCGCTTCCCGGCATTCCAGTTCCGCGACAGAACCCACTCACGTGGTGTTCTTCGCACCGAGGCAACCTCGACCGCGCTCGCGTACTTGCCGAACTGAAGGCCACTCCGGGAAACCACTTGGTCATGGTGCGCTACAAGCCGGGCCACCAACTCGCCAACGAATGGGTGTACAACGAGGCCGACATCGACTATGCCAAGGTCGTCTGGGCGCGCGACATGGGCCCAGCAGCGAACCTGGAACTGCTTGCCTACTTCAAGGACCGGCATGTTTGGATGATTGATGCTGATTACATGCCAGCAAGATTGTTGCCGTATGGGCCCCTTCTGGCCGGCCACCAGCAGGAAAAGTGAGCAACTGACCCAGGCGCTGCCCTCAACTCGACGGCCTGCGCGGGAGTACAACTCCGATGGTGCGGGGCGCCATTTCCTTTACCTCCGCCTGTAGTCCCATGCCGGCTTGGCCGGGATGGGTCTTTTCTTTGTTCTGAGACGGCGCTGCCGCAGTGGCTCCGGCGGGACCGGTCAGTGAGAGTCCCGAACCTCGGTGTTGCTGGCTTTATTCATGCGGAACACTTCCAGGTCGCCGTCCCGGAAGGCTAGTGTGCCCACGGAAGATAAGGAAGGCGAGGATTGGGGGACTCGGTAAGCCCACACATAGTCGAAGTCAGTTTGCACGCGTCCCCAATCCAGGTTGCTCGCCGAGGTGAGTGCTAGCCCACTGAGATCGTAAGTGTGGAGCCTCATCGCAAACGGATGCACCCCGGGGTCGTGGAACAGGCACGGCGAAACCCACCCGCGCGCGATGACACCGTAGGCCCAGAAGTGGCGTTCCACCATGGGCGCGCCCTGCGACCAATCGACTAAGGGCAAAACCCGAGCACCCTCCGGAATGGCCGGAAAAGAGCGGGAGAGCTTCGCAAGATGCGGCTGGAGAGAAACGAAATGCCGCTCCAAGCCACCCGTGCGAATCAGGAAGAGGAGAACGCCGATGGCGGCGAGCCTCCCCCCCCGCCGGCCCACCTTCCCCACGGCTAAGGCGAACACAAAGACAAACGGCAGAAGCCTTTTGTCAACATTCGTCGCCGGTCCGTAAGCTGCCGGAAGCAGCCAATATAGCAGGAACAACAAACCCGCCGCACCCAGCCAACGAGGGTTCCACCTGAAGTCGGGATTTCCAGCACGCGCCCAGACCAAGCTGGCAGCGATCACGAGCATCGTCATGAAATCGAGAGCCGGGGAGTAACCGAGCATTACGGCCACCAGACCCCCGGCCTTGTCCGCGAAGGTGCGGAATTGCATTGCGCCGTGGGACCCGAGACCCCACATGGCGTGAAGGTAGAAGAGTATTCCCGGAATGAACAGCAACGCAGCGAGCAAGGAGTCCCGAACCGACCGGCGAGCGAGCAGGGCGTAGGCGGTCATCACCACGCCCGCGACCGCAAATCCCACCAAGTGGGTGAAGTAAAGTGCCGTCGTCATGAGCAGAAGCAGGCACCATGCGGCCCGGCGGGGGCGTTCGAGATAGCGCAGCCACAAGCCCACGGTCAAAAGACAGAGTGCGAGGCTGAGCTGCAGGTTCAGGAAGCCGTAAAGAAAAAAGAACAAGTTGTTTGAAACCAGCAGCGACCAGAAGGCGAGGCCTTCCTCACCTGGGTTCGCTCGACGGATGAAAAACCACGCTGCCGCGGGCACGCAGAGCACACACAGGCTGAGGAGCACCCGTCCGGC
>JAIQEZ010000060.1 GCA_020073545.1 Terriglobia bacterium | reverse complement strand
TGACCAGTTGCGGACTGCCGTGGAACTTCATGAACGAGTTTTTGGCCGGCGGCCCCGCGGCCTATGGCCGAGCGAAGGAAGCGTTTCCGACGAGGTCCTGCGCCTGGCGGCCGAGGAGGGCTTTGCCTGGGCCGCGACCGACGAAGGGGTCCTGGGGAGCACGAAGCAGATGGGTTTTTTCCGCCGCGGCGATGGAACGCTGCAAGGCGGAGAGGAACTCTATCGCCCGCACGTGCTCTCCTCGACTGGGCAGTCTATTTCGCTCTTCTTCCGCGACCACCAGCTTTCCGACTTGATCGGGTTCGTCTATTCGCGCATGGAAGCCCAGGCTGCCGCGGCGGACCTGCACCAGCGCATCAAGGCGACGGGACGAAGCACCGGTCAGCGGCCCGCCGTGGTTTCGGTGATCCTGGACGGCGAAAACGCCTGGGAGTATTACCGCGGCAACGGCCGGGAATTCCTGAAGGCTTTCTACGGCCGCGTGGCTTCCGACCCGGAGATGCGCGCCGTCACGGCGAGCGAGGCGCTCCAGATCACCGAGCCCGGGGCCCTGGCGCACGTTGTCCCCGGCTCGTGGATCAACGCCAATTACGATATCTGGATTGGCGCCGACGAGGACAATCGCGCCTGGGATATGTTGAGCGAGGCGCGGGATTTCTACGCGCAGCACGCGGTAGATCCCAAGGTGAAGCCCGAAGCCCAACGGCTGGCGCAACAGGAACTCTGGGTGGCGGAAGGCAGTGACTGGTGCTGGTGGTACGGACCCGAGCACTCCACCCCCAACGACGAAGAATTCGACCGGCTCTACCGGAAGCACCTCAGCAACATTTATCGGCTTCTGGGCGGGTCGCCCACGGACGAGCTCGCGGTGCCCATCAAGCGTCCCCGCGTGCACGCCGTAAACGTTGCGCCCTCCGCGCACATTGTGCCCACGGTGGATGGCAGGGTCACGACTTATTTCGAATGGCTGGGAGCGGGGCTATACCTGCCCGATTATCGTTCCGGCTCGATGCACGGCGTGGCCCAGCTTGCGGAAGCTCTCTATTATGGGTACAGCGATAAGGCGGTCTACTTGCGTGTGGACCTCGGCGAGGGCTTCCTGCGCGACCATCCGCAGTTTGAAGTTCGCGTCAACATTGATGGCGAGAACCGCGTCCGCTTGCATGCGGCGGTGGGCGCCGGTGGCGTAGGTGCCGTGGAGTTCCTGAAGGGCGGGGAATCCCTGCTGGTTCCACTTGCCACGGGCGACCAGGTGCAGGTGGCCTTTGGGCAGATCTTCGAGCTCCGCCTCGACTTCAGCATCCTGGGCGTCGCCCCTCATGAGCGGATCAACCTACAGATTTCCATTTGGGTCAACGAATTACCGCTGCAGGTCATCCCGCAAGAAGGCTGGCTCACCCTCGAGCTCATGGAAGATCTGGTCAGCTGGTAACCTCCCGACGCCAGGAATTATGAATTCTGAATTATGAATAGTCACGTACGCTGTATTGTAGGTTATAGTATTTGCATAAAGCGTGATTCAGAATTCATTTCCCCAGCCAATCAGGGACCACCACATCGACAGGCCGGGCCCCAACTGGGACCGTGGTGATGAGCGCCGAATGTTCTTTCGCGAGGCTCTGCGGGTCGGCACGCATCACGGCGAGGCTGGAGGCGGCGCTGTCTGCGACTACCAGGAATCGCTCATCCGGCGTCAGGGCCAGGGCGCGGGGCTCCACGCCCACGTGGGTCGAGGCCAACACCACCCGGTTTTGAACGTCCAGCGCCATGACGGAGCCATCGCCCGCATTGGCAATGTAAAGGACGCTCGAATCCTGCCGAAAGACACCCGCCACCGGTTCGCGCCCGGTGGGGAAGGTCTGCTCGACGTTGTTGTGGAACGCGTCCACGATGACGAGGCTGGAGGCGTGAGCGCTGAGGACGAAGATCTCTCCGCCGTCGGGCTTCAGAAGCAGTGCGGTCGGCCGCGTGCCGATTTCGATGTTCGAGAGCAGCTTCTGCGTCGCCACGTTCGCCGCGGAAACTGTTTCCTCGCCGGTGTCGGCGACGAAGACTCCTGAGCTGTCGGGCAAGACCACCATGACGCCGGGAGCCCGCCCGACCTCCACCGTGCTGAGCGGCTGGCGGGTCTGCGTGCTGAGAAAAGTGAGCTGGTTCGAGGTAGGAGAAGCGACGATGAGAGTCTTGCCATCGGGAGCCAAGGCAAGGTCGGAAATGGTGTCGCGCAGGTGGATTCGGAAAGTTTCCTTGGCGGCTTCGCAATCGAGAAAAATCACTTCGCGATCCGCGGGGTTCAGTACATACGCGCTGCGGCCATCGGGTGAGAAAGCCAGGTCTTTCGCGCTTCGGCCCACGTCGAGTGTGGAGACGATGCGGGGATCGGGGTAGGCGACGACGTTGATTTTGCCCGTGGCCGAGACCACATAAAGTTGCCGACTCCCGGGCCGTGCCAGCACGCGCTCTGGCTGTAGGACGACGGGGATGGAAGCGGTGACGCGGAAATCCGCCAGGTTCACGGCGGCGAGCGTCGCACTCTGATTGTTCACAACGAAAGCCACGTAGGGCTGGGGTGGCGGCGGGCGGCGGCATCCCAGAGACGATGTTCCCAGCGTGCAGGCGAGGAGGGCCAGAAGGGAAGCACGCGCGACAACGCGAAGAACGCGGAAGAGGCGGTTTCGAGCACTCAGTTTCTTGGCAATCGTGAAGCCTCGATTTGCTATGATCGGCGATCGCGATGAACTTCCACGATCAGTCCACCGGCGTCCACGGCCGCCGCCGACAAGCACGTGCTTAGTCTAATTCAGGGTGACGCTTCCTGACAACGCATTGGGCGCTGCCTCCGCTGTGCGCGCCGGTTTGCCAACGGCCTGCCTGACAAGCAATCGTGTCTGGCATTCCCCGGCGCTGCTTGATAGGATACAGAATCTCGCTGGCGGCCTGGGCAATGGCGTCGCTAGCCACCTTGATTCTTGCGAGGTAACTGCATGCGATCGTTGAGAGTTTGGCTTGCCATGGTTCTGCTTTCTCTTTTGTCTCTCGTGGTGATGGCGTCGCCACTGGGGTCGGGGCGCGGCTTTGACGTTGCCAACGTGGACCGGAGTTGCGCTCCTTGTACGGACTTCAACAAGTTCGCCAACGGTGGGTGGATGGCAAAGAACCCCATCCCCGCAGCCTATCCGAGTTGGGGAATCGGCAACGAGGTGAACGAGCGTAACCGCGAGATTCTCCACCAGATCCTCGAGGACGCCGCGAAGGTCACCGCGGCCGCCCCTGGAAGCAACGAGCAGAAAATCGGCGACTATTACGGAAGTTGCATGGATACCACGAAGATCGAGAGCGCAGGCCTTAAACCCTTGCAGCCGGAATTTGACCGCATCCGGAAGATTTCGGATTTGCCGAGCCTTGAAAACGAGATCGCGCATCTCCACAGCATCGGCGTGCACGCGGGCTTTGTAGTGGATTCCACTCAGGACTTCAAGGACAGCACGCAGGTGACAGGGGAAGTTGACCAGGGCGGCCTGGGCCTTCCCGACCGCGATTACTACACGCGCGAGGACGACAAATCCAAGCAACAGCGCGATGAGTACGTAAAGCACGTAGCCAAGATGTTCGAGCTGATGGGCGACGACCCAACGAAAGCCGCGGCCGAGGCTCAGACGGTGATGGAGCTGGAAACGAAGCTCGCCCAGGCGTCCCAGACCAAGGTGGAACGCCGCGATCCCCAGGCGGTCTATCACCGCATGCCCCAGGCGGAGCTCAAGACCCTGGCGCCCAACTTTCCCTGGGAGGATTACTTCAGCGCGGTGGGCCTGGCGGGCAAAGGCGACGTGAATGTGACGGCCCCGAACTTCTTCAAGGAGATCAACGCGCTGGTGGCGTCGGAGCCGATAGCCAACTGGAAGACCTATCTCCGCTGGCACCTGATCAACTCCGCGGCGCGCAGCTTGTCCTCGGCGTTTGTGGATGAGGACTTCCGCTTTAGGGGCACCATCCTCACGGGTACGAAAGAGAACCTGCCGCGCTGGAAGCGCTGCGTGAGTTACACCGACCGCGCCCTGGGTGAGGCGCTGGGGCAGGCTTACGTCCAGAAGGCTTTCCCCCCGGAGGCCAAGGCGCGCGCCCTGGAGATGGTGAAGAACCTCGAAGCAGCCCTGGCCGATGATCTTCGCCAGCTCCCCTGGATGAGCGAAGCGACGCGCCAGCAGGCGCTCACCAAACTCCAGGCGATCACGAACAAGATTGGCTACCCGGACAAGTGGCGGGATTACTCCGCAATGCACATCGAGCGCGGGCCCTATGTGGATAACGCTTTCCGCGCCGCCCATTTCGAGTTTCATCGGGACCTGAATAAAGTGGGGAAGCCCGTGGACCGCACCGAATGGGGTATGACCCCGCCCACCGTGAATGCCTATTACAACCCGCAATTGAACGAGATCGTCTTTCCCGCGGGGATCCTGCAGCCGCCTTTCTTCGATTTCAAGGCGGATGACGCCCTCAATTACGGCGGCATGGGGGCCATCATCGGGCACGAGATGACGCACGGCTTCGACGATGAGGGAAGCCAGTTCGACGCGCAAGGCAATCTGAAAAACTGGTGGACGCCGGACGACCTGAAGAATTTTAAGGACCGTGGCGGATGCATCGCCAAGCAGTTTGACGGCTATTTTGTGGAGGACAAGCTCCACGAGAACGGCAAGCTGGTGGAAGGCGAAAGCATCGCGGACCTGGGCGGACTCGTCGTCGCCTTCGCGGCCTTCCAGAAATCCCTGGAAGGCAAATCCCGGCCAGCGGAGATCGACGGCTTCACGCCCGAACAACGCTTCTTCCTGGGATACGCGCAGGGTTGGGCGGACAACCTCCGGCCGGAATTCGCGCGCCTGCTGACCAATGTGGATCCCCACCCTCTGCCGCAATTTCGCGTCAATGGGCCGCTTTCAAACCTGCCGGCGTTCGCCCAGGCCTTCCAATGCAAACAGGGCGACCCTATGGTGCGTCCGCCGAGCGATCGCTGCGCGATCTGGTGAGGAAACTCGAAAAGCGCAACTCGAAATTCGTCGGTCCGCGCAGAGCGTAGCCCATTCCTCGCGTGGACGCTTCCCCGAGGAGAGCAACGCAAGTGACCGTTGCTGAGTACTGGGGTAACGCTCTACCATGTCTTCTTCTGAAATGCATTGCCACTGCGCCAGCAGACGGAAAGCGGGAGCTTCATCGCGGTACAGAGCCTCTTGAGGAACCGCATATCAGTATCAGTCGGTCGTTCGTCCAAAACGACGAAACACTTCTTTGCGGGCTTTCGGTACTGATGGGGGTAATAGTTATATTCGAGCAATTGGCCTAGGGCTTCTCGAATAGCTTGCCTCGTTTTGACACCGTAGCAAACCTTTAGCTCTGCTCGGCAAGTTGTCGTGCCGTCCCTGAAATCAACGTCAACGCATCCTTCTTCCCGTCGAACGTCTCTGTATCCGTGTTCTGTAAGCCATTTCGCGAAGGCATTGGACAGCCGATTGTGTCGACGCAAGATTATTTTCCGCTGGGGTCCTGACGCCCGGAGGTATCCATCCTCAGGAAAGGTGGTGTCCGGCGTGGCCTGTTCCGGTGGGACCTTGAGTAACTTCATTAACTTGTCAAGTAGTTGCTTATCTGCCGGATTGGTCTCGGGCTTGAATTTCACGAGTGCTGGAACGACCCGACGCGGGTGGGCGGGAGATCGACCGTCCGCAGTCGTCCCTTTCATCGACAAGCGCTTTGAGTTCGGATCATCTTGGAGGCGCTTGAAAGGTCTGAGGTTCCTGCGCGTAACGCGATAGGAATAGCCATCTTCAAGCGTCACATCAGCAGGGACGGCAGTTTTCGTTGCGCTTCCGCAGGCGACGAATCTCCAACCCCAATTTTCGCGGAATGCGCTCAGGATCAAATCCCCTGGGTCAATACCATTCTTGTCTGTTCCCGCGAATCTTCCGCCAAGACGTTGCCTGCCGTCCCTACTTCGCTTTGGGGGCCAACCCATGAAAACAGCGTGGTGGCCCAGGATAATCTCCTTCCAGTTCTCCAGTGTTCTTCCGCCCTTCATATCGATGTTCGGGGACACGAGCCAGAATTGCATTGTGGACCTCCTGGAATGCATCGGCATTCCTTGCGTTTGCCTCTCATGGGTGGCTCCGAGGTGCCGTTCCTCTACGAGTTCAAAACGAGTTTCGATTTTCGAATTTCGAACTTCGGCCTTACCCCCGCACACCCACCATCAGGCTCGACAGTCCGGGCAGGCGGATTTGCCGCACCTCCTGGAATCCTGCCTCGTGCATCCAGGCGGCGTATTCCTCCCCGCTGTAGGTGCTGCCCGCTTCGGTCCCGACCAGCATATTCAGGGCGAAAAGCGCGGCGTGTTTGGGTGCGGTCTTGTCGGACTCCAGAATGAAATCCTGAATTACCAGGCGGCCTTCGGGCGCCAGCCCTTCCCAGCACCGGCGCAGCAAATCCTGATTCTCTTCCGGGCTCAGCATGTGGCAGATGGCGGAAACCAGGACCAGGTTGAAACCTACGCCCAACCGGTCATGGCGCAGATCTCCGGCGCGCGTCTCCACGCGAGCCGCCAGGCCCGCCTCGTTAATGTGATCCTGCGCGATGGGGAGCACGTTGGGTAGGTCGAGCACCGTCGCGTGCAGTTTCTCACTCGCCCTGGCGAAGGCGATGGAGTACGCTGCGGAACCCCCGCCCACATCCAGCAAGCGCTCGACTCGCTCGACGCCGACGGCCTCGACCACGAGCGGCGCGCGCTCCGCAGCGATGCGATGCATAGCCGCGATGAAGGCGCGCGTCCACGCTTCTCCGCGCTCCACGCTCTCCTGGCGGCTGACGGCGGTGCCTGCCCGGACGCAGTCCGTCAGCGTGGCCCAGCGGTGCCAGATGTTCGCGATGTGTATCAGCCCGGGACGGGCATTGTCCTTCGAGCCTTCCGTAAAGTAACGTGCGGTGGTCGGGGTGTTGCGAAAAACTCCCCCCTCCCTGGCGAGCAGCCCCATCGCTGCCAGCGCGTTCAGCAGCATCTCGGTGGCGCGCGCGCCGGTGGAAATTTTCTGCGCAACCTCTGCGGCGGTCGCTCCTCCGCCCACGGCCGTGAAGGCGTCGAGCTCGAGGGCCGTCAGCAGCACGCGGCTCTCCTGATACCCTCGTAACGTTTGATTCAGGTCATCGGGGAGGATACCGGCAGCGTCCTTGGCCCGCTGTGCTGCCAGCATCTTCGCGCGGTTCGACTGGATCTCAGCGCGCAGCGCGGCCGCGTCGCGCGTTACCAGGCGCTCGACCACGCGGCCTTGAACAAAATGCGACTCGACGATTTCCCGAACATCTTCAGGCCGCACGCCGGAGTACCAGACGCCCTCGGGGTAAACCACCAGATTGGGGCCGCGCTCGCAAGCGCCCAGCGAGCCACAAAGCGTGATCTGAACTTCATCCATGAGCCCGCGCGCCGCCACTTCCTTGCGCAACGCGTCGATCGTCATGGCCGAGCCCCGCGCCGCGCAGCAGGGAATTCCCTCAGGCTTTTTCTGATCGCAGATGAAAACGTGATAGCGGAAAGGCTCCATGATTTCCTCGCAGTCTGACAACTTGGGCGGGGCGTTAAGGATGACGTGCCTCGATCTGCACCGCTTTTTTCGTCCGCAGCATTCTTGAACAGTTCCTCGATTCCCGCAAGCCCATCCGGACCGGGACTTTCAAGACCTTGCCGAGCGCGCTCACAGCAAGGTAGAATTCAGGCATGATTTTCCTCAGGAGCATCCTTGCGGGTCTGTTGCTCCTAGTGGGAGCTGCAATCCTCCTGCTCCTGGGCACAATTATCATCTCTGCAATTGCCTTCCCTCCCGAGAGAGGAACGGCAATAGGATTTGATCCTGTATCGATGGTGAAATATTCTTCTCTTATCCAGGTGCTGGTGGTCCTCTTCTTCTTTCTCGGATTCTCCTGGGAGTACAGACGGGTTAGTGCACGCCGGACCCGATAACGATTCGTCCGGGGAATCCTCGCAGCGAACTCTCAAGATAGGAGTGTCTTCAAGAGGGCGTCCGTTGACGCCTTTCGAACCGGTCTGTTAACATGAAGGATTAACTCAGCAGGGAAATTCTTATGAAAGTGGGTGTGCACACGTCGATTGCGGGCGCTATCGAGAATGCGGCGCATCACGCGAAGAAGATTGGCTGTGACACCTTCCAGATGTTCTCCGCGAACCCGCGGGGCTGGCGTGCCATCGATCCCACGCCGGAGGACTGCGAACGCTTTCGGGCGGCGCGTCGGAAATACGATCTTTCTCCCGTCGTCATTCACGATAACTATTTGATTAACCTCGCTTCGGCGGATACCTTTATCCGCGAGCGCTCCATCGCCGCCTTTCGGCGCGAACTCAAGCGTGCTGTGGCCTTGGGTGCGGATTATCTCGTCACCCATCCCGGCAGCGCCAAGGGCGCAAGCCCGGCGCAGGCAATTGGCACCTGCGTCAAATCGCTTTGCCAGGCGGCGAGCGGACTGAAACTCGACGGCCTCACCATTCTCATCGAAAACACCGCCGGGCAGGGTTCGGCCATCGGGCGCACCTTCGAAGAAGTGGCGGAGATCATTGCGGGTGCGGAGAAGGATCTGCCGATGGGCGCATGCATCGACACGGCGCACAGTTTCGAAGCTGGTTACGCCCTGCACACGGCCGCAGGCCTGCGGGATACCGTGAAGCAGCTCGACGCCGCGATCGGTTTGAAAAAGGTGCGAGTAGTTCATGCCAACGATTCCAAAACCGCTTTCGGCTCGCACGCCGACCGACACGAGCACATCGGCAAGGGGCAAATCGGGGTGGAAGGCTTCCGCCGCATTGTACGTCACCCGAAGCTGAGAAGCATTCCATTCATTTGCGAGACTCCGATTGACCGCCCCGGCGACGACATTCGGAATGTTCGCATGATGAGGAAGTTGGCGGGAGAAACAGCAATCAGCGCTCGGCGGTCAGCAGTCAGCCCAAGACGGGCGACTGCCAACTGATAGCTGATAACTGATAACTGATAACTGAAGACTTCATCTATGGACTCCAACTACGATCCCCAAGCAATCGAAGCCAAGTGGCAAAAGCGCTGGGCCGACGAGAAGTTGTTTGAAACGGAGGCCGCGCTTGGCCGCAAGAAATACTATGTGCTCGAGATGCTCCCTTATCCTTCAGGCGACATTCACATGGGCCACGTGCGCAACTATTCCATCGGCGACGCGCTGGCGCGTTACATGGGGATGAAAGGCTACAATATTTTGCATCCCATCGGCTGGGATGCCTTCGGGCTGCCGGCGGAAAACGCCGCCATCAAGAGCCAGCGCCACCCTTCCGAGTTCACCTTCAGTTACATCGACCGGATGCGCGGGCAGCTCCAGCGCCTGGGCGTGAGTTACGACTGGCGGCGGGAAATAGCTTCTTGCGTTCCCGAATATTACCGCTGGAACCAATGGTTCTTTTTGAAGATGTACGAGCGCGGGCTCGCTTATCGCCGGAAGAGCCGCGTGAACTGGTGCCCGGAATGCGAAACCGTGCTCGCCAACGAGCAGGTCGTGGACGGCTGCTGCTGGCGGCACGAGGAGACGCGGGTCACGGAGCGCGAGCTCGAGCAGTGGTATCTGAAGATTACGGCGTATGCCGACCAGTTGCTCGACGACATGAAAGAACTGGTCCGCTGGCCCGAGCGCGTGCTGACCATGCAAAAGAACTGGATCGGGAAATCCCTCGGCACGTTCGTGGATTTCACCGTTAGCGGACTCTGGAAGCCTTTGCGTATCTTCACCACGCGCGTGGATACGATATTCGGTTGCACGGCGGTGTTCCTGGCGCCGGAGCATCCGCTGGTGGAAGAGCTGGTGGCGTCTTCCAAGGAGCCCACGCGGCTGCGCGAGGATGTGGAACGCATTAAATCCTCGGCGGTGCGGGCGCGCGTGGAATTGAACCTGGACAAACTCGGCGTCGACTCCGGCTTCACGGCGCGCAATCCGTACAACGGGGAAGCAGTCCCGATCTGGCTGGCCAACTTCGTGCTGATGGAATACGGCACGGGCGCGATCATGGCGGTGCCCGCGCACGACGAGCGCGACTATGAGTTTTGCTCGGCTTATCGCCTGCCCATTCGCACCGTGATCGTGCCCGAGGGGACCGACTCCGCTGCCTGGGCCGATCCGCCTCTGAAGGCCATGGTCGAGTATGGGCGCCTGGTGGCCTCGGGACCGTATTCGGGTCTCTCTTCTGCAGAAGCCATGGAGCGCATGACGGGCGACGCCGAGGCAAAGGGTTTTGGCGAAGGAACCATCCAGTACCGCATCAAGGACTGGGGCATCTCGCGCCAGCGCTACTGGGGCACGCCCATTCCCATGGTCTATTGCGACGCATGCGGAATCGTTCCGGTGGCGGAAAAAGATCTGCCCGTGATCCTGCCGCCGAACGTCAAGCTGACGGGCCGCGGGCACTCTCCGCTCGCGGACGTGCCCGAGTTCGTGCACACGACGTGCCCCAAGTGCGCGAAGCCGGCGCGGCGCGAGACCGATACCATGGATACGTTCGTCGATTCCTCCTGGTACTTCTACCGGTACACGGACCCGAAGATCGCGACGGCGCCGATCAATAAAGATGTGGTGAAGTACTGGTTCCCCGTGGACCAGTACATCGGCGGCATCGAACACGCCATCTTGCACCTGATTTACATGCGCTTCTTCACCAAAGTCATGAGGGACATCGGCCTCGTGGAATTTTCCGAACCGGTGGCCCGGTTGTTCACACAAGGGATGGTGATCAAAGACGGCGCGAAGATGTCAAAGTCGAAAGGGAACGTGGTGGACCCGACCGAGATGTTCGCCAAATACGGCGCCGACACCACGCGCATCTACATGCTGTTCGCGGCGCCGCCCGAAAAAGACCTGGACTGGAGTGACGCAGGCATCGAAGGCGCCGCGCGCTTTGTGAATCGCGTCTACCGGCTGGTGGCGAAACACGCTGGAAAATTAGAGGGCGTGAGGGCAGGGAAGTTGCGCGCCAAGGATAAGGCCGCCTTGACAGCGGAGGAACGGCGGCTGCTCCGCAAGGCGCACCAGACGCTCCGGCACGTGACCGAGGATATGGAAGAGCGCTGGCACTTCAACACTGATATCGCCATCAGCATGGAGCTGGTCAACGACCTGACCGATCTTGAGGCCGCCGTCGCGGCAGGGAAGATTCGCCCGGCGGCCCACAGGACGGCGCTGGAATTTCTCGTGACCATCCTGTCGCTTTTCGCGCCCCACGTGGCAGACGAACTTTGGGAGGGGCTCGGCCACGCGGAGCCGCTGCTGAAAGTTTCCTGGCCGGCTTTCGACGCGGAACTGGCAGCGGAAGACGAGCTGGAATTGCCCGTGCAGGTGAACGGCAAGCTGCGCGCGCGGATTCGTGTGGCCGCGAGCGCCAGCGAGGAGGAAATTCGCACCCGCGCGCTGGCTGAGGAAAAAGTCATTCAGCACTTGAGCGGGCGGCAGGTGGTGAAGGTGATCGTGGTGCCACAGAAGCTTGTAAGTATTGTGGTGAAGTGAAGCGGAAGGAAGCTGTCAGCACTCAGCGGTCAGCAATCAGCTCGAAAGAAGACGTTGGCAAATCCCTTCGGCCAGCGCAGGGCAGGGTCTTTGCGGAGTCTAGCGCGAGGGCTGAAAATACAGCCGCCGGACTTAGACCGGGCGCTTCTTTGAAGGCTGATCACCGAAAGCCGATCGCTGAAAGCTGAGTGCTGATAGCTGGCACCTCCCCTGGATCCTAAGATGAAAACTCCCCATCCCGTCGTCGTTCTCGATTTCGGTTCACAGTACACGCAACTGATCGCCCGCCGCATTCGTGAACTGCAGGTGTATGCGGTGATCGTACCGTGTAACCTTCCCTTCGAAGACCTGGTGCGCATGAGCCCGCAGGCGCTGATCCTCTCCGGCGGGCCCTCGTCGGTCTATGACCCGGTGGCGCCCGTCTGCGACCCGCGGGTGCTTAAGCTCAACCTGCCCGTGCTCGGCATCTGCTACGGCTTGCAGTGGATGTCCTACAACCTGGGTGGGAAAGTTGAGGCGGCGGGACGGCGCGAGTACGGCTTTGCAGAGCTCGACATCTTACCGTCCACGGAGTTGCTGGCAGGTTTCCCCTCGCCCCTCAAGGTTTGGAACAGTCACGGCGACCATGTGGTGGAAGTTCCGCCCGGATTCGTCATCACGGGGCGGACCTTGAACGCCATTTCGCTCATCGAGAACCCCAAGGCGCGAATGTACGCGCTGGAATTCCACCCGGAGGTTCACCACACCGACCGGGGCCGGGAAATCCTTCAGCGGTTCGTTTACGATGTCGCCGGCATCAAACCAAATTGGTTCCCGGGATCGTTCATCGAGCAGACCGTGCAGCAGGTGCGCGAGCAGGTGGGGGAAAGGCGTGCCCTCTGCGCGCTCTCCGGCGGCGTAGATTCGGCGGTCGCCGCAACGCTGGTAGGACGGGCACTGGGCGATCGGCTCACCTGCGTCTTTGTGGATAACGGCCTGCTGCGCAAGAACGAATTTGCCGAGGTTTCCAGCAAGCTGCGTGAACAAGCTCATCTGAACGTGAAGGCCGTTGACGCGTCGGAGCGTTTCCTCAGGCGCCTCGCTGGTGTAACTGACCCGGAGCGAAAGCGCAAGATCATTGGGGAAGAGTTCATCCGCGTCTTCGAAGCCGAAGCCTGCGCGCTCGGCGACGTCGAGTTCCTGGTGCAGGGAACTCTCTACCCGGACGTCATCGAATCGGTTTCCGTCAAGGGCCCCGCCGCGACGATCAAGAGCCACCACAACGTGGGCGGTTTGCCGTCCGATCTGAAGTTCAAACTGATTGAACCGTTGCGCGAGCTGTTCAAGGATGAAGTGCGTGCGGTGGGGCGTGAGCTTGGCCTGGATGAGCCCCTGGTGAGCCGCCAGCCGTTCCCGGGGCCGGGGCTGGCGGTGAGAATTGTCGGGGAGGTTACCGCGGAGCGCCTGCGGATGGTACGGGAAGCCGATGCCATTGTGCAACAGGAGGTGCGCGCGGCGGGTTTTTACCACCGGCTATGGCAGTCGTTCGCGGTTCTTCTGCCCGTCTCCAGCGTGGGAGTAATGGGTGATGCGAGGACCTATGCTTCCACGATCGGCATCCGCGCGGTGGAATCAGAGGATGGCATGACGGCGGACTGGGCTCAACTGCCGGCGACTCTCCTGCAACGCATGGCGACACGCATCGTGAACGAGGTGAAAGACGTGAACCGGGTGGTCTTCGATATTACTTCGAAGCCTCCGGGGACCATCGAGTGGGAATAGTCCACCCTTCACCCAGGTTCTAGGCTAGAGACACCTCGGCAGTGGATCGAAACGGAGGAGCTATCGGCTCGCCAGTTTCTGGGCCATGTACAGCAAGAGCTGGCGGTCCTTCTCGTCGATCTTGGTGAGAAGTCGCTTGACCTTCTCGAAGAAGCGCAGTTCCTTCTCCTGCTCTGCGTCAAGAACCAGCTCTTCGGTCGTCTGGCGCTTGCTCAGGTTTGGCAGGGGAGGCGGCTCATCTCCCTCATAAAACAATTGGAAGAGCGGGAGTTCGAGCGCCGCCGCCAACCTCTCAAGGGTTTCCAGCGACGGAACTGTGTGTCCGTTCTCCACCCGCGAGATATAGCAGCGCAACAAACCGGTGCGCTTTTCGATGTCACCTTGCGAAAGGGTCCGTTCCTCTCTCAATTTCTTTAAACGAGTTCCGATGATCATAGTCGCATTCTTCCACAAAGTGATTAACTGGTCAACTGGAATTTTGGTTAGAATTGCGGTTTTAATGTGCGTGTAACCCGAAAGGGGCCTCCCTCGTCGGAGAGATTGAGGGAAGGCAGAAAATGGAAGCTCGATGGCGTGCTCCCCGGCAGAGGTTGCCCAAGAGGTCCAATGGATTAGGCGCGCGCAGCAGGGCGACCCTGAGGCTTTCGGACCACTTGTCCAGAAATTCCAGCAGCGCGTCTTCTCGCTGGTGTACCATCTGGTTCGACGGCGGGATGAGGTGGAGGATCTCGTCCAGGAGGTTTTCATCAAGGCTTTTCGGGCGATTCGAAGTTACAACTTTCAGTCTTCTTTCGCCACGTGGCTCGGCCGGATTGCCACCAACCACTGCTACGACTACTTGCGCCACGAGCGTGCGTCACGGGTCAGTTTCTACTGGCAGATGGGAGAAGACAAGCAGCGGGAACTTGAGAACAGTGTCGAGAGCCAGCCTGAGGACGAACTTGATCACGAGGAACGGGCCGTGCTCCACGACCTGGTGGACAAACTCCTGAGTCGCGCCCCGGAGAATGATCGGACTGTATTGATTTTAAAGGAGTTGCAGGATTACTCTGTGGAAGAGATTGGAGAGATCCTGAAGTTGAAGCCGACCACCGTGAAGGTTCGACTGCATCGTGCCAGGAAACGGATGCTCGAGGATCTGCGGCAGTGGCGGGAGGGAAAATAGACCATGCGTTGTGCTGATCTGCGAGAGCGCTTGGACAAGCTTTGGGAAGGTGAGCAGTCTCCCGAGGTCCGTCAGCACTTGGCCCAGTGCGCGGCCTGTGAACGGTACGTGCGGGATCTGCGCCTGGTGCGGGCGGGGTTCCGCGTGCTGAAGGGGGAGGCGGCCCCCGAGCCTTCGCTGGGGTTTGCAGACCGATTGGTGCGATGCTGGGGTGAACTGAGCAAGCAACCGAGCGTAGGCGAGTTCTTCGAGCAAGTGGGACGGCGCTTTGTGTATGCGACGCTGGTGCTAACCTTCCTCCTGCTGCTGGTGCTGGCGCTGCCACCGGCCGGACCGATCCGTGGGCAGTCAACGGCCGACCTGCTGGTGCCCGCCGAGGAAACGGCGCTGGTTCCTTCTGATCCCTTGGGGGTTAGCTACGTGCAGGACGTTACGGATGTAACGTCTGTGGACGGTACGGCGCCGCCAGCCACGAAAGGAGCGAAATGACCCGCCGAGTTTATCTCTATTTTGCCGTGACGTTCCTCCTGGGGGTTATCCTGGGAGGTGCGGGCGTTTATTATTTCGGCTGGTCTACGGGCCGCTGGCACCGCGGATTCAACAGGGACCGGGCAGTGACGCGGCTGAAAAAGGCGCTGGATCTCTCCGACGCCCAGGTTCAGCAGGTCAGCCAGATTTTTGAGGACACCTCTCAGAAGATGAGGGATCTGCAAAAGCAAAGCGCTCCACAGTTCCAGGCCCTTCACGAAGAAGCGCGCAGCCGCATCCGCCAGATCCTGAATCCGGACCAGGTGAAAAAGTTCGACGAGCTGATCAGGCAAATGGATGAAAGGCACCGGCGGCATGGCCCACCACCGCCCGCGCACTGACGCCTTGCCGGGAAGGGCAGGGTCGCGTCCTTCAAAAGGTTGCGGCGGTCAAGCTCGAGGCTTGAGCCAAGCCAAGGTAAGCCGCGAATTCCTCCCCTAGCACGAGACCGTCCCGATTTTAAGTGTTACCTCGCAGATCATTTCCATCGCCTTGTGTCTTGATCCCCCAGCTTACATTGTGAAATATGACTTGCAGTCTGCAAGTAACATTGATAATTTGTCGCTGGTACCAGGGAAGCCCAAATCAAAACGCCGGTCCGGGTGCCCGGTGAGTATCTCCCTTGAGATGTTGGGGGATCGCTGGTCACTGCTGATCATCCGCGATTTGATGGTTCGCGGGTTCCGGACATTTCGACAGTTCCAGGAATCGGGCGAAGGGATTTCGACGAATATCCTGGCAGACCGCCTGGGGAAGCTTGAAGCGAGGGGGATCATCGCCGCGGAGGTGCAGGAGACGGATCGACGAAGGGTAAACTACCGGCTGACGGAGAAGGGAATTGACCTGGCGCCGGTGCTTTTGGAGTTGCTCATTTGGGGGGGCGGCACGAGGAGACGGCGGCGCCCTGCGCTTTCATTGAGGAGATGGAAGAGAACCGCGAACAAGTCCTCGCGGAAGTCCGGGGGCGGTGGCGAGAACGGGACTCGACTCCGCTGATACCGAGGTTTGAGGAGGGTGGCGCGGGTTACAATTCAGCGCAAGCCCGACGGGTGGCTTGACCCCCGTCGCGCGCATGATTTCACGCGAACGAACTACTCAGTCTTTGATTAACCAAAGGAGTGCGCTATGCAATTGAATCCTTACCTGCTTTTCAACGGCCAATGCGAGGCTGCATTCAAGTTCTATGAGAAGTGTCTTGGCGGGAGGATCGAAGTAATGACGACCTACGTGGGTTCGCCGGCGGAGAAACAGGTGCCATCTGAGTGGCGGAATAAAATCCTCCACGCCCGCTTGGCGGTGGGCGACGAGGTCTTGATGGCTTCTGACGCTCCGCCGGATCGCTTTCAGAAACCGCAGGGCTTCTCCGTGTCGCTTGGGGTCAAGGACCCGGCAGAGGCAGACCGCATATTTCAAGCTTTGGCAGAAAACGGTACAGTGCGGATGCCCATCCAGAAGACCTTCTGGGCTGAGCGTTTTGGCATGCTCGTTGATCGGTTCGGCATCCCGTGGATGGTGAACTGCGAAAAAGCTGCGTGATTGATCACGAATAGCGGCCAGCGCAGAGTCTCGCTTCCCAGAGACTCCGCGGCTTTTCGGCGGTGCAAGATCAAGAACCGCAGAGTTTGAAAATACACAAACTCTGCGCTACCCCGCTTTGTGTACACACACGATTCCCAAGAAGGAGGAAGGAATGAGCAGGGTACGGGTACTGGTTGGCACACGCAAGGGCGCGTTCATCCTGGCATCGGACGGCAAGCGCGAAAAATGGAACGTCAGCGGGCCCCAATTTGCGGGCTGGGAGACTTACCACCTGAAGGGCTCGCCCGCCGACCCGAATCGCCTCTATGCGTCGCAAACCAGCGGCTGGTTTGGGCAGATCATCCAGCGCTCAAGCGACGGTGGCAAGACGTGGGAGGCGCCCGGAGGGGGAATGACGATCGGGCCAAGCGGCATGCCTGCTGGCGAGAGCAACAAATTCGTCTACGACACAACTCCCGGAACCGGCAAACCCCTCACCACTCACCAGTGGTACGACGGCACGCAGCATCCGTGGGAGTTCAAGCGCGTGTGGCATCTCGAACCTTCCCTGACCGATCCCGACACCGTTTACGCCGGAGTGGAAGACGCTGCCTTGTTCCGCTCGACCGACGGCGGACAGACGTGGCAGGAGCTCGCCGGACTGCGCGGCCACGGCACAGGGCCCAAGTGGCAGCCGGGCGCCGGCGGGATGTGCCTGCACACGATCCTTATCGATCCGAGCGACCCCGAGCGGATCTACATCGCCATCTCGGCCGCGGGCGCTTTCCGTACCGACGACGCCGGCAAGACGTGGAAACCCATCAACCGTGGGCTGAAGTCCCAATATATCCCCGACCCGAATGCCGAGATTGGCCACTGTGTTCACCGCATCGCGCTGCATCGGTCGCGCCCGAAGGTGCTCTTCATGCAGAAGCACTGGGATGTGATGCGCAGCGACGACGCCGGCGATTCGTGGCATGAGGTCAGCGGGAACCTGCCGACCGACTTCGGATTCGTGATCGACGTTCACGCCCACGAGCCGGAGACCATCTACGTGGTCCCCATCAAGAGCGACTCGGAGCATTATCCGCCCGAGGGGAAGCTCCGAGTATATCGGAGCCGCACGGGCGGCAACAAGTGGCAGGCTCTCACCAAAGGCCTGCCGCAACGCAACTGCTACGTCAACGTGTTGCGCGACGCGATGGCCGTCGACTCGCTCGATTCGTGCGGCGTGTATTTCGGCACTACCGGCGGGCAGGTGTACGCGTCGGCCGACGCCGGGGACAGTTGGGCTCCCATCGTCCGGGATCTTCCGGCCGTGCTTTCCGTGGAGGTCCAGACTCTGCCATGATCCGAGTTGTGCTGCCCACACATTTGCGGACGCTGGCGCGCGTCGAGGGCGAGGTGAAGCTCGAGGTCGAGGGGCAGGCCACGCAGCGCTCGGTCCTCGACGCACTTGAGGCCCGCTATCCGATGTTGCGCGGGACGATCCGCGACCACGTCACGCAAAAGCGCCGGCCGTTCGTGAGGTTCTTCGCCTGCGAGCAGGATCTGTCCCACGAGCCGCCGGACGCCCCGCTGCCTGACGCGGTCGCGACGGGGGCTGAGCCTTTTCTGGTCGTGGGGGCCATTGCCGGCGGCTAGTAAGCGCAGCGCCCCGATGCACCGGGCCGGCTTTTTATTGTCGATCGAGGACTTCCACAAATCCCATTGGGAAATCGCAGACCCCAAAGAACAGGGGCCTGCGCCAGCCGGCCCTTTCCGCACGGGATTGGTATGAAACTATTCCAGCAAGCTATCCCTTCGCCATCAAAGGTAGAACTCACGCAGGAAGGCGATGACAGGGGCTACCCTCGTCTATACCGGAGGAACGACGTCCCGCTTCCACACGCTGCGCATCACGCCGAGCGCGACGGGTACAGCACCGACGAGGATGAAGATCATGTCCCCCGCCATGCGCACCCATTCCAGCTTGTGGTAGAGGCCGCCCATCAGGAATGTCAACCGACGCGCGTGCCAGTACCCATTGGCGATGGAGTCCCAGAGTTGGAGAACGCCTCCGGGAAACAGGTCCAGGAGGACCATAAGGGCGAGTCCCACGTTAGCACCCCAGAAGCCCACCCTGATGAACTTCTCTGTCCCCTTCCAGACGGCGTCGGACTGCATGGCCCTCAAGCAAAAGACGAGGACCGCCAGCGCCAACATCCCGAAGACACCAAACAGGGCGGCGTGTCCGTGGTTAGGAGTGAGTGTCGTGCCCACCTCGAAGTAAGACACGATCGGCAGGTTGATAAGGAAGCCGAAAATCCCGGCGCCGACAAAGTTCCATACACCGACCGCCATAAGAAAGTAGAGGGCCCACTTCTGGCCGGCGGCGAAATCTCGTCCGCACGCGGAGCACTGCTCGTTCCTCAGCTTGATGAAGTCCCAGGCGTCCAGGGTTAGAAGCGTCAAGGGCACAACCTCCAAGGCGGAGAAGCACGCGGCCAGGCCCATGTTGAGCGTCCCCTGACCGGTGAAATACCAGTGATGGCCCGTACCAATGATCCCGCCGCTGAGGTAGAGGATGGCGTCGAGGTAGATCAGGCGCGTGGCGGTCTTGGTGGTGACTACGCCCATCTGGTGGAACATGATGGCCACGAGGACCGTGGCGAAAAGCTCGAAGAATCCTTCCACCCAAAGATGGATGATCCAGAAACGCCAGTTATCGATGACCGCGAAGTTGCTGTGAGGGCCGTAGAAGAGGGCGGGTAGGTAAAAGACGGGAATGGCCACGGCAGCATAAAGAAAGAGTGCGGACAGCTCACGCTGGTCAGGACTCTTGATGGCGGGTTTCAAGGCCCGGAACATCAGAAAAAGCCAGAAGAGGAGGCCAGCCGCCAGCAGGAGCTGCCAAAACCGCCCGAGATCCAGGTATTCGGAACCCTGATGCCCGAACCAGAACCAGAGGCGCCCTAGCTTGTCGTTGATGCCCAGGTACTCTCCGAAAAGGCTGCCGAAAACGACTGCTACGAGTGCACCGAGGAGAGCGTAAACGCCAGCTCTTTGGCCACCGGGCTCCCCGCCACCCACCCAGGGCGCCAGGAAAAGGCCGCCGCCTACCCAGGCCGTTGCGATCCAGAAGATGGCGAGTTGGAGGTGCCAGGTGCGTGCCAGAGTGTAGGGCAGGAACCGAGCGATGTCGAAGCCGTAAAAGCCTCCTGGCTCCACGCGGTAGTGGGCAAGCGCGCCTCCCAGGAACGATTGCGCCAGGAATAGGAGCGCCACCACGGCGAAGAACCACCCGGTGGCCCATTGGCTAGGTGTCAGTGTCAGAGCCGTGGGAGCGGGGTGCGTGATGTGGGCGGTATCGCCCTCACCCTTCCAGCCCAGATAGTCAAACTTGCCGACCATGAAGAGGATTAGGCCCAGACCCCCCAGGAGGGTGATGAGGCTCAAGGCGCTCCAGACATAAGCCTCGGCGGAGGGCCGGTTGCCCACCGTGGGCTCATAAGGCCAGTTGTTCGTGTAGGAATAGTCCTTGCCCGGCCGGTTCGCCGACGCAGCCCAGGCGGCCCACGCGAAAAAGGCGCTCAGAGCTTTGAGCTCCGTGGGATTCTTAATATAGCTGGCAGGCAGTCCAGGGGCGGCGCCCTTCTTGGTGAAGTAATCGCTCCATTCGGCCGTCTGGCTGCGAGAGGCCGCCACCTCCCCGGGTGTGAGGAGGAGCGTCCGTGAGGCCGGTTCGTACCGGTTCTCCTTAAGAACCCTCCGCACCTGCGCGGATGCGGCGCTCTGCTCATCAGGCGAGAGCTGCGCGAAGGGTCTGCCGTACTTCTCCACGGCGATCGTATCCCGAGTCACCTCGCTCAGTCTGTGCAGATACTCGGCGCTGTAGTCAGGGCCTAGATAAGCCCCGTGACCCCAAAGGCTCCCGTGTTCCATGAGGCCGTACTTAAAGAAGACCTCCTGGCCTTTTTGGATATCGGCTCCCGTGAACACCACATTTCCCACCGCATCCATGGCCCTTTCGGGAATGGGAGGGGCGTTCGTGTAGGTCAAGACGGTTACGAAAGAGAGAACCGAGAAGCCACCGATCATGACGAGAATCGCCGCGTGTCGCCACCACGGAGAGAGACCCGTAGCACTGCCGGACATGTCTGCCATTTCATGCCCCCATTTAATTGTTGCCTTGGATGCTGGTCCTTCTCGATCTTATTGACTTACTTCCAAAAGCCATGCAAATCCGATTGAGCGTTTGTCCTGACCTGCTGAGGATGAGGCCTCTTAGCGGGTCACCTTCTCCGAGTGGCGATCCTGATTTCCTGAGCCACTTTTTCGTCGCTGACAAGAAGCACTCTCAACACCCATAACAGCCAGCGCAGCTATCGCGACCCCAAGATGTCTGATCCTTCGACTCATGAGGAAGCATTCACGACAGGTCCAGCTGGCCGACACGTTTCGAAGCAAGTAAGGCAACTACGACTTTTCACTTGGGTAAGAACTCTACAAGCATCTTATCCATCATCGCGTGCAGTCGTTCGTGGGTGCCGACTCCCATCTTGTCAACTTCCAGCTTTTCGAAGTCTTCGGCGAGCTGTTCCTGCTCACCGGGAGTGAGCAGTCGTTCCGCCATCATGAACAGGACGTTGTTCTCCTTTTCGATGTGACCGTGGAGCAGGCCGACATAACCTCGTGCGGCGCCCGCCCACCGCGAGCCCGCGCCGGTAAGCCCGGATTTCGTGGCTTCAGCAGCATCGCCCATCTGCCGGATGAGCGAACGCCCTTCCTCGTGTTCACGGAGCAGCACACCGATGGGTCCCCCCGTCCGAGGAATTCCTTTCTGTTCAAGCAACGGGAACAACAAGTCCTCTTCCTTTCCGTGGTGGCACTGGTCGGCGAACAGGCGGAAGAACTCTTGAAGGTTGGCTAGAACTTCCTGCCTCACGGCCTCGCCTTGTTCGAGACGATTGGCTACCTTTTCGGTAACCTCCAACATCTTCAGGATCGCCTCATGCTCGTGTCGCAGAACCTTTGTAGCTGTAGCCATTACTCCTCCTAAGGTCTCGACCTTCCCGGCGCTACTAGCCATCGTTTTAGCCGGAATTTCCGTTTTGGCCTTTCGGGACCTGAGAGTATACACCCCTCATCTTCAATCAAGCCTTCCCCAGCGCGGTTTTCTTTTCCGGGAGGGTCCGAGCGGCCGTCCGCTGCCCTCCATGAGTCCTGAACACCTGTCCTTCTCCATCAGTTTTTCAGTGGGTAGTCATGGGGTCAGTGCAGTCCTGAGCGTGGGCTTTTTTCATGCTCGATGCCCCAGCGGCAACCGCACGTAGTGAATCTGGATGGGGCACGCCACGCGCCGTACGGTACGTGGCACGCCGCTACCGTCGCCTTGCCTAAGGCAAAATTGCTGTAACTCGACCGCCGCCCTCAGGCCCCGCACCGTTCACGGGGTGTCGGGTTTCTGGGCGGGCGCGATCTCGCTGAGGCGCTTGAGGTCGAGCACCATTTCGCCCCGCGCGTCCGCCTCGAAAGCGGGGACGAAGCGGGCTCCCCAGGCCACCTCTTCGTAGCGGTAGGAGTGGCGCACGTGGACCGTTTGGAAGAACGTATCGTCGAAAGCCTTAATCAGAATCAGAAACTCCGCCTGCTGCCGGGCGAGTTGGTCGGCAGTCTTATCCCAGAGCGGGCTGGCCTCGTTGATGGGATGGACGACCGTCCAGGTGAGCGGTAGGAACTGGATGGAGGCGCGTTCAAGCGTAAGAGGCTTGTACTTGCGCAGCAGTCCATGGTCTGAGGGTTCCACGGTCATCAAGAGTACCTGCGCTTCAATCTCCATCAAATTGTTGCTGCGGCGATTCGCGACGCGGAATTGCAGACTGGCGCCGCCTTGATAGGGCGCCACCACCATCTGCCGGCTGAAGGCGAGGCGCGCCGCGGGCCTCGAAAATCGTCCGAAGAGCAGGCCGGTGCCGATGGCAAACGCCATCAGACCGAGAAGAGCTTGAAACGCCGCCACCAGGTTCGCGGGAACGCCCTCGGGAGAGATTCGGCCGTATCCCACGGTGGTAAAGGTTTGGGCGCTGAAGAAAAAGGCCCCGAGAAAACGGCCGAGCGGCGTGGTGGTGTCGGCGCCTTGCAGATGCTCGACGCCAATCCCCAGGTATACGAAGGCAAAAACGAGGTTGGCAATCACAAACCCGGCGAAAATCATGGCCAAGAAAACCGGCCAGGAGGCGTTGATCATGAAGAGATAGGGATGAACGTCCCGCCAAGTGGCGCCGCGCCGACGAACATTGAATTGGCCATCGGGATTGATGATGCGATGTAGGTCGCCGCGGTACTTTTCTGTAAAGCCGGGGTCGAACGAAGGCTTGTCCATGGTCACCGGTGATAGATGAAGCAAGACCCTGATACTCGGGCCGGTCCAGCGCCAATCGTCGCTGGGGCCCACTCTGTCACCAGCACTCGCCTGTTATGACTCCAGACGGATGTTGGGGGCGGAGAGCCATCCACCACCAGGGATCAGTGTATGGCGGTTGGTCACGCGGACAACACTACTTCTCCAAGTGGACATTCACAAGCTGGATGTTGCCGGACTTCATAGAGACGATTTCCATCCGGCCCTCTTTGTTGAAGACGATGTTGGCAAATGGGATCAACGCCCCTTTGCCATTCCCTTGCTCGTCGACTGCAAGCTGGATCCACGTATGGGGGTAGCCGCGGTGGCCGATGGACACCGAACCATTCACTCCTCTAAAGAGGGTCGGGGCCTCCCCGATGATGTTCAATCTCCGGCTCCCACCTGCTGAGCTCGACTGCAGTACCCTAATCGGCATTGTCTGCCCTGAGCCCATAGTAAAGGAACCCTTTTTCATCTTGTGCAGTGTCCTCCACAGCGCGTCCTCCCCTCCCTGCGCAAAGGACTGCTTAAGATCCCCACCTCTGCGTCGCTGGAGAATTCCTCAATCGCCAAGCTCAGGCTCCTGTCATCACTGACAGAAGGGTTCATGGTTGCTGCAAAGCGTTCTTGGACAGGTTTTTGCCCTTTCTCTTTCGCAGAGGTCCCACTCAAGCCAAGAACAAGAGAAGTCGTGCAAAGCGCTGTCGCCATCAAGTGTCTCCTCATAGGTTCCTCCGTGGGTGGCGCAAACTTTGACCCCGGGCTCCGGGATTCTTACTGAGCGACGAGGGATGCTCAGTGTCGCAGCGCGCCTTATCATATTATCATGATGGCCGATTATTTGTTCCTACAGCGCTGCGCATCGCACGGTCCTAGGTGTGTTCTGAAAAAGGAGGCAATGCGTCGGCGGGCACCTCTAGGAGCTGAGGTAACGCTCATGGGACTTACGCCCTGGGCCCGCGGACGCGGGATTGCGCCCCCGACGGGGCTGGGGAACCGAGGCTCGAAGCAAAATCCTGTCAGCGGACCTCTGATTCGGGATGCTGGGCGCGACCGCTTGATCGATTGTGCCGTGCCGGCGAGGCGGCTTGTGACTTCGCATTTACCGCTTCAGGAACGTCCCCTCCTCGAGTTCCTTGAATGCCTGGCGAAGCTGTTCTTGAGTGTTCATCACAATCGGGCCGTACCACGCCACGGGCTCCTCAAGCGGCTTTCCCGAAACCAGGAGGAAACGGATTCCGTGGTCCCCGGCCTGCACCGTGACTTCGTCGCCGCGATCAAAGAGCACGAGCGAGCGGTTTTCCGCCTCCGTCGGAGGGTGAGTATCAGCCCACCCCACCGATTCGGTGGGCACGGCGAGGGGACCCGACGCGTTGCAGAACTTTCCAGCCCCGGCGAAAACATACGCGAAGGCGTGGCGAGTCGTCTCGACCGGCAGGGTCTTCCTCTTGCCCGGCGGAACAAACACATCCAGGTAGATCGGGTCGGCCGCGACCCCATCCACGGCGCCGCTCTTCCCCGAGAAGCTTCCGCAGACGACGCGAACCTGGGTGCCGTCGTCATCCGTGATCTCGGGGATTTCGACAGCTTTCACTTCCTGGTAACGTGGCGCCGTCATCTTGAGCGTAGACGGGAGGTTCCCCCACAATTGGAAACCATGCATTCGTCCGTTTGAATCGCCTTTCGGCATCTCCTGGTGAATGATGCCACTCCCCGCCGTCATCCACTGGACATCACCGGCGCCGATGGCGCCGCTGTGCCCGAGGCTGTCGCCGTGCTCGACGGTTCCCGCGAGGACGTACGTGATGGTCTCGATCCCGCGATGGGGATGCCATGGGAAGCCCGCCAGGTAATCCTCCGGACGGTCACTGCGGAAGTCGTCGAGGAGGAGAAACGGGTCGAAGTCAGTCGTGTTGCCGAAGCCGAACGCGCGGCGCAGGTGAACACCGGCGCCTTCCAGAGTCGGCTTCGCCTTGATGAGCCGCTTAATGGGTCGCAGGGACATCTTGTCCTCCAGCACCAGGAGTCTACGCTGTTGAACGCAGGGCTGCAAGTGCTCCGCTCCTCCCGCCTCCGCGGACGCCGTCCCGGGAAGTTCTCTTAGGGGCGTCAGGGCGCAGTTCACACCTTGCCCGCCGAAAGTCGCAAAGATCGGTCTGGGGATGCTTCGCTTTCGGCCGTGTCCCGGCGGGCTCGGACATCGTGAGACTCGTGGCAGTCGCCGCGAGCCGCCCGGAAACTAACTTCCGTGTTGGCGACCATACATCCAGAACCGCACGACGCGAATGACCAATGCGTCCGGATGGCCACCTCCACGGGTAGCCCGTTAATCAGGCATGTGCCAATTAGCAAGTGGCGTGCTAGTTTTTGTCGTCGCTGCTCCATTTGCCGAGAGCGATGAGTTGGTAGAGCGTGCCTTGTCCATTGGGCTGGATGGCAACAATATGCTGTTTCTCCGTCGTTCCTGATTTGAAAAGCATGCCGCCTTTTTCGGGTTTGTCATCGCCGCAGGTGAGAGCCTTTGAGGAGTCTTTTTTCTCCGCGTCCGATTGGGCTGGCGGGGGGTGGGAGCAGTCGAGCACCTTGCCGTATTTCGAGAGGATTTTTTTGTAGAAGGCTGCCACCTTCTCGGGCGAATCGCCTGTTTCCATTTTCACTAACGCCAATTTGAAACCGGAACCGCCGCCCCACAGACCCAGGCGTGCTGCCTGGGAATCATTCGACTCGTCCTTATGTGGTTTCGACCCGGGGTAGAGAGGCAGCCCAACGTCTTCGGCGCTGGCTTTGCCGCTGACGATGACACCCATGCCTTCCTTCTCCGGTTCCTGAGCGGAGCAAGGTTGGCAGACAAAGTAAACCCCTACCAAGGCAAGGACGCTGAGAAGGCCACAAGCTAAGGAGAATCTAGCGAAGCCTCTGATTTCGACGGATGCGTAGTTCCACATACTTCCCTCCAATGCCATTGAGTACGCACAGAGCCAGCAGAATGTTCCGGGGGAAAAGCGGTGGAGAAGCTACGCTCCAACTTCAGCCGGTCGTCGCACTCGGACACTATCGGACTGGTGGCAGTCCCAATGAGAACCCGCGAGAATGGTTTCCGAGTAGGCGACGATACAGGAGTTGAGCGACTTCGCTCTACCCGACGGCGTCACAGGGGATCTATCCGGCATTTCCGGTAACAGGCGGTATTCGCCAGCACACGAGGCGCGGAAACAGCGTCGGCGCTCCCAGATCCTAAGCCTTCATCACCACAGGATAGACCTTGCGGACCGCGGCGATGATGTCCGCCACGTCCTGGTCAGTAAACTTGGGATCCATGGGAATCCCGACGTAGCGGTTCCAGACGTCGATCGTCTTGGGGCATGCCGAAGCGCCGTATTGGATGGTCTTCCCCCGTCCCACCGTGAACGACGGCCAGTCAAGCTGCAGCGTTTCCTTTTTCTCGATGTGGGTAGCAATGGGCAGAATCGCTGACCCGCCCATCGGCTCGGCGGTGATGTTCTCCGCCCGCATTGCCCTGATGAACGCGTCGCGTTGCTCCTTGCCCTTGGTGTTGATGAACACCCAATTGCCCAGCCCTCCCCCGGGATCGTTCTTCTTGCGGAATTGAATTCCCGGGAGGTCTTTGATGCCGTCCGTAATGCGCGTCGTCTTATCGCGGAAATCGCCGACGATGCGGTCGAGCTTGCGCAACTGGGCGCGCAGCACAGCAGCGGTGAACTCGCTCATCCGGAAATTCGGGCTGGAGAAGTCCTTCAGGTGCGAAGGCTGCGCCAGCACCTTGGCGTGGCCGTCGCGCAGGAATCCGCAATCGTGGTAGCGCGTGGCGCGCTCGAAGACGTCCGGATCGCTCGTCACCACGGCTCCGCCTTCGCCCGGCGAAATCGTTTTGTTCACCTGAAAGCTGTAAATCCCGGCATTGCCCATGGAGCCGACGGGCCGGCCCTTGTAGCTCACGACCACGCTCTGCGCGCAATCCTCCAGAACCTTCAGATTGTGCTTGCGCGCGATTTCCAGAATGGGGTCCATGTCCGCTGGCGCGCCCAGGATGTGCACTGACATGATGACCTTGGTTGCGCGCGTGATGTGGCGCTCGATGTCGGTGGGGTCGATATTCATCGAGTCGTCCACTTCCGCGAACACCGGCAGCGCCCCGTGCGCCAGGATGGCGTCGTAGCAGGCGTACCAGGTCCAGGCCGGCAGGATGACTTCGTCGCCCGGCCCCACTCCGAGTCCTGCCAGGGCGGACATGAGCGCCGTGGTGCCGGAGGTCACGGCAATGCAGTATTTCGTCTGCTGGTGAGCGGAGAATTCCTTCTCAAAGTTGATGCACTTGTCCGGCGGATGCCCTTTCGCGTCAAGCCCCCACCAGCGGAAGGGGCTGCGATTCTCCAGCACATCGATCAGTTCTTGCTTCTCCTCGTCATCGTAATATTGCGGACCGGAAAGTTTCGCTTCGAGCATTGTGGCACGCACGGGGGGGCCAACCGCGATAGCCAAAGCCCCGGCGGGGGCGGACACGACGGGTGCGGCTGAGGCCTTCGCCCCGGGGCCCGTGGTTAGCCATACGGCGGATGCGAGCCCGGTGGCGGTCGCCAGGAACTTGCGTCGGCCTAGCGCGTCCTCTTTCAACCGCCCACCGGTAGGTCCGGACAATGTCTTTTCTGACATGATAGCCCCCAATCTGGATAATGTAAGTTGAGCGTACGCGTACTCTAGCACCAGCCGCTCGTCGATGCCAACCATCTCTACCGGTATTTCCATTTCAGCTCCCAACCGCCCCACAGTTTACACGCTTCGCGGGATTCCAGTGCCCTATTCCCCGGTTCCCTGAGAGCCCAGCGGCTCGGTTCAGTGGACGGTTACGGCACTTCTGGGGTGCTGTGCGACGGGCTGAAGGACAACAACCAAACGATGGGATGGCTGGAACGAGCCTACCAAGAGCACTCTGCCGGCCTGTATTGCCTCAAAATCGAGATCCCTTCCGACAGCTAGCGCTCCGACCCGCGCTTCCAGGATCCTCCTGCGCCGCATGAATTTCCCGCCGTAGCCTGCCGCGTTGACTTGTCAGTGAACGCGGCGTATGCTGGCGTCATTCCGGAGTTCACCTGCATCTGGTTGTGAGGCAATCGCCTCATGGTCGGCCAGACCGTTTCCCACTATCGCATCCTGGAGAAGCTGGCTGGCGGCGGCATGGGTGTGGTCTACAAGGCCGAAGACACCCCGCTCGGCCGCAGCGTGGCAGTCAAGTTCCTGTCCAAAGAGCTGGCCCAGGACCGCAAGTTTCTCGAACGCTTCCGCCGCGAGGCGCGCGCCGCCTCCCCCCGGGCGGAGGAGCTTCCTTCCCCTCTGGCAGGATCTTCCAAGCAGACCCTAGCGGGGCTCAATCGATTGATGCATTTGCGCTAAAGTCGAACACTCGTCCCGCGCGCTCTCCAGTTGGCCAGCGAGCAGGTCAAAGCGCATCCGAAGCCCGTTCATCGTGATGAGCACGAGTTCGTCCACCAGAAGCGCGTCCCTGGTCTCTATCAGCGGATGCCGGGTCGCATCGGTTGGGCAAACGAATTCTGCTTCTTCTTTTTTCGCCGCGACTGATTTCAAACTCGAATCGCAACAGGATCCCGACCTTCACTGCTGAACCAGTTCCACCCGCCGGTTCTGAGCCCTGCCCTCCTCGCTGCCGTTGGCGCCAATCGGGCAATAAGGGCCAACCCCTGCCGCTTTCAGCCGTCCTGGGACAATTCCGCGTCCCATAAGTGCTTTGACCACGGAATCCGCACGATCGGCGGACAGCTTGAGATTGAGCTCGAGTGTGCCGGCATTGTCGGTGTGGCCCACGATGTAAGCTTTCAGATTTGGACTGTTCTTTAAGAGTTTGGTCATCTCAGCCAAGGCTGGATCCGACTCCGGCTTTATCGCAGCCGAACCCGTGTCGAAATAGATCCCATAAATGATGGTTTTGCCAGTCGCGGTTATGTCCTTTCCCATCGCAGCGGCGTCTGCCATGACAGCTTGGCGCATAGCCTGAGTTTCCACGATGGTGACCTCATAATTGCGGCCTTCATTGAAAGCCTCGACGTAGACTCCCGTCATCGCGCCGCCCTTCCGAAGTTCAGCTGCGAGACGCCTCTCATCGAATCCGAGAACCGTGGCGCCCACAGTTTTCAGCGCATTCTGGTAATTGCGGACGATCTGAAGCGTGCTGGCTTGGGCGGCACCCTCTTTCTGGTAATAGGAAATAGAATACTTCTTACCCTCCCAATGAACGCTCTTCCCGCCAATGACTGTCGGGTCGAAGCCGGCGAATTCCTCGACCTTATAGCCATCAATGTAATAGCCCGGCATCCTGGTAATGAGCGGATGATCCCTGCTTTCCTCCACGTCTTTCTGAGCCCGAACCGATGTTGCACCCAATAATGCTATGAATACGACGACTGCCGCCAATTTGAAGATTCTCATTTGCCTCTCCTCTTTTTGTATAGCCGGCTGACCTGCCCCCGTTTTCTGTACCAATCATAATGCGAGTTCCAGGGTGGTTTCTTGCTTTTGTTCTTCTCTCCGGGGCGGCTCGGGGGGGAGAGCCGCCCCGGCGCCTGCGAATTCTTGCGGGGTCCGATTCCCCAACGAAGTGTGGGGCCGAACCTCGTTATAATCCTTCCTCCAAGCCTCAATCGTCTCCCGCGCTTCCCCCAGGCTCAGGAACCAGTGCTCATTCAA
Source organism: Terriglobia bacterium (assembly GCA_020073545.1). Taxonomy (GTDB): domain Bacteria; phylum Acidobacteriota; class Terriglobia; order UBA7540; family UBA7540; genus Bog-366. Next base: position 26 of record JAIQEZ010000060.1, on the reverse strand, counting down.
ACACTCGTCCCGCATCCTGCCGTTGA
>JAIQEZ010000059.1 GCA_020073545.1 Terriglobia bacterium | reverse complement strand
GCGCAAGCAACCTATGGCGGCGTTCCAAACCCTGCTGGGACTCGGGACCAAGCACAAGTCCACGACCTATAAGGAGATGCGAACCAGGCGGACCGTTCCAAGCCGCCCAGCCAAGACTGACCCCAACATATTGGGGCTTGCTGAAACAACCGGATAAGCATGAGGCTGCTAGCGAGGAACGGCAGAAAGCCCTTTACGGGGCGGCGGTCTTGCGGCTGCCCAGGGCGTCCACCTGACCGGTCATCTCTTCCGGCGGCTCGCCGCTCGACATGCCCTGGGCCAGGATGAGCTGCCGCGCTTCGACGCGCAGTGCCGGCCATTTCGATCCGAACACCAGCGAGCCGGCGATGCAGGTGGCGCCCCCCAGCGCCACGGTGACGGGCGCGCCGAGCCGACTGGCAATCGTGCCGGCCAGCAGGGCGCCGAACGGCGCCATGCCCATGAACATCATCGAGTAGACGGCCATGACGCGCCCGCGTAAGGCGTCGGGCACCATGGTTTGTATGAGGGTGTTGGAACTCGACATCTGCAGCAGCATGCAAAAGCCAGCGGGCAAAAGGAGCAGGACGGAAAGCAGAAACGAACGTGAGAACGAAAACAGAATCAGGCTGGCGCCAAAACCCATGGAAGCGTAGAGCACCCAGCGTCCCAGCCCGCGCACCCCGCGCCGCGCCGCCAGCGCCAAGGTCGCGGCCAGTGCTCCCACACCTGTGGAACCCATCAGCAGGCCCAGGCCGCGGGCTCCGCCGTGCAAGATCTTGTCCGCGAAGATGGGCATCAGCACCGCGTAGGGCATGCCCGTCAGGCTGACCAAGCCGAGCAGAAGCAGCAAGGCGCGGATGGGGCCGGTGTGCACTACGAACCGGAACCCCTCGATAATGCTCTCCAGCCCGGAGGCAACCCGCTGGTCGCGTTCGCGCGGCGTGACGGTCATGAGCAGCAGGCCGACAATTACGGCGATATAGCTCGCGCCGTTGGCGAGGAAGCACCAGCCTTCGCCGATGGCCGCCACGGTCACGCCGGCGATAGCCGGGCCGAGGATGCGGGCGCCATTGAACATGGCGGAATTCAGGGCGATGGCATTGATCAGATCTTCCCCGTTCACCATCTCGACGATAAACGCCTGGCGGGCCGGGATATCGAAAGCGTTCACCACGCCGAGCAGCGAGGCTAGCAGCATGATCTGCCAAACCTGGATGTGTTCGAGCAGCGTCAGCGCGGAAAGGATGAACGCCAGCAGCATGGCCGACGTCTGCGTGGCGATGACGATGCGATGTCGGCTGTGACGGTCCGCGAACACGCCCCCCACCGGCGCCAGCAGAAAGACCGGGATCTGCCCCGCAAAGCCTACCAACCCGAGCAGCAGCGACGACCGCGTGAGCCGGTAGACGAGCCACAACTGCGCGATCGATTGCATCCAGGTGCCGATCACCGAGATGATCTGGCCGCTGAAGAACAGCCGGTAGTTGCGGTGCCGCAACGCGCGAAACATCACGGGCAGCCGCGGTGCGTGTTTTCGTGGTTGATTTTCGATGCTCAGGGCCGCCGCCCACCATCCATGTCGACGAACAACGTGCCACAAACCCGCACCATCATAACATTCCGTGGGGCGTAGTCCGCAGCATTGAAGGGCGGAGGGTCCAGAAGGAAGGATGAAGCTGCCGCGCACGGGCGCGAAGATCGCAGCGGCGTTCTGGGAAGAAGCTTGGGGCGGCCCGCGACCTTCTGGTCGGGTTGCGGACCGCCCAGGGCGATCTGAAACCGCTCCTACCTCACCGAATGGCTTGGCGCAGGGATTTGACGACCCTCACACAGTCATCAACTTTTAGCGACGGCACGTAGAAGTTGAGCGTCCGGCCGCTCACCAGGGTGACGTGAAAGGACGCGGTCTTGATGCTGAGTACGGAGGTGACGTCAATCTCCTTGATGTCGCGAGTATAGAACGCCAAGATCTCCTTCCCGCCCCGAGTGAAACGCATTGCGCCGCCGCCCACGCTCAGGATGCCGTGGGGCTTTTTGGGATCCAGAATCCTGATTCCGCCTTCCAACTGGATCACGTCGAAACTCACCGCACCGGCACGCGGGGCCGGAACGACCTCCGGCGTGGCTGGTACCGCGGGTCTGACTTCCGGCGTCGCGGGCGGAGAAACGGTCACAGCCTCTGTGACCCTCCCGTGGACGCGAATCATTCCCATGCCCCGGCTGCCGGCGTTCTGGCACAAGCGTTCCTTGGTGGCCCGGAACGTATAGGAGCCGGCGGCGAGGTCCATGTTAATCGTGTCCAAGGCCTCGCACCACGCCGTTTGGTAAGGATCACAATTGCCGCGGCGGAAGGCGCCGCGACGCAGGACGCTGGTCCCAGACGAGAGCGTGTACGGCAAGCTGGTTTCACCTGCCGACCAGTTGTACCAGAGATCCACGCGGTCAACATGCGTCGGCTGCGACAGGTTCATCACCGCGTTGTCGGTGAAACCGCACGCGGCGGTGTTCCAGTTGTCGCTGATGACCGTGCTCTCGCTTGCTGGAGCTGCGTAGAAATTCTCGTTGCTGCGCGCGCCTGCCAGGGTGCGACAGGACCGGACGGCGACGGTCGCTGCGCTGCTCTCCTCTCCCAGCGCGGGGATGGAAGGTAGGAGGATAACGATGACGGCGAGACACAATGGCAATCGTGCCTTCATAAAGGCCTCCCGGTGGATTTCTGATGAGTCACGGCACACTACCAATGCCGCACGCAGAAATGAGTATCAACGAACTCAGGGGAAATTGCTATGCGGAATTTGAGGAGTCCATCCTTAGCGATCTTGCCTTCCTGGACAGGGGCGCCCGAAATGCTGGGCGTGGACGATTCTTTGGGCGCCTGGGCCACAGCGGCGTCGATTTGCTCCGCGGTTGTAGAAGGCAACTGCCCGGCGAGCCACCCTGCCTGCGCAAACAAGCTCGCCATGGGCACAACCAGGGCGACCAGAAGCATTGCACGAGGAAGGGTTCTCTTGACCTCACCGTGGGTCGGAATCATGGCAGACTCGCAGCCTCTTCCGGTGCGGAACGCTCGCGGCCTACCTGCCGCGGGGGTGCCTTCCGCGCCACCCCCCGTGCCCCGGCGTTTTCGCCCAGACTCTTCAGAAGTCCATGAGCACAGTTTGATTTTGTGCGCTCGCCGCAGCAGAATAGGCTGGAGCAATTGAACCCGGATTTCCAATTTGAGTTTCGGCTATTGAATCTCTGCTGATCTCCGGCGCCTCTATTCATGTGGGTTTCAACGTGCTGAAGATCTTCTGGAGGTCCGCACCTAATGGGTGAGATAGAAAACCAGCCATTTCAGCTCTCTTTCAACAGCTCCCTGAAGATCGATTTCCAGGGATCACGAGTTACGTCGGATGGTGGCCTGATTCTGGTGCGCGAGTTGGACGAGCGTTTGGGTTTGGGTGAACTGATCGAACGGCACTTGACCGATTCCCGTCGGCGAAAGAACATCCAGTTGCCCCTGGCTGATCTGCTGCGGCAGTCGGTGTACAGCCGTTTGGCTGGCTATGAGGACGTGAACGACGCGGAGTGTCTCTCCCAAGATCCAACCTTCCGCCTCATCGGTTCCGAGGAGATCTGGGGGTGGGGCGCGGGCTTGACTTCGAGGTTGCAGTCGTTCGAGACGGAACTGCTGACCCAAGAAGGGAACGTCGATGGGCTGACCTTGATCAACCGGGAGTTGATTGCCAAGGCGGAAGCTATCGATTCCCCGCAGCGGGCAGTGCTGGACATGGACTCGACCGAGATTCCGGTCTACGGTCAGCAAGAACAGAGCGCCTACAACGGACACTTCGAGTCCACCTGCTACCACCCACTTCTGCTGTTCAATCAAGAGGGCGATTGTCTAGCGGCGAAACTCCGGCCCGGCAACGTCCACAGCGCCGAGGACTGGAAAGAGCTGCTGCTGCCCGAGATCGAGCGGCAGCAGAAGTTGGGCAAGGAGGTGGTCTTTCGCGCCGATGCCGCCTTTGCCAAGCCGGAGATCTACGAGGCGCTGGAAAAGCGGGACGTGAAGTATGCCATCCGCATCCCGACCAACGACAGTCTGGAGCGGGACATCGCGGAGTTGTTGACGCGGCCAGTGGGAAGGCTCAGCCACAAGCCGGTGATCCGGTACAAGAGCTTTGTCTACCAGGCGGCCAGTTGGAAGAAACCGCGACGGGTGGTGGCTAAGTTGGAGTTTCACTTCCGGGAGTTGTTCCCCCGAGTCGGATTCATCGTGACCAACCTGCAGACGGACAGCCGGGCCGTGGTGCGGTTCTACAATAAACAGGGCACGGCGGAGCAATGGATCAAAGAAGGCGAGCAGGCAGTGAAAATGACGCGGCTGAGCTGTCATCGGTTCCGGTCCAATGAAGTCCGCATGTGGCTGAGCGTAATCGCGTATAACCTGGGGAACCTCTGGCGTCGGCTGGCGTTACCGCGGAGGATCGGAAGTTGGACCTTGACCAGCTTGCAACAGCGCCTGGTCAAGACCGGCGGACGGCTGATCAAGCACGCGCGGCACTACTGGCTCCTGTTAGCGGAGAGTCATCTCACGCGATGGTTGTTTGCAGCCATGCTGGGCAGGATCGCAGCGCCTCCCTCGCCAGCGGGTTAGGCGAGCCGCCGCCCTGGCCGGATTTCAAACAACGAGCAGGCAGGAGGGAAGGAAAGGTGTCGGAGGAACCGGTCGAGAGAGGGGCAGATTCGTGCTTGGTCATTCTCAGAAGTGGTAAAACTGGTCCCTTCCGTTCACGCTGGAAGCTCCCAACGCTGAAAACCCGGCTGGCGATTGCATGCGGGGGCGGCTGAATGTATGATGTTGCTCGGGTTGGAGGGCATAATGGATATTCCGGCTAAGTACTATGGAGCATGCCCCCCATGTCCAGACCCGGCTGGCTTCATACTCAAAGATCGAATAAGAATCCAGGACGATCGCGATGACGCGAGCGGCTACACGTCGACTGCCGCATCGACGATCGCAAGGTGAAAAGAGTATTCTTCTTCCGTTGACTTCTGGAGGAGGACGATTTGAACCGTCGGCAATTCGTTACCAGTTCCCTGGCGGCAGCCGGTGCAACGCTTCTCGGGAGCGATGCACATATCGCCGCTGCAGATCAGATTCCGGGCTCTGTTCCGTCTTCCGCTGTTCAGCAGGCGCGTTTTCCTGAGGGTTTTCTCTGGGGCACAGCCACCGCCGCCTACCAGGTTGAGGGTGCGTGGAAAGAAGACGGCAAAGGCGAATCCATCTGGGACAAGTTCACACATACGGTCGGCAAGGTGAAGGGAGGGACGACAGGCGATGTCGCCTGTGACCAGTACAATCTCTGCGCGCAGGACATGGCGCTGGCCAAACGTCTTAACCAGAAGAGCTATCGCTTTTCCATCTCGTGGCCACGCGTTCAGCCTTCGGGAACGGGCGCACCGAACGTGAAGGGCATGGATCATTACAGCCGACTCGTCGATGTCATGCTCGAGAATGGCGTCCGTCCTTTTTGCACGATCTATCACTGGGACCTGCCGCAGGCACTGGAAGATCGGGGAGGCTGGCCCAACCGCGACCTGGCCAGCTATTACGCGGACTACGCAGGCATTCTGGCCAAATATCTCGGGGATCGCGTTACGGTCTGGGCTCCTTTCAACATGCCCTGGTCGTTCACGTACATGGGCTACGGCGTAGGCACTTTTCCGCCATGCCGTGCACATTTTGGCGACTTCCTGAAAGCGGCACACACGGTCACCCTTGCGCAGGCAGAGGCGCTTCGCTCGATCAAGGCAGCGTCTTCGAAAGCCACTGTGGGGAGCGCCTATGGTATGTGTCCGGCATATCCAAAGACCGATTCCGAGGCGGACCGCGCAGCTGCCGCGCGGTATCACGCTATGAACAATGTGTTCTTCCTGGAAGCGGCCATGAAGGGCCATTATCCGAAAGCCTTCGTGGGAGAGCCGCCGTATGAGCTGATGGGGTTCAAGCCGGGCGACGAAAAGATTATGCATGCGCCGCTCGACTGGGTGGGTTTCCATTACTACACACGTCGCATCGTTTCGGACGCGAGCAACGCGCACGCCTTTGGCGGCGGGAGTTTTGGAGGTACCGAGATCGAGATTGACCCCGCAGGCGGACGGGATCCCTATACACGCTTCCGTGCGGTAATGCCAACGGAGGGCCCGCTCACCGAATCTGGCCTGGAAGTGTGGCCGCGTGGCATCTACGACCTTGTGACCCAAATCTCGCGGGAGTACGACCATCCAATCATCGAGATTACCGAGAGCGGCTGTGGTTATCTCGACGCGCCATATGACAAAGAGAATGGTCGTGTGCCCGATGCACGACGAATCGAATTCTTCCGCGAAGAACTTGCCGAACTTGCGCGAGCGATCGCCGATGGGGCACGAGTCCGTGCATTTCATGCCTGGAGCCTGATTGACAATTTTGAGTGGGCCAATGGCCATACTGAGCGCTATGGCCTGATCTACGTGGATTACCGCGATCAGAAGCGCACGATTAAGGATTCGGGTTTCTGGTACGGCCGAGTCTCTGCCTCCAATCGACTGGATGTGTAAACGGTCTGCGCATAAGAAAGATTGGCATGACCTTCCACGTTGTTTGTGGAGGACGCTGTATTCTATCCAGAGTCGTCCATAAGGTCATCGATCACAGCGCAGGATGAGGTGGCTTTCCTCACAATACACCTTGAATGCCTGGAAGTGAGGCTTTGGTTTTATGGCCTACAGAGAATTCCGTTGCCTGGTCTGTGACCAAACTGAGGATCGCTGCACGTGCGTCAAGTACTGCGCCCTGTGCCATGCGGATTACTCAGTCCGCCTCACGGAGGACGGTCAGTACTACTGCCTTGACTGCCGGGAGGCCTGTGATTACAGGACCCAGGAGCAGGTTTGAGCTCGTGCCGCCTCGCGGATTTCTCCCGCGCGATTCGGGGTGGTCGTCGAAGAGCAGGAAGAATTCTGTGCAAGCATTCCCCTTCGCGGTGAGCGCCTCCGCCCGGGGTCAGCAACCCCTGCGTTGAAGATTTCCTGAAAGCTCTTCCTTCCCCCTCACGATCGTGCTTGCACGCGTTCCAACGGGCGCCAGGATTGATTTTGCAGAGGTGCGCCTGTACCATCAAGAGTATGTCGGCGACCCGCCCATCGCTAGCCTGGAAAATTGCGACGGCCAACATCCTGCTTGCCCTCTTCGCGGTGCTGCTGGCGGGGATGCTGCAGTACCGCAAGCAGCGGCGCATTCTCGCCACGACCATGCGCCAGGAACTCACGCAGGTTGTGACCAGCGGCGCGCTACTCATTGACGGCGAGAAAGTGGAAGCGTTGACCCGCGGGCACAGCCTTGCCGAGGCCGTGACCGTTACGCAGGTCCTGCGATCCTTGTCGATCGTCAATCCCGCCGTGGCGCGTGTTTATGTGCTGGACGTCGGACCTGACGGCGCCCTTCGCCTCCTGTTGGGGCTCGGGGTCATGACGGACGTTGATCCGGCCTCGGCCGTCTCCGCGCGCGTGCGGGAATGCCTGGCCCGCGGGGCTCCCATCATCACGGAGATCTACGAGGATTCGGATGGCCAGTGGCTCTCCGCCTTTCACCCCTTGCGCGATCGCCAGACACACGTGGTGGCGGTGTTGGGGGCGGACCTGCGCGCCTCCGACCTGCAAGGGGAGGCGCGGGAGCGGCTGAAATCCACACTGCTTTCGGCACTCGCCGCTGCGGCCGTGGCGATTCTTTTGAGTGTCCTCCTCGCCCGGGGCGTGACTCGCCCGTTGAAGCTCATGGCGGAAAGCACTTCGCAGATTGCCGCCGGGAACCTCAACATCCGCCTCAACGTTCGCAGCCGCGATGAGGTCGGCGAACTCGCGCGCTCGTTCAACCAAATGGTGGAGCGGCTCTCCGCCGCCGCCGTAGAGCGCGGCCACCTGCAGGATGAACTGCTGGAAAAGCAGAGGATGGAGCACGAACTGAGCCTGGCGGCGGAAATTCAGCGCAGTTTCCAGCCCCTGGCGTTTCCCTGTTCGCCCTGGTTTTGCACCTGCGCGCGCACCGTGCCAGCCCAGGTTGTGGGAGGCGATTTCTACGATTTCCTGGAGCTTGCAGATAGTCGCCAAGGCATTGTGATTGGCGACGTGGCCGGGCGGGGCATTGGCGCGGCGCTTTACCTGGCGCGGCTGATCAGCGATTTTCACGCCGCGGCAGCGCGGACCGCCAGCCCTCGCGAGGCGCTCGAGCGACTCAATCAGCAGCTTTTGACGCGCTCCACGCGCGGGTTGTTCGTGACCATGACTTATTTGGTGTTGGACCCGCAAGCGGGGGAAGTCTGCTATGCTGCTGCTGGCCACCTCCCGATGCTCCGCCGGCGGGGAGGAACTCACGACGTGGAGATTCTTTCCGGCGACGAGGGGCTTCCCCTCGGCATCGAAAAGCGCCCGCTGTTGGCCGATCACACCTTGCAGCTTGCACCTGGGGACACCCTGCTGCTGGTCACGGATGGAGTGGTGGAAGTTCTGTGCCACGACCGTGCGGTTTTCAAAATGGATAGGCTCGCCGAGATTTTCCGTCGGGCGGGGGCGGGTGCTGGCCAGCTTGTGGAGGGTATCTTTGACGAAATGGGCCGGCTTTGCTCTGTGCCTCCGGGGGATGACTTGACGGTTCTGGCGATCACCTGGACTCCCGAGCGCGCGGGAGTTTCGAGCTCATGAGAATTGCCATCGACAGCGAGCCGCGGCTGCTGAGTATTTTGCGTGGTGTGGTAAGATTTTGCGCTCGGGAAGCCGGGTTTTCCAGCTCGGAGGCGGAGTGCCTGGCCATGGCCATCGACGAGGCCGCCGCGAACATCATCCGGCATACTTATGCTGGCCGCCCCGACGCGCTGCTGGCTCTGGAAGTCACCCACTTTGCGGACCGCCTGGAGTTCATCCTGGAAGACTGGGGTCCGAAGGTTTGCGAAGAACTGATCCACCCCCGGTCCCTGGAAGACGTCCGGCCGGGCGGCCTCGGCACGTTTTTTATCAGCAGTTTCATGGACGAATGCACTTACGATCGGGATTTCAAAGACGGTAATCGCCTGAAGTTGGTCAAGTATCTGTCACGAAAGGGATCCCCCTGCAATGAAGGTTCAAGTTCGCAATCTGGATAAGGTCTCGATTCTCGACTGCTCGGGCGATGTCGATCTGTACTCTTCGCCCCGTTTGCGCGAATCCCTGCTAGCGGAGATTCGCCCGGGCGGTCCCAGCGTTCTCGTTAGCATGTCCGGTGTGGCGTACATCGACAGCTCCGGCATCGCCACCCTGGTCGAGGGCCTACAGCTCTCCCGGCAGACTCAGACACGCTTCGGCCTGTTCGGGCTGCGCCCCAATGCCCGCTCGGTGCTGGAGTTGGCGCGACTTCACAAGGTCTTCGCGATTTTTGAGAACGAGACGGAAGCCGTGGAGAACATCGGTTCAACCTCTAGCGGCATCTGAGCGGGCGAATCCCGAGACCTGATTAAGGCGAGAAATGACCGGCGTTCTGGCCTTCTTTGGACGCAACACGCTAGGTTTCTTTCGGTACTTGAGCGGCCTCTACGACCTCACTGCCAAGGCTGCCTACTGGACCTTCGTCGCGCCGTTTCAGGGGCGGAAGGTGAAGTGGGGCAACGCCATCCATCAGATGGTGCTGGCGGGCGTGAATTCCATCCCCATCGTCTCGCTCATTTCACTTTTCATCGGTATCGTCATGGCCTTGCAGGGCGCCTACCAGCTCGAGAAGTTCGGAGCTTCCTACTACGTCACCGCGCTGGTGGGCGTTTCCATGACGCGCGAGCTGGGGCCGCTCATTACGGCCATCGTCATTGCCGGGCGGTCGGGTTCGGCGTTTGCCGCCGAGCTCGGCACGATGAAAGTTTCCGAAGAAATCGACGCGCTCGAGGCCATGGGGCTCAACAGCGTGCGCTATCTGGTAGTTCCGAAGTACCTCGCGCTGCTGGTCATGATGCCGTGTCTCACTCTGATCTCCGACCTCGCAGGTATCCTGGGCGGCGGCATCTTTGTGATCTTGCAACTTGACCAGACGTTTCGGATGTTTCTGACGGCGACACGCGACTCCCTGGTGATGCGTGACATCACCACGGGCCTCATCAAGAGCCTGGTATTCGGCCTGATCATCACCAAGGTCGGTTGCTATGAGGGCTTTTCGGTGGAGGGTGGCGCCGAGGGCGTGGGCAAGGCGACGACTTCGTCGGTGGTGGTCTCGATTTTTCTGATTATCCTTGCGGATGTGATCTTCACGGCCATCTTCTACTATACGGGTTGAGCATGGCGAATGAATTCGAGGGGCCGATGATTCGCGTGGTAGACCTGGTCACCCACTATGGTGAGCGGCGCATCCTGAACCACGTCAATCTGGACATCCCCGCAGGCGAAACCATGGTGATCCTGGGGGGCAGCGGGACAGGGAAGAGCACGTTGTTGCGCCACATCATGCGCCTGGAGTTTCCCACCTCGGGCCAGATCTTCATCAGGAACCAGGAGATCTTCCACATGCCGGAGGAGCGTTTCAACCTGCTGCGGCGCAAAATCGGCATGCTGTTCCAGAGCGGTGCCCTCTTCAACTCGATGAGCGTTGAGGAGAACGTGGCGCTGCCGTTGCGCGAGCTCACGCAGCTTGAAGATTCCACGATTCGCATCATGACCCGCATCAAGCTGGATCTGGTGGGGCTGAGCGGGGTCGAGAACTATATGCCCGCGCAGTTGAGCGGCGGCATGAAGAAGCGCGCGGGGCTGGCGCGGGCGCTGGCCATGGACCCGGAAATCCTGCTGTTCGACGAGCCCTCCGCGGGACTCGACCCCATTACCGCGGCGGGAATCGATTCGCTGATCCTGAAGCTGAAGCTCGCCTTCAGGATGACCATCCTGGTGGTCACGCATGAACTCGCCAGCGCCTTCATGATTGCCGACCGTATCACCGTGATGGAGGGCGGCGAGGTGATTGCCACCGGAACGCCCGAAGAGATTCGCAACAGCCAGCACCCGCGCGTGGTGCAGTTCCTGAACCGGATTCCCGAAGGCGAGCACGTGGACGCGCAGGCTTACCTGCGCACGCTCACGCGGACTTGAGGCCCGGGGCGCGGGGTTAGGGATTGGGGATTCGGCCGAAACCCGAATCCCGAGTCCCCAATCCCTAATCGAGAGGTAGGAATTATGGCGCGTACCAACGAGGAGATTAAGGTGGGAGTTGTGGTGGTGGTGGCGGCGGTGCTGTTTCTGACCGCGCTGGGCTTCGTCGGCGGATTCAACCTGTTTCGCAGGAAAAAGGCCGAGTACACCACCTACTTCAAATTCGCGGGCGGGCTTGAACCCGGCAGCTTCGTCCGCTTCGGCGGATTCAAGGTGGGGACGATCGAGTCGGCCGGCATCGACCCGCAGGACTCGACCCGCATCCGCGTCACCCTGCAGGTGAACGCTGGCACCCCCGTTCGGACGAATTCCAAAGCCCGTATCTCGACCTTGGGTTTCCTGGGCGAGAATTACCTGGAAGTCTCCCCCGGCACGCGCGATGCGGCGCTGCTTCCTCCGGGCGGCGAGATCCCTGCGGTGGAAATCGTGCAACTGGCGGACGTATTTAACAATGTTAATAATGTTACTCTAAATGCCAATAAGCTGGTCAACGATTTTGACGACCGCTTCCTGGCGCTTTCTGATAGCGCCAACCAGTTGATTAAGAACCTGAACGAGGTCGTGGCTCCGGAGAACCGCGAGCATTTCAACTCCCTGCTCGCCAACGCCGACGGGATGCTGAAGGAGTCGCGCCCGCGCGTCGATAAGACCCTCGCCAACCTCGAAGTCGCCAGCGGCAAGCTGACGCCCACCCTCGACAACGTCAACGCCACCATCGGCAAGACCCACAAGCTGGCTGATCACCTGGACGCCGTGGTGATCGAGAACCGCAAAGAGATACACGACGCCCTTCTGCGCCTCGAAACGTCCCTCGCCGACGCGCAACGGCTAATCAACAACCTGGACGATACGGTGGATGTGAACCGTGGCAACCTGGACGAAACCCTGGAGAATATCCGTGCCACCAGCCAGAATCTGAAAGAGTTCTCCGACACCCTCAAACAGCGTCCCTACAGCCTGATTCGCGTCAAGACGGAGAAGGACCGCCTTCCGCCCACGGGAAAATAAACCGGGCCTGCCTGGCCCTTAGGTCTTTGTTGTGTTGACTCTTGAGGTGGGAGTCCGGCTCGGCGGACTCCCCTACCGGCGGAATTGGCGGCGCACGGCGAGAAGGAAGAGGGCGATCAGGGTTGAAGTCAGCAGCAGTTCGATGAGGGCGAAGAAACGGCCCGATACCGACTGAGGTTCGTAGTCAGCAAAATCGCGCCGCAGGCTCGCCACGCTCATCGTGGTCATGAGGCTTTGGCCGAAGAACGCGGTCGCGCTGCGCAGCCTTCGATCGGGGTATGTTCTGAGGAACCGTAAGAAGCTCGCGTAGCTGATCTCCTCCGTGCTTGCGGCAAGGGAAGTCGTTTGGCCCACCGGTGCCGGCGGCGAAGCTTTTTCACTGCTGACACGGTGCAGCCCACAGGCCGGATATATCAGAGTGAAGAGGGCCAGGACCAGCAGCAGACACAGGCACGGCTTCACATAGCTTTCTCCGTAATCGCTAGCATATTTGTACCAAGCTGCCAGCCCCAGATTCCGGTGCAGCCATCGCAGCACGGGATTTCGTCGCGGGCTCGAGAGCCGCTTCATCTCCATCCCACCATAATGAAAGTCCCCTACCGTCCAATAGTCCCGCCGGTCGTCGTAATTCTTCTTCACTTGCTGGTACAGCTCGGCAATCACCAGGTAGTTCCGCTCGTCTGGCATGTCTTCTTCCGGGCGCAACCTGAATTCCGCGCTCCAATGGTCAAGGCTCGCGACCTCCTCGAAGAGCATCCACTTGCCATTCTCGCGGCGCCTCCATGTGACGTTGGAGAAGGCTACCTTCGAGACGTCACACCGGCAGAACAATGCCTGGCCCAAATAGACGTCGGCGAACTCGACCGCCTCGGGTTTCTCGAAGTGGGCCAAACTGAAGATCGAACCGGGATCGCAACTGCTGTCCCTACGAAATGTTGTTGCGCGAAATTCGGCTGGCCCCAGGAATCTTGCCTTTGAAAAATCTGCCACTTTCGTGAACGTGGCCCCGTTGAGATGGGCGGCCTGCGTGAACGTGGCCCCGCTGAAGTCGGCGGCCTGCGTGAACGTGGCCCCGCTGAAGTTGGCGTCCTGCGTGAACGTGGCCTCGGTAAAGTCGGCGTCCCGCGCGAACCTGGCCCTGCTGAAGTGGGCGTCCTGCGTGAACGTGGTCTGGAAGAAGTTGGCGTCCTGCGTGAACGTGGCCTTGGTGAAGTAGGCGGCCTGCTTGAACCTGGCCCAGCTAAATGCGGCGTCCTGCGTGAACGTGGCCTCGTAGAAGCTGGCGGCCTGCGTGAACTTAGCCTCGCTAAAGTCGGCGGCCTGCGTGAACCTGGCCCAACGAAAGTCGGCGTCCCGGGTGAACGTGGCCAAACCGAAGTCGGCGTGCCGCGTGAACGTGGCATTGCGGAAGTAGGCGGCCCGCGTGAAGGTGGCCCTGTTAAAACGGGCGGCCTGCGTGAACGTGGCCTCCACGAACATACACCGTGCCGCGAACTTGCGGCCCTGGTAGTTTGCGCTCGGGAATACAAAACGAGTAAAGTCCGCAATTCCCTCGCCAGCCGCATCGAGGATGCGCTCGAACTCCGCCTGGAAGGCGGCATCGTCTTTGTTGGGATCGCGGGAATGCATAAGGCAGACAGGGGTCTCGTCCGCGCCTGAAGGCGCGCTGTAGATGGGCCGGCCGCAGCGCCGCCCGGGGAGCATTTCAACCGGGCAGCCTTCTTGCTTCACTGCCTCGGGCTTCTTCGTCTGTGGGCCTTGTTCGGGACCGGGCATGTTGGGGGGATTCTACCAGAAGGTGTATGAGCCCGCGCGCAATGTTGCGCTTGGTAGGGAGAGCTCTGCCCTCCCGGGGGAGCGCGGTGGCTCCCCTACCGCCTGAACGCCGCTTGGCGCAGGGCCGCGCAGACGCGCGACGAGGGAGGTGGGACCTTGGGCACGGGAAGATCTTGGCAAGCCTGGATGGTTTTCTTGAGGGTGGCGAGGAAAGCCAAGCAGGGTTTGCAGCCCTTCAGGTGCCGTTCGAGTTCGCGGCAATCGGGGGCCGGCAATTCTCCGTCGAGGTATTCGGAAAGCGCCGCGAAGATCCGGCGGCAGCGCGGGTCGGTGGCGTGGCCGTGCGAGCGCGCGGCGACTCCCCGCTTGCCGCGTCGCCTCGGAACGCGCGGATGGCTTCGCCGCTCAGGCATGGCCCTCCTTCCTCGGATCGACGGGCTGAACGTATTTCGCTAGGGCATTCCGCACGGAGACGCGCGCGCGGTGCAAGCGCATTTTGGCGGTGTCCTCGGAGATGCCCATGACCTCCGCGACCTCGCGCGTCTCAAGCTGTTCCATATCACGCAGGATCAGCACCAGTCGATAAGGCTTGGGCAAAGCGAGGATGGCTTCCTCGAGCTTGTCGCGAATCTCGCCCCGCAGCACAATTTCCTCCGGCGTGATTTCCCAGGATTTCGGGCCGCCGCTCGAGCGCTCTTCGTGGTTGGGCAGGAGCGCCTCGAGAGAGAGCAGGTGGGCGGGCGCGAACTTGCTCTTGCGACGGCTCATCAGGCATTGCGTTTTCGCGACTTTGTAGAGCCACACCGCCAGCGCGCGGGCGTCCGGAAAATCCCGGAGCTGGCGCGCCAGGCGCAGGAGCGTTTCCTGCGCCGTGTCTTCGGCGTCCTCGCGGTTCCCGCACACCCTCATGCCGAAACTGTAGACGGCGGACTGCAAGGCGGCGAGCGCCTGCTCGAAGGCCTGAGGGTCACCGGATTTCAAAATCTCGAGCGCCTGCTCGACCTGAGTGTTCATGGTTGGGAGCGCGGGCCCTGCAAAAGGAGTCACGCGGCCAGCCGCGAGCTCCGAGGTTTTCCGCCGCCGGTTCGATACTATCATACCGGCTGCCGAACCGTGACTTACCTCTCTGGCGGCGGGTCAAGGAGGTTTAGCAGGTTGCTGAAAAACGCTTCCGTGTTGTCATTCTGAGCGAAGCGAAGAATCTCGCCTTGTGCATTTTCAAGAAGTCACGAGATTTTTCGTCGCCTGCGGCTCCTCAGAATGACACGCCCGACGAGTTTTTCAGCAACCTGTTAGAATATCCCCCACGCCCGACAGTCTCCCTCGCCAAGACTCTGTCGTCTGCGGAGTGCGCGTTCAAGGATGGGGGTTGGTCGAGGACATGCCTCGGCCCTGCCGACTCTCACCTGCCGGAGGACTTTCATGACGGCTTACAAACAGACTCTATCTTTCCGGGTTTTCCTTTTCCTGCTGCTGATGGTTCCGGTTCAAATTACGCTGACCGCCGCGCAGCAGTCACCACAGGTTTCGCCTGCGGGCCAGAAGTGCCTGGACTGCCACGAATCCATCACGCCCGCGGTGGTCGAGCAGTGGCGCGGGAGCCGCCACGCGGCCGCCCGGGTGGACTGCAACTCCTGCCATCAGGCAAATCCCGGCGACCCCGCGACGTTCGATCATTACGGCCTGAAGATCGCTGTTATCGTCACGCCGAACTACTGCGCGCGCTGCCACGCGAAACAGGCGAAGGAATTCGAGGGGAGTCACCATGCGGACGCCGCCAAGTTCATCGGCTCGCTCGACAACGTGCTGGGCGAAGTCGTGGAAGGCGGCCCGGCAGCCATCAACGGGTGCATGCAGTGCCACGGCAGCACGGTGGCGTATCGCGGGGAAGGGAAATTCGATGCGGCTAATTGGCCCAACAGCGGCATCGGGCGCATCAATCCCGACGGCTCCAAGGGGAGTTGCGCCGCTTGCCACGGCCGGCATGCGTTTTCCTCCGCGCAGGCGCGCCAGCCGGAGAATTGCGGCAAGTGCCACATGGGGCCGGACCATCCCCAGATCGAGATTTACAGCGAGTCGAAGCACGGCATCCAGTTCCGCGCCAACCTGGCGAAGATGAATCTGGACTCCAAGAACTGGATTGTGGGGACCGATTACTATTCCGCGCCGACCTGCGCGACCTGCCACATGAGCGCGACCTCGAATCAGCCCGTGACGCACGATACCGGCGGCCGCATCAGTTGGACGCTGCGGCCTGCCGTCTCGGTCAAACTCGACAACTGGGAAAAGCGGCGCGCGGCCATGAAGGACGTCTGCTCCAACTGCCACGCCACGGGATGGGTAGAGAACTTCTACAAGCAGTACGACCTGACCGTGGACCTCTACAACGAGAAATTTGCCAAGCCCGCCAAGGCCCTCATGGAGAAACTCTACGCCGGCGGCAAGCTCACCCGTACGCCCTTCGATGAGCAGATGGAGTGGACGTATTACGAGATCTGGCACCACGAGGGGCGCCGGGCACGCATGGGCACGGCCATGATGGGTCCGGACTATACCCAGTGGCACGGCTTCTACGAGGTCTCGAAACACTTCTACAACGATTTCCTGCCGGAGGCCGAGCAGCTCGAACCGGGCATTACCAAGAGCGTTCTCGCGACGGATTGGCACCGCTGGAAAGCCGGGATGAAACCCGAAGAGCTAAAGCAGATCCTGGAGTTCTATCAGCAACGCTATAAGCAGTAGGTGAGGGCAGGACAATTTTGGATTGGGGATGTTGGATTTCCGATTGGTGAGGCAGGCGGGGCACTTGAGAACAGTAGGCAGTAGGCACTAAGCAGAAGGCAGGAAGCAGAAGGCAGAAAGCAAAAGGCAAAGAACAAAAGGCAAAAGGCAAAAGGCAAAAGGCAAAAGGCAAAAGGCAAAAGGCAAAAGGCAAAAGGCAAAAGGCAAAAGGCAGAACAACCTACCTCTCACCGGGCCGCCCACACCCCCCCAGGTCGGTATCGGCAGGGCCGGCAGTCGAGTTGAGAAAAATGGATCGTCGGCGCGGGGGCAGAACAATTTTGGATTCGGGAGGCGGGCGGGTCACGAGCGATGGCGGGGTGATGCCAGGTCAAGGCGCTTCCACTCAACCTGCACGCCGAAGGCAGGTCGGGCTTCGAACTTAACCGGCTCGGGGCCGGTCCTCTGCCACGCATCCTCAGGGTCGTCGGCGTTTCCAGTCAGCAGTTTGACATTACTCGTCGACGCGGGTAGCTTCAAGTTAACGAGAAAACGTTTGTCTAACCATCGGAGTCGGAACGGCTATTGGTTGAAGTAGTCCACCTCGGTGGCAACTGAGTGAGCAAGGAGACTGCAATGATTCATAGGTTTACAGTTGGTTCCCTGGTGCGCAACAACAGAACCAATGAAGATGGAAGAGTTAAAAACGTATATGAAGAGAGGAACGTCGTCATGTATCAGGTGTCTGTTCCGAATGATCCCACGAGCTGGGAAATGGGTGCAGTCGAGGCCCATTGGCCCGAGAACGAGTTGGACCTTTCTACTAATCAGTGCCTTCAGTAAGGGTTCACGGCAGTCCTGTCTGGCAAGGATTTAGCTTCTCGAAGGCCCGCATCGCGCACACCGCGAAGGGGATGGAGTGCACGACAGCCGCGGTAGCATGCAACTTATGCACCCGCAAGCGCGTAAAGGTTGGTCTTGTTGGCGTCAGGACGCCCATTCACTCCTTGTCCAGAATCGTGATGACCTTTGGACTGCCCAATTCCCGCATTATCTTCGCCGTGTTTGGCAGGTATTTGGCTTTTGCCTTTTGGCTGCTTGGCAGATGGTCAGCTCCCTCTTCCAAGGTCTCAGCAACGAAATCTGCAATCCGAACTGATCGCGATTTATGCTCTTTTGTCATAGCTCTGTTTAGCCACCTTTCTTCGAAGATTCTTTACCCAGGTGGCGCATCAGAGACGGCGTAGTTGACGGGCCTGCAATGAAGCAGACTCGCTGAGCAGAATTGACAGCCACGCGGCCACACAGGCTGGCGCATCTCTACAGGCAGCGGGGTTCAAGCCGGACCTCGTTCACCTTATGTCGACCTCAGGCGCGCCACCAACCCAGGTTGTGGGTGTCGCGCCTTACCGGTGCGGGGCAAGAGGTCCTTAGGAGGGCATCAATCATCGAGGAAATCGTCGCCCGGGGTAGGATGCGGCACCCCCTCTTAACGAGGCGCCAAAGCAAAGGGGAAATATATCAAGGACTAGTCACTCCCGTAACGCAACGAAACCCGGTGCTGTTGAACCTCTGCCACGGCATAGTCCACGGGCGGTTTGAAACGCGAACCCACAAAGAATCGTCGTGCCAGTCCCCACCACGAAGAACATTATCCTGGCCACTTTCTGGACCTAACGGGTCCGCCGAAGGGCTCCGTGAATAGTACTTGTCATCGTAGTAGTCATTCACCCATTCCGCGGCGTTTCCAAGGATGTCAAACAAACCGAATCCATTGGCTCGCTTCTGCGCGACCTTGTGCGGTTGGTCCCCGCTGTTCCTCTTGTACCAAGCAATCTCGTCGAGGTTGCCATAGCGCGCCTCCGCGCTCCCACCTCGCGCCGCATACTCCCACTCCGCTTCCGTGGGCAGCCGCCCTCCCGCCCACATGCAGTAATCGTGGGCCTCATTCCAAGTCACATTAACGATCGGCATGGCGTCATTCCCCCAACCTTTGTTGAAGGTCGGAGCATCGGGCATCTGCCGTCCCGTGGCCGCGGCGAAGCGTTTGTAAGCGGCCACCGTAACTTCCGTCTGGCCGATCCAAAAGCCCTTGCGGATCTTCACTCGATGCGGGGGCTTCTCCGCGTCGTCACACTCGTTGTCGTCGGCAGAGCAGCCCATTATGAAGGTTCCGGGCGGCATCCAGTTATATTTGAGTCCATCCTTGAAGTTCTCTCGACCTGTGCCGGGCGGCGTCATTGCCTTGCTCGCCTCGCGCAGCGCGGCAACCAGGATCTGGTCCGCATCTGCCAGACGCAGGGTCTCGAGATACTTCTCGTCGGGGAAGAAATCGATGCCGCGCTGTTTCACCAGTGCGGCCACCCGCTGGCTAGGCACTTCCCCCGCCAGAAGTTGCAGCACTTGCTCCTTGCTCAAAGACTCGGGCGTTACGCCACGCAGAGCCTGAATCACTACCTCCTGTGCGCCCGCGTTGTGGAGGGCTTGGAGGTAATTGCCTGTCACATCGAAGTCGATGCCATGATCGCGGATCAGGTTCACCAGCTTGGCAGTCTCCATCCCGGCTTTCACCAACTGCATAAGTTGGTCTTTGCTCAACGGTTCCTGCAGTTGCTGCGGGATAAGAGGTCCTGCGATGACGGCGAGAAGCAGGATGACGATGAGGGAACGGAGTGTCATAGGGCGCATGTTAATCTATTCCAAATGCTATGACAATCGGGCACCGTCAAGCATTTTGTGTGAATTCCTTGAGGGGTTTTCTCTCCCAGTAGCGGTTCAAGTGACTGATGACGCCGAAGACGATGCGGTCGCAGGTCGCCGGGTTGGTGAAGCTGGACATGCGGCGCGTGCCGCGCCCAGGAAGCTTCTGCCCGCGCCCGTCGCGAGGCTGCGATTATCTCTCGGCGCGGATTGCGGCGTGCGCAGGCTGAGGCGCAATGGTCAGCCAGTCCGCGCGAACCCGGTCCCACTCCTGGATGAGCAGGCCTTGCGCTTCAAAGAATGTGCGGATGCGGGTGGTATCCCAGCCGGCGATTTCCTCCAGGATGGGAACCAGAACACTCAGGGCGTCGTCGCTCAGGACGGTGCGCTTGGCGACGGGAGCGATATGCCGCGCCTGCGAGACGGCAATGGTGAAACCGTCGCGCCGGTTCACGTGCAGCGTCACATGAACATCGGACCCGCCGTCACCGACGTAAATGATGCGTTCGGGTCCAAGCTGGAACTGCTTCTGCAAATCGTCGAGAACCGCCACCTTGCCGTATCCGGCGTTCACGCGGATGAGGGACTCCACTTGGCCGGAGGCAACGTACTGCAACTGCGTGCCGTGAATGTGGTCCGCGGGAATGATATTCTCCAGCGCCGATTCGATGACCTCCTGCGGGGCGGCGGAAATGACGTGGAAGTCGAAACGGTAACCCTCGATCGCGCTCGCGAGAAGCTCGGAGAGCTGCCGGATGTTCTTCTTCAGCCGCACTCCCTTGCCGGCCTGGATTAAGTGTGCCTTGCGAACCCGCGCTCGGTACTCCGGGTCGTGAAGCAGGAGATAACTCAGCTCCCCGCCTTGCTGCACCAGGTTCTGTACGGCCAGCGTAGCAACCTTGCTTTCGAACACTTTGGCAGGTATTCCCACCAGCTCGCTGAGAACCAGGCCGGAGTCATTGAAACTCAAGGTCTGGTCGAAATCGCTCGCCAGCAGGTATTGCTTGACGATTGGATTGGCGACCTGCATAAACGTCCTCCCGATCGCGTAGTCTGCGGTCTCATGGCTACAGCCGATGTTCCAATTCGATGAAGATTCGGTGGCGAAGCGATTACTTGATCGAAGCCACGATCCCGTGGACAGTACAGACGGCGGACTCTTGCCGCACTGGACCGTTGCAACGGAAAACGGAGTCAGGGGGCCGGGTTTGATGTTTCAACGGATGTTCCATCGCATAATCAGGGTAGCCGAAGATTGCCGATTCCGTCCAATCCATTGAATTTATCGCGCCCATAAGATGAATTGTCGGGAGGGCCTGGGAGGCGGCGCAAGCCTTGGGCAGTGTCCAGCTCTGGGCGTAGCGCTGCCGTGCGCCTGGCAGGAGCTCAGGCCAGGTAGGAGGTCGGTTCGCACGCGTGGGCGGCCCCCTCGCTTCCAGGTGGCTGAGGGTTGGGGTGTCGCTGCGCGGGCGCGGACAACCGCAGCCACTCCCCAAACAGCCCTTACTTCGACACTCGGCGCCCACAATCCCCCAGATCGGTTTCGGCAGGGCCGACTATCCTCTTGAGAGAAATGACCTCTTGGCGACACGAGGGTGGCGGGGTCACGAGCCGTACCCCCATGGGAGGGACGCCCATGCGATGTCCGCCATCCCCATCGCCGGTGGGGGCATCGATCACGCCCGGGTGAGACGTCCATGCTACGCCGAGCGCTGACGGCTCATTACACAGGCCCTGCGCGGAGTCTACCCGGAGTGCTTCCCCCGAAGCGCGCAGGACGACACGCAGGATTCGAAACAACGATGTTCTTCGCTCGCATTCAGGATGGGCGGACAGGAAGGCATTCCCCGCTCAGGCCCTGGTTTCCTGAGGTGGTATTTTCTTTCTGGTCGATAGTAACGCGTAGATCAGATCCATCACGAAAACAGCCACCCCAGCGAATAAGCCCTTCATTCTTGAGTCCGAACGAATTGCGGCGAGTTCCGCTTGAACCTCCGCCAGTTCAATATCCAGTTCCGCATTCAAACGGCGCAGCTCGAAGGCTTGCACACGGGATATGTCCTTCATTTGAGCGAGGCGTGCGAAACCCGAGTCGGCTTTCTGCCTGATATAGCTGGCAAGCTTTCTCCAGGGAGCGGATTGGATGTAGAACGTCACGACGGTACCGAGGACCGCAGCGATCACTCCCGCGGCCAGTGCCAGCAGAATCTTCTTGAGAATCACGGGACCTCCTTCCGTCAGGCGACGTGTACGACAAAGTGGCAGGTCTTGCCACCGCGCCGGAGCGATTCCAAGATATCAACCTTGAACGGACGGCCTAGGGCGGTCTCGAAAATCGTCTGGCGCGTGGTGCGTGTGCACTCGCAATGCAGGTCGTGCGGCTTGGCGGGACGATAGTAGGCAGCCGGGCAATAGCAGTGGCTGGAGACCTCGCCGTAGCGGATGTGCACCAGATCGCCTTCTTGCCAGATCTCGAAATTCTTCTTGTACGCCGCGACTAGCTTCTGCAGATCGCCCTTTCCTTGGTTGGCGATGTCCTGCTTGAACTGAAAGCGGCGGAAGCAGCCGCGGCCGCAGCCCTCCATCAGTCGCACCTTGGTTTTTTCGTCCAACTCCGCGTCCATGGTTTCGAGCAAATCGGAAAGCCAGTTTTGGACGAACTCCTTTTCAAATTGCATCCGCGATGGTTCGTCGGCAGGGGCAGGCGCGGCGCTGGCGGGGGCGTCTTGATTCAGGGCCAGTAAAGCGCAGCAGCCCAAACCTGATTTCAGCGTCTTCTCGAGAAATTCTTTGCGATCCATTCAGCACCTTCCTTTTAAGGGATCAGACCAGACCGGCAGGATCTTTGTGAACGACGCCGGCACGCCGTGCCCCGCCCCAGTCCAACTTTCCGTCAGAGCTCGCGACCAGCCTGCATCCGGAAACCTTTCCCGCGCTCAACCGCTCTCAGTGAATACGCTCGCCGGTGAAGCGGTTGCGTCCCGCCCAGTAAGGACATTGCGGGCGCGACTTGCCCTCGGGATAGTCGATGCCTTCCTCGTGCGGGCATCCGATAATGCCCTCCGTGATGACCACCGACTGCACTCTGTGCTTGCGGATGAGTTCCAGCATCTGGTTGCCAATGGCGGGGTCCCGCCGGATGTCGTCCTCCTCCTGGAAAAAGCGCTCGAGAACCGCGGCCTCTTCTCCTTCGCGCGGGAAGATGCCCAGCACCACTTTTGAGGCTCGCGTGTTGTCCGGGCCGTAGAAGGCGATGGTGGCAACGGGATAGCCGTGGAAACCCTTTCGGGCTTTTTTGCGGAGCGATTCTTGGGGTGACTTGAGTCGTATCATGCCTTTCTCCGGTCTTGCCTCTGCGCCTTCGCGCTTGGCCGCGAGTATACACCCCACGGTTTGCCTTTGAAAAGTTCCGGTTCAGCTTCGCGTTTCCCCGGCCGTCGTGAGGGCACGGCTTATGGTTTTTGCCTATTTGTCTTGCGTGATCGGAATCTTCTCAGCGACCGAAGGCGTCGTCGAGCCCCCTAGGGTGTTCTTTCCAAATCGATGATCGGGGCCGAGGCGCCGCTACAGCCCCTGAAACCACGTTCTCACACAGACTCCGAAAGGGGGAGGGGTACAGGGACGAAGGAGCGGGCACGGTGGCAAGTGAAGCGGGCGAAAGGCAAAGCAAACGCGGGAAGTGTTGGCGAGGGTCAATGACATACCAGCCGCATTCGAATTTCTTCTTGCCTCGTCTGTGCCCGCAACCGATAATCAAATGTCGGACTCAAATATTGGCTATCAAGCTGGAGGCATTCAAATATGGCAGTGGCGAGAAATGTAGTAACGATGGGTCAGCAAGCCGCAGGCAAAACAGAGCGCGTCCAGGAGATCTTGAGCTGGTATGAAAGTGACAACCCCGGCGTGAAGACCAACTTGGCGCGTCTGCTGAACGCGGGCCGGCTGGCGGGCACCGGGAAGTTCGTGATTCTGCCGGTGGACCAAGGCTTCGAGCACGGGCCGGCACGGAGCTTTGCTGTGAACCCGGCCGGGTATGATCCCAACTACCACTTCGAGCTGGCGCTGGCCGCGGGCTGCAACGCCTACGCGGCGCCGCTGGGATTTATTGAGGCCGCAGCCGCCCGGCACGCGGGTGAAATCCCGCTGATCCTGAAGATGAACAACCACGACGTGCTGCACGATGAGAAGGATCCTCTTCCCGCCGTGACGGCCAGTGTGGCGGATGCGCTGCGCCTGGGTTGCGTGGCCATCGGCTTCACAATTTATCCGGGTTCGGCGCATGCGCAGACGATGTACGAACAACTGCGCGAGGCCGCGGAAGAGGCGAAGGCTTGCGGGCTGGCCGTGGTGGTGTGGTCGTATCCGCGTGGCACGAGTCTTTCCAAGGAAGGCGAGACGGCGCTCGACGTGGCTGCTTACGCCGCGCACATCGCCGCGCAACTGGGCGCGCATGTGATCAAGGTGAAGCTGCCTACCGAGCACATCGAGCAGGCGGAGGCCAAGAAGGCCTACGAGAAAGCCAATGTGCCGCGCGCCACGCTGGCGGAGCGCGTGAAGCACGTGGTGCAGGCGGCCTTCGACGGTCGCCGGATTGTGATCTTCTCCGGCGGACCGAAGAAGGAGAACGACGAGGCGGTGTTCGACGAAGCCCGCGCCATCCGCGACGGCGGCGGGTTCGGCTCGATCATCGGCCGCAATTCCTTCCAGCGTCCCAAGGAACACGCGCTGAAGTTCCTGGAGACGATCATGAAGATTTACGCGGGGGAATTGAAGTAAGCCAACGTCCGGCCGCGCGCCGCGGCCTGCGCAACTCGCAGGCTGGCAGATGGAACTTTCCTCCCCGATGGCAGGGAGAGGCTCTCCCTGCCATCGCTGTTCCGGGGACACAGCTCATTGCCCTCTCCCAGGGGAGAGGGTGCCCGAGGTACGAGGGCGGGTGAGGGGTCTGTTCCTTCCCGGCGAAGTAACCCCTCACCCGGCTCGCGGCGCTCGCCACCCTCTTCCCAAGGGAGAGGGCGGTTTTCTCCATGTTGTCTCTGGCAAAGTAATGCCCACCCTCCTGATCGTTGAAGACGAAGCCAAGATGCGGCGTCTGCTGGAGCTGAACCTTGCCGAAGAGGGCTATACCGTTCACACTGCGGCGGATGCCGAAGCCGGCCTGAACACCCTGCGACAGGAAAAAATCGATCTGGTCGTCACCGACCTGAAACTGCCGGGCATGAATGGCCTGGAATTCCTGCAGGCAGTGAGGCGCACCAACGCCACGACTCCCGTGGTGGTGATGACGGCGTTCGGCACGGTCGAGACGGCGGTCGAGGCCATGAAGGCCGGCGCCAGCGATTACGTGCTGAAACCCTTCTCGCTGGAGGAGATGAAACTCATCCTCCGGAAGGAACTGGACGTCCATCGCTTGCGAGAGGAAAACCGCTCGCTGCGCGAGGCTCTGGGCGAGCGTTACCAATTTCAAAACATCGTGGCGCGCAGCCCAAAGATGCAGGAAGTCCTGGCTACGGTCGAGCGCGTGGCGCCTACCAACTCCACCGTGCTGCTGGGCGGCGAAAGCGGCGTGGGGAAGGATCTGATCGCCCGCGCCATCCACGAGCACTCGCGGCGCGCGGCGGGGCCGTTCATCAAGATTAATTGCACGGCTATTCCGGAGAATCTGCTCGAAAGCGAATTGTTCGGCTATGAGAAGGGAGCCTTTACGGGCGCCAACACGGCCAAACCCGGCAGATTTGAACTTGCCGACAAGGGCACGATTTTTCTCGACGAAATCGGCGACGTGCCGGGCTCGATTCAGGTCAAGCTGCTGCACGTGCTGCAGGACCGCGAGTTCCAGCGGCTGGGCGGAACGAAGACCCTCAAGGTCGACGTGCGCGTGCTCGCCGCCACCAACCAGGACCTGCGCGCGGCGCTCGAGCAGGGAACCTTTCGCGAAGACCTGTACTACCGGCTGAACGTCGTGCCCATCAGTATTCCGCCACTACGCGAGCGGAAGGATGAGATTCCCTATCTCGTCGATCATTTCATTGCGCGTTTCGCGCGCGAGTCCGGCAAACCCCTTGCTGGCATCACCCCCGCGGCGCTCAAACTCCTCATGGACTTCCACTGGCCCGGCAACGTGCGGGAGCTCGAAAATATCATCGAGCGCGCGGTGGCCCTCTCCACCGGCACGGTGATCGACGTGGGGGATATTCGCCTGGATATTTCCACTTCCCGCCCTGCTCCGGTTGCGGCGGGCGGATCGGCGCCTTTCCCGCCCGAAGGCAAAACGCTCGAGGAGTTCGAAGATGAAATCATCCGCGAGGCCCTGCGCCGAGCCAACGGCAACAAGAGCCAGGCGGCGCGTCTGCTCGGCCTCTCGCGCAACGCCCTGCGGTACCGGTTGTCGAAGCTCGGCGTGCCGGATGAGGAAGAAAATAGGCAGTAGGCAGGAAGCAGTAGGCAGGACGTAGCGTGGACCTGTCTTATAGGTCCCCGGCTCGTGAACGCGGCTGGCCTCGCCTTCGCGTGAGCAATTGCAGAAAACAGGAGAGAATCTTGGGCAACAACACATGGGCGGATATCGATCCTATGCCAGTCTCTGGCCGGCAGGATCACGAGGCGCCCTCGGCGGTAGCGGTGCATGGGTGGCGATATCACCACATCGGCATTCCAACCAAGACACCACGTCCTGGGGAACGATATTTGGCAGGCCTCAAGATGTACGTGTCGGGATTTGAGTCCAGCCCCTACGGCATTCAGTGGATGCGCTTCGACGCGGATTCGCGTTTCCCCGAGATGATCAAGTCCGTACCACACGTCGCTTTTGAAGTGGATAACCTTGAAGCGGCGCTCGGCGGAAAGGAGATACTGATCCCACCGAACTGCCCGTCTGAGGGAGTGAAGGTGGCGATGATCATCGATAACGGCGCTCCGGTGGAACTGTTGGAGTTCCAAACTGATGTGAAATTGGCATCGAAGTGAGGCCGCCAAGGACTGCGGTGCGCTACCGGTTATCGAAGCTCGGCGTGCCGGATGAGAAAGAAAGTAAGCCGTAGACGGTAGACAGCAGGTGGCAGGCAGCGACCGTTTTGCGCGAGTCCCGGTGGAGGTGGGATTGGCGGAGAGCAGTAGCCAGTAGGCAGAAAGCAGTAGGCAGGAAGTAGCGCGGGCGTGTTCTGCTGGTCCGCGGCCTCTGAGCATGGTCGGCGAGAAAAGCCGCAGAGCTCCACGGGCAGACCCGAGCCAGGCGCCACTTTCCTTCCTCCCCAAAGCACTGCAATCCCTCGTTGCGTCATGCTGTTCCTCCGTCGATGGTGTCCAACCCACTTCAATCTGACGGATTAGAACGGAACAGTGCTGCCCGGCTTCCTCAGCGGTCCGATCTTTAGGCGTGAGCCTCTGCTGAGTTATGGATGTCGCCCGCACAAAGCGTAAAAGCCACTTGAAAGCTATTTAGGTAGGGGCAGGTGTTTTGACTAAACCATTATCTCTGGAACTTCCATTTCTCCCCTTCGAAACGCCTCTAGGAATCCGTCGACCACCCTGGGATCGAATTCCGTTCCTGCACCTTTAAGGATGATGTCCCTTGCATCGAATGACGCTATGCCCTTCCGGTAAGGGCGGTCGCTGGTAAGGGAGTCGTACACATCTGCCACGGAGATGATGCGTGCCTCCAGCGGAATCTTCTCACCCCGGGTGGGGTGGTAGCCAGAGCCGTCGAATTTGTCGTGGTGGGCAAGGACGATGGGGATGACCCGGCGAAGCGAGCCGCCGACGGTGCCCAGAATCTCAACCCCTTCCTCCACGTGTCGTTGAATCTCTTTGTATTCCTCCTCGCTCAAACTCGCTGCCTTGTAAAGAATCTGGCGGCTGATGTCGAGCTTTCCAATGTCATGAAGAAACGCGGCGGCGCGCACGTCCTCTATCCGCTCGGAATCGAGCCCAAGTCGGGCCGCGATTGCGGCCGCGTACACCGAGACTCGATAAGAATGGTTTTGAGTGTACTTGTCCTTGGATATGAACTGACGCAGGATGAGCAGGACGCCATGGTAGGTCTCCCGCAGCTCGCGCACTCGGGCTTCCTTGCGATCGTAAAGTGTACCCATAGCGTAGGCAGTGATGATCAAGATGCCGGCCCAGAGCGTGAGGTCGTACCATTTTTCTCCCGGGAGGGCGGCTTTGTTTGGTTGGGCGAACAGCGAGGAATTGGAATGGACGACCAGAATCACTACTAGCACGCTCGCGACTGCCGTCAGAGTTGCGTGGCGGCGACCGTAGCAATAGGCGGAAAACAGGGTAGGCAATGTGTACAAACCCAATAGGATGCGGTGCGGAGCGACGAGGAAGTTTAGGATGGCTGCAATGACCATCAAGGATAGGATTAGCCACAGCTCTTTGTTCACTTCGGCCAAAAGGCCCCCCAACGGAACGCCTGTCCGCCTCCTGCGCATGGCCAGAACTCCTTTCAACTGAATTGACCGGAACTTCCGTTTTCAATTTCCGGCCGACCGGTAACATGCACCCGACCGCCTCTGAATGGAATGTCCAGTCGAGTTTTCACTGCCGGGTGCTTCCACGGACCACGGAACGAGTCAGTTTTACCTCTCTGGAGAATCCCAAAGCCCGAAGCTGCCGTTTTTCTGACCCTGTTTTCAGAAACTCTTGCCTTCCGCTGCCTCCCTCGTCGATGAGATCTGCTCAGGTTTGCGGCTTGGTGTGCGAACACAACTCGGCGGCGGTCGAATGCTGGGTGGGGGGAGGATCGCTCCGATTCAGGCGCGCGCCGGGAGGAGAAAATGCAGATTCATTAGGAGTCTGGCCGGTTTGTTGCGGCGCCAGGCAGGTCTGTCGCAACTGGTGCATTCGGCTCGGGCACGAACTGTTCTACCTTCTCATACAGGTCTTCTTTGCGGATTGGCTTGGGAATGTAATCATCCATTCCTCCGGCAAGGCACCGCTCACGGTCCCCCGTCATTGCCTGGGCGGTCATCGCGACGATTGGCACGTGTGTGCCGCTGCCTTTCTCCTTCTCTCGAATGGCGGCTGTTGCCTCAAGGCCATCCATTTCAGGCATCTCAACATCCATGAGTACAAGGTCAAAGCTTTGCTTCCCCAAGGCCATCATCGCCTCTCGACCATTTCCGGCCACCACCACACTGTGCCCTCGCTTTTCGAGCAAGCGTGCGGCTAGTTGCTGGCTTACACGATTGTCTTCTGCCAGGAGAATACGCAGCTTCCGTGATGGCCCGCTTAGCGAGTGGCGGGTGACCAGGAAGGAGGATCCAGTTTCCGGGCCCCTCCCCCGAAGTGCCGTCTGGATGGCTTCTCGCAATTCTTCCTGCCGGAGGGGTTTGGTTAGATAGGCCTCCACCCCTAACCGCCGGCAGCGGGCTGCGT
This sequence comes from Terriglobia bacterium, assembly GCA_020073545.1. GTDB lineage: Bacteria > Acidobacteriota > Terriglobia > UBA7540 > UBA7540 > Bog-366. Next base: position 1,052 of record JAIQEZ010000059.1, on the reverse strand, counting down.
CTCCTCGCTGTCCCGCGGAAGTCAGCATCACGACCGTCACACCCCCCATCTCCGGGTTGTGGTGGATCTGCTCCGCCAGCGCAAAACCGTCAGTTTCGGACACTTGCGCGGCGATCAGCACCACTCGAAACAGGTCTCCGGATCTCTTCGCCTCATGCAGGACACTCAACGCCGCCTCAGCACCTTGGGCTGATGTCGCCCTCAGTCCCCAGCGGCTGAACAGGCTTTCCAGAATCCTTCGGCTGGCAGCATTTTGGTCCACGACGAGCGCGCGTAGGCCCGTCAGGCTTACCGCTGGACCCCTGCTCTCTTCAGGAGTCCTCTCGGCCGTGCCCAACCGAACTGTGAAATGAAACGTGCTTCCTAGGCCGACGAGACTCTCCACCCAGATCCGTCCTCCCATCATCTCTACCAGCCGAGACGCGATCGCCAGCCCTAGGCCGGTTCCCCCATACTGGCGTGTCGTTCCCATGTCCGCCTGGGTGAACGCGTCGAAAATATGTCGCTGTTTCTCTGGCGGGATGCCGATGCCCGTATCTCGTATGGCGATGTGTAGGCAGACCCCTTCTTTGTCTCTGGACTCCGTTTCAACCCGGACCTCCACTTCCCCCTTCTCCGTGAACTTGATGGCATTCCCGAGTAGGTTGACCACAACCTGTCGCAGACGAGTCGGGTCCCCGACGACAACTTCAGGCACCTCTGCCGCAACATCGCAAAGCAACTCCAGTCCCTTTTCATAGGCCCCAACAGCCAGCAAGGTGGTCGCCCCCTCGACGTTGTCCCGCAGCTTGAAGGGAATCGCGTCCAGCTCCAACCTCCCAGCCTCCATTTTGGAGAAGTCCAAGATGTCATTCAGGATCGTCAATCAGTACTGTCCCAATATTGATTTCGAGATGTTGTGTAACTGCATGCGAAATCGTGAGTTGCACGCGAAAATGAGCAAAATCGATTTGAATTCGGAGATAGCCTGGAGCCATTCCGAAAGCTGCAGGGGGATGGTGCATGAACACGGGCCGAACGATTTTTGCTCAACTGATGGACTTGCTTCCGCT
>JAIQEZ010000058.1 GCA_020073545.1 Terriglobia bacterium | reverse complement strand
AGATGCAGAGAGATCCTGAGTGGCGCGGTTGGGCGTACTTTCTGGCAGGCTATCACGAGTCTGAAGGTGAGTACTTCACGGAGGCTGCCGAGGATTTGCGCCAGGCGGCGGCGAGCGCGTTTTCGCTGGCGGATTATGCCGTGTTCTACGAGGCCTCCGCGGCGATCCGGACGGGGCAGTCGCTCGGGGCAGCCGAGACGGTGAAAGACTTCGCCACGCGTTTTCCGGAGAGCCGCCTGCGCTGGCAGGCGCTCGAACTCGGCGCCGGCGCCTGGCTCGACGCTCAGAGGCCGCAGGATGCCATCGACGCACTCACTGCGGAGCCGGAAGTGCGCACGCGCCCGACGCTGGCTTTGCTGCTGGCGCAGGCCTACCACCAGGCAAATCGCACGCACGAGGCCGCGCGCGCTTTCCAGGAAGTCTATTTTGCCTTCCCAATGTCCCCGCAGGCCCAGGCTGCCGCTGACTCGCTGGAAACAGTCCGCTCGCAGCTTGGTTCCACTTATCCGATCCCGACGGATGAAATCCGGACGGCGCGCGGGGAAATCCTCTTCAGGGCCACACGCTATGAGGACGCCCTGAAGGAATTTGAGGGGTTGCGCGAAGCTGAGCCCGCCAGCCCGCTCGCACCCCGCTGGCAACTGGGGCGAGCGCGTTGCTTGCTGCGTCTTCGCCGCGTCGCCGATGCGTTAGAAGCTCTGTCGAATCACTTTGCGACTCCCGCCCTGGAAGCGCGGCGGCTGGCGCTGCTCGTCCAGGCTCACGCGCAGCAGTCTGACGCGGCGGCGATCACCCAAGACCTTGCCCAGCTTGAGACCCAGTACGCGTCTCTGCCTGCCCACGCGGATGCGCTTTCGGCGGCAGGAAACTTCTATTATCGGCAGCTCGACTGGCAGGAAGCGGCGCGCGCTTACCAGCGGCTTTTCGAATTGTTCCCTCAGAATGAACACACGCGCGAAGACGGTTGGCGACTGGCGTGGTGCTACTACCTCCTGCATGATCCCAGGGCGCCCGACGCGATCCGGGACTACCTCATGCGCTTTCCGGACTCACCGCGTGCTCCGGCGGCTCTCTACTGGTTGGGGCGGACAGAGGAGGAACAAGGCACGCCTTCCGAGGCTCGGGCTCTGTATGCTCTGGTGGGCAAGCGGTTCGCGCATAGCTACTACACGCGTCAGGCTGCCTTGCGGCTGGCGGCGCTGCCCATGGAGCAGGGAAGCCCGCAAGGTGCGAGTGCGTCTCCCTCCGGTTCGCTCGCTGCTGCGCTCGCCCCCATGCTGCCATCGCCCGCGATTCCGCAAGCGCTGGCGTGCCTGTCGTCCGCGCCCAGCGACGCGGCCCGGCATGCGATGATCCTTCAGGCGTTGGGCCTGCAAAACCTCGAAGAGGAGTACCTGAAGACAGCAATTGCCGAAAGCGTTGCGCCCACCGAACTTCGCTTGCTGCTCACCCGGATGGATGCCGCGCAGAAGAACGCGTCCGGCGCGCTGCTCGATGCCATCAGAGTTGCCCCAGCCTATGCGCAGATCGATTTCTCTGAGCTGCCGAAGGAATTCTGGAATTTCCTCTACCCCCAACCGTACTGGAGACTCATCCAGCGACAGGCTCGGGCCAACCGCCTTGACCCCTATTTGGTGACTGGGCTGATCCGCCAGGAATCGGCCTTCAATCCGCGAGCACTTTCTACGGCGAACGCGCGCGGGCTCATGCAGGTTCTGCCGGAAACCGCTGCCCGCAGCCACCGTGCTTCGCGGATACGCAGTGCAGGCCGGCGATTGTATGATCCTGTGTATAATGTTCGGGTCGGCTGCGCTTATCTCAAGGAAATGATGAAAACCTTCGACAACCGGCCGGAACTCGCCCTGGCCGCGTACCATGCCGGTGATTTTCGTGTCAAGGACTGGCTCGGCAAAACTTCCTTCCAGGACCCGGTGACATTCCTGGAAAGCATTCCCATCCAGGCTACACGCTCGTATGTGGAACTGGTTCTGCGCGATGCGGAAATTTACCGACAACTCCTTGCCGGCTCGCCGCGCTTTGCCGTGTGCCCGGGATCGAAAGCCTCGACTCTGCCCAACGGCGCGGGCGGTGCGCGCCGAACTAGCGCCGCAGAAGGTGCGGAGCGCCGGCGCGCTTCCGATCACTGAGGGATGCGCATGAGTGGAACTCCCATAGGCCCCAAGCCAACTCCTGCCGCGGTTCGTTCACCGGTTTCCCGCAAGGCCCAGCAGTTTACCGAGTCGGTCATCCGTGAGATGACGCGCTTGGCCCTTGAGCACAACGCGGTCAACCTCGCCCAGGGATTTCCAGATTTTGCCGCGCCGGAAGAAGTGAAAGAAGCGGCTGTGCGCGCCATCCGCGCGGACATCAATCAATATGCGATCACCTGGGGTGCACGAGAATTCCGGCGAGCCGTCGCCGAGCGCTTCCGGGACGATACAGGGCTCGAGGTCGACCCGGAACGCGAGATCACCGTCTGCTGCGGCGCCACGGAGACGATGATCGCGTCCCTCCTGGCCATTGTTGACCCGGGCGAAGAAGTGGTCGTCTTCGAACCTTACTACGAAAACTACGGTCCCGATGCCATCATCTGCGGCGCGGTCCCCCGTTATGTGCGACTTCGTCCGCCGGATTGGACCTTCGACCCGCAAGAGCTCGCTGCCGCGTTTACGGATCGTACCCGCGCTGTGATCTTGAACACGCCCAACAATCCTACGGGGAAGGTCTTCACCCACGCCGAGCTCGAACTGATTGCTGAGCAGTGCTTCCGCACGAACGCTTACGCCATCACCGACGAAATTTACGAGTGCCTGGTTTATGACGGCTTCCGACACATTTCGCTCGCGACTCTTCCCGGCATGCGCGAGCGGACCATCACCATCAACGCCCTGTCGAAGACCTACAGCGTCACAGGCTGGCGCGTGGGCTACGCGATCGCTCCCCCGGAGGTCACGAATGCGATTCGCAAGATGCACGATTTTCTCACGGTCGGAGCTGCCGCGCCCTTGCAGGAGGCGGGCGCGACCGCCTTGCGGCTTCCGCAGACGTACTATCAGAAGCTATGCGAGAACTATCGGATGCGGCGAGACCGCATGCTGGCGGGGCTCGATCGGGTCGGATTCCGCTGCTTCCAGCCGCACGGGGCTTACTACATCATGACGGATGTTTCCGCCTTCGGCTTCTCCAATGACGTGGAGTTTGCTCGCTATTTGGTGCGCGAGATCGGTGTCGCCGTGGTGCCGGGCAGCAGTTTCTACCGCGATCCTGCCTTGGGAGCCCAACAGGTGCGTTTTGCTTTCTGCAAGACCGAGGCCACACTCGACGAGGCCCTCCGCCGGCTCGCGAAGCTGCACGCGTAGTGTGACCTGCCTTCCCTTTATGAATCTCCGCCGGGCGCCTTTCCCCAGTGTCCCAATTCCTCACAACGGAAGTTCCAGGCCCGGCGAAAAATCCGACACCAGGTAATTCACCAGGGCATCCAGCAGGTGAGTTGCGTAGGGGTCGGAGTTATAAGTCGTGCCGAGCGAAAACGTGCAGATCAGTACTTTGCCCTTGCCGGCCTTGGCTTGGACAAGGACTCCAACGTTCGAGTGGATCCACCCGTAAAACATTCCGGCCAGCACATCGTTGAAGTTCTGCGCCGGGATTCCCTTGACGACGGCCGCTGGTGTGGCGGCTTGCGTTTCGAATTCGCCCAGCGGGTCGAATCCAATGCTCGTAAACGGCGGCTGGCCCTTGCGCACCCAGAGGAAGTTGGAAATCCAGTTACCGTCGAACTCACTTCTGGCGCGTGGGACGACCTCAATAGCGGGAGCGAGCGTCATTTGATCCGCGGCAATCAGAATCACCCGCCCTCCAACGCGCAACTTGTTCTTGACGGTATCGTCGAGGATGGAGGTGATCAGCACCGGAAAGGCTTCGGAGCCCGTCGGCGCCAAGTAATTACGCGCACGCATTTCGTTTACCAGTCTGCGCAGCCGGCCCGGGGGATCGTAGAAAGAGACCGGTGGTGGCAATTCCGGTTGCTTAGGTGGGTAGAAATACACACTCAGAGAATTCTCTGATACAGTCTTATCTCCAACGATAAGCGCAGCCTTTAAGACACGTCTGACAGGTGCCAAACCCGCGGGAGCCGCGAACTGAAGCGTTCCCACCTTGGCCACACTGGCGGAAGCTACCGGAGCCACCGGCAGGGTCCCCGTGAGGGAGGTTCCCTCCACGTGCCAGGCGATCTTGCCGCCCGCCAGGTCGCCTGGGCCATAGTGCGAAAGATAAACGTCCGCCTGGACGGAGTCGCCCGTCGAGTAGTTGCGTTTCTCGCTGCGCAGCATCAGCAAGTCATCCTGCTGCAGGTGGCTGAGCGCGTCGGCAAACACCTTGGGGTGACGCCACATATCGAGCAAGCCGTTCGCTTCCCAGTTCAAATCCGTGAATTCGGTGATCACGTAACCCTGGATCTCGGGGAGCGCGCGCAGGGCTTCGATCTCATACTTCAGCGCGGCGTACTCGTGCCACTCGGTGGCGACACTCAGCGCATCGAGGTCCGGGAAGAGGGAATTGTATTGATAGTCATTGAAGCGCTGTTCCACGCCCTCCGGTTTGGTGATCTCGTTTCCTCTAAAGTCCCGCCTCAACCACCAGGGCTTTTCCTGCGGCACGCGCGGCAGTCCCCAGTTGCCGAATTCGGAGAGCACGAGGGGCTCGTCCCCTTTGGGCGCTGCGTCGCCAGAAGGGCTGAAGAGCCAGCCGGGCCGCTGCGCCTGGTCATCAACCAGCCGGTCGAAGTTCGAGGCGTAGTCGGGAATGGCAGCGTACTGGTGAAAGTCCGCGATGTCCGTGGCCATGTGGAAGTTGTCGCAGCAGGCGCTGTTATCGACCACCAGCCACGGCGCAAAGGTCTTCGCGTCTTGGTAGGCCGCCTTCAGCCACGTGCGGTCCGCCGCTTCTTTGAGGTCGGCCCCCCAGCTCTCGTTGATGATACTTACGATGGCAATCGAGGGATGATTCCAGTCGCGTTCCACCATGCCGTGCAGCGTTTCCATCGCGCGGCGCTGAGAATTGTTCGTCAATTTGTCCCAGTTTGGAATCTCATACCAGACCAGTAAACCGACTTCATCCGCTGCTTGGAGATAGCGCGGGTCCAGAACTTTGATGTGGCAGCGCAGCAGGTTTAGCCCCAACCCCTTCGCCTTGCGCATTTCGTCGCGGATATACTCGAGCGAGGGCGGTGTGTAGATCGTGTCCGGATAGAAATCCTGATCGAGGGCCCCGCGCAGATAGATGGGTCTGCCGTTCAAGAAAAACTTGCCGTCGTGCGTGCCGAAACTGCGGAAACCAAAGCGGCAGCTCACGGAGTCTCCGGAACTGAGCGAGACGCGCAGTTCATAGAGATTCGGGCTCGCAGGGCTCCATGCGTCCGGAGCGTGGATGAGCCCGCCGAGCTTGGCGCTGTTTTCACCGCTGGCCATGTCCTGCGCGCTCTGCCACACCACTTTCCCGGCCGGGTCGCGTATCTCGGCGTTGACGCGCGTGGAGTCAGTGGGTCCTGCGCGGATCACGGGCACGGTGATCTGAAAGGAGCCCTCGAAAGCAGCTGAGATGTGGACGCTCCCGAGCCGCACGCGCGAGCGATAATCGAGCTCCACGCTCTGCCAAAGGCCGCTTGTCTGGACGTACCAGTTCTGTTTGCCGTGCGGGATCTCCGCGTAGTTAATGCCTTCACAAGTATTATGCGGAGTAGCCCCAGGATCCACCACGCGCACGGCGATCTGGTTTTCGCCCGCGTGGAGCAGGGAAGTGGCATCGATTTCAAAGGGCAGATAACCGCCCTCGTGCGAGCCGGCTTTCTGGCCGTTGACGTAGACTTCCGCCTGATAGTCCACGGCGCCGAAGCGCAACAAGGCCACCTGGTCAGCCGCGGGCGGCTCGACGGCAATCGTGCGCCAGTACCACGCCACGCCGGCGTAATCGCGGAGGTCCGCAAACTGCGATTGCCAGGAAGAGGGAATCCGCGTAGGCCGCACGTAAGGCACGGAGTCGAGCTTCTGAACGTCGAGTGTACCGTTCGGGTCGGCCAGGAAGTGCCAGTCGCCGTCGAGGGAAACTGTGGAGACGGCGGCTGGCCGCGCCAACCCCGCCGAAAGGAGCAAAGAGAAGACAAGACGAATCAGCAAACGCATCGGTGACCTCGGAAGCCGTGAGTCTAAGCGTTCTGGGTAAAAAAAGGCAAGCCTTCATATCTGTTTTTCAGCGGGATCGAGCGGGGTTGAAGTAGGGGCGATTCGTGAACAGTCTCTAGCAGTTTGTTGAAAAACGTTCCGACGCTGTCATTCTGAGCGAAGCGAAGAATCTGCTTTTGTTGTTCTGAAGGACTTACGAGATTCTTCGTCGCCTTCGGCTCCTCAGAATGACAGACTGAGCGAGTTTTTCAACAAACTGCTAAGCCTTGCCTGACGGCTACGCCTGCGGCGCACACTCAGGGATTTCCACCCCGTTTGACTTTCTCTTTTGCAGAAGCTTATGGTACGATGAACGCCTTGGTCGGATCACCTCGGAACTCATTAACAGCATGAGTAACAGCGTCACGGCTAATTCTACGCCTCGCTATCTGGTCCCCGGCGACAGCGCGGCAGAATCGCCTGGCCAGAGCGTCCCGTTCGGGCTGGGTTCGCTAGCCGGCAAGACTCTTCTGCTGGTGCTGCGGATTCAGGAAGTCCTCGAGCAGGAATCGCTGCACCTTTCGATTTGGTGCTCGGGCGATGGCCAGAACTGGGGAACGCAGGCGCTCTTCTGGTTTCCGCAAAGATTCTATTGTGGCGTCACCCCCGCCGCTCTGGATCTGCGGCAGCGTCCCGACATCAAGTTTCTTCAGGCCCGCTGGGAAGTGAACCGGTGGGGACGCGGCATTCCGCGCCCGTACTTCAGGTTTACCGTGGAGGTTCAAGAAGCCGGCGATTAGTGCCCTGAGTCGCGAGGTCGCACACCGTGGACCAGGAGGATCTGCCACTCTTCAAACCCGAGGTTGAACGGCGGCGATACCGCCGTGTCCGGCTGGTGACGCAGGTTCGCTGCGAAGCCTTGGAGTGCGACGAGATCAGGGTGACGCGGGACGTGAGCCTGGACGGAATGTTTTTTGAGGCGAAATTCCCCCTCCCGGTTGATTCCGAACTTGCGCTGACGTTCCGTCTTCGTCCTGATGAGCCGGCCATCAGCTGCCGCGCCAAGGTGATATACTCGCACATTGGCATGGGCATGGGAGTCCAATTCCTGGACTTCAGCGAGGCAGCGCGTCAATCCCTCCAGAAAATTGTGGACGAAGCGAGCTAGACCCTGCCATCCTACTCCTGGTCACCATCTTCTAACCTGGTAGTGAGGTCAGCGATGAAAGCCTTTCTTCTGGCGCTGCTCGTTGCCGTCTACCCACTCACCTTTCTGGTGAAGTCTTCCGCTCAGAAGACACCGCCCCCAAAGCCTCCCGCCGAACCCGCCTCGCAGGAAGTCGAGACGGAGAAGGTCGCGGTCCCGGCGGAGACGCCCCCTCCCATTTCGGCTCGTGCCGGCACGCCGGGTTACCTGGAGCCTGCACAGGTGAAAGCTCTGTTGCATAAGATCTGGCTCGCGCAGTATCGCATCGACGACCTGCTCGCGCAGGTCCGCGCGGAACGCTGGAAGATGCCCGATGCGGCGCGGAAGTCCTTCGGTCAGACCTTGGAGAACCTGCGCAAGGCGCTTGCATCCGAGGCAGACTGGCGCGCACAGTTCGAGGACCGTCCTGACAGCTTGTACCTCGGCTTCCAGACCTATGTGGCTATTAACGCTGTCCTGCCGCGGCTGGACGGCGTGGCGCGCGCCGTCTCCCAGTATGAGAACCCCAGCTTCGGCGCGCAATACAGCCAGGCTGCGAATCAGCTCTTTGACTTGCAGCAGTCACTCCAGCCACATCTGGCCTTTCTGTCGAAGAACCAGGATGGACTACTGCTCGCTACGCAGACGAACTTGGCCTCCTGCCAAAACGAATTAGGTTATGCCCTGCACAACAAGGAGGGACGCGCGACACCCATGAAGAATGTTGCCCCCGTGTTCAAAGGTGGAAAGCGACCTCACCACGCGACGGAACCGGCGGGTAACGAGAAGAAGACTCGGGCGAAGACGGCGGGTGCGGCCAAGCCTTCCGCGAATCCACCCGCAAAGGCAGAGCAGCAGAAATAGCGTCGGCGGGCGCTGGCTCGTTCTTCGCTAACGCGAGGCCACAAGCTCCCGGAGCACTTCCCGGTGGCGATAGATCACGACGTGATACGTTTTGCTCCTGAATCCCTCACCCCCCTCACTGACCCATCTTTCGCGCCTTCTCCAGGATCGCCGGGCGAGCTTCTTCCATCGAGTCGCGTAGGTCGGCATAGCGCAGGGTGCGCTGCTCGAAGCTGCGTTTGGCCAGCGCGCCCAGGAACCGCGCTTCGAATTCTCTAAAGTATGACCCGTAGAGGTGGTAGCTGTCGGCCATGTGGCAGTAGCGGCCTATGCCCACGCGCCGGGCGGAAAGTTCCGAAACCCGCTCGGCGATCCGCTTCTGCATTTCGACCAAAACGAAGATGTTCATGAAGGCAGCCTTGTAGGCGTCGTTGGACCGGAAGCGCACATTCATGCTCAGCACCGGCTCGCCGTTCTCTTCCGTGATCCGGCACCAGAGGCTCTGCAGGCAGGCGGGGTCGTAACAATCGTTGTCCTCCCAAACCTTCCAGGTGACAGCCTGCGCACGCCGCGTGTAGGGTGTGTCCGCCAGCTTGCGGCAGAGTGTTTCGATCTGATTGAACGACCCGAGCGTGGGGACTTCATAGCGGAACAGTCGCTGGTGGTAGGTGTATTCCCAGCGCGTGTCGCCGGGATCGCGTTGGTCGCGCACCAGGTGGTCCTTGATCCCTTCCAGAACTTCCATCACGTATTCCTGCAAATCCTCCGGCCCGCCCGGAAAATCGCGGTGGATCATCGGCTCCTTGAGCGGCTCGGTGATGGTAATCATCATCGTGGCGTCTTTGCTGGGCGGATCGTCGGCCTTGTCGTATTGCGTCTTGAGGTCGCAGCCCTTCCGGTGGAGCAGAATGAGCGATTCCTCCCACGCGCGCGCAATGCAATCGGCTTCAACACGGAGAACGGGGATGCCGGTCATGGAACCATCCTTTCCGGTGTGCGCGGACTCATCGGGGACATGCTCCCGCTCTTGTAGGGCCGGCGCTTGCCCCGGCCAAGGCCGCCCCAAGGGACGGCCCTACCTCCCTGTCACCTCCGCCAGACTCTTGTTGAGCGCGGCGAGCGCAATATCGACATCGCCCTTAGAAATATTGAGCGGCGGGGACATGCGAACCACGTTGGCGTAGAGCCCGCCTTTACCGACCAGCAAGCCATGGACGCGCAGGCGTTCCAGCACTTGGTTGGTGAGGTCGGTGCCGGGCTCCTTGGTCTTGCGATCCTTCACGAGCTCGATGCCCTGCATCAGTCCCATGCCGCGCACGTCGCCGATGACGGCGTATTTCTCCTTGAGCGCTTCGAGCCCCGCGCGGAAGTGCTGGCCGACCGCCTCGGCATTGTCCATCAGGTGTTCTTCTTCGATCAGGTCGATGGTCGCCTTCGCCGCAACGCACGCCACCGGGTTACCACCGAAAGTCGAGATCGTCAGACCCTTATAAGCGTCGGCGATTTCCGGGCGTGTCAGCGTGAGCCCGATGGGCACGCCGTTCGCCATGCTCTTGGCGCTGGTAATGATATCGGGCTCCACTTCCCAGTGCTCGATGCCCCACCACTTCTTGCCGGTGCGTCCCCAGGCCGCTTGCACTTCGTCGGCAATAAACAGTCCGCCATAGTTGCGCACGATGTTGGCCACGATCTTGAAATAGCCGGGCGGCGGCACGATGAACCCGCCGAGGCCCTGAATCGTCTCCACCAGGATGCCGGCGATCTGGCCGCTGGTGGAAGTCTTGATGACTTCATCAATATCCTTCGCGCAGTGCAGATCGCAACTCGGATAAGTCAGCCCGTAGGGGCAGCGATAGCAATACGGCCCCGGCGCAAGGACGATCCCGTAAGGAATCACGCCCGCTTTACGCCAGGTGTGCAGTCCGGTAAGCGACTTGGCGAGGTGCGAGTGCCCGCTGTAGCCGTGCCGCAGCGCCAGGAGTTCGTAATTGCCGGTGTACATGCGCGCGGTGAGGACGGCGACTTCGTTCGCTTCCGTGCCGCTGTTCGTGAAGTAGCACTTCTTAAGCTTGCCGGGGGCAAGCGAGGCGACTTTTTCAGCGAGGCTCACCAGCGCTTCCGTGAGGAAGAGCGTGGACGTGTGCTGGACCTTGTCGATCTGGGCTTTGATCTTCTCGGTCACCTTCGGGTTCGAATGCCCCACGCTGATCGTCACGATGCCGCCCAGGAAATCGAGATACTGCTTGCCCTCGCTGTCCCATACGTACTGGCCCTTGGCGTGGTCAATCACCAGCGGGTCTTTGAAGTAGGTCGTGACGCAGTTGAAAAGGTATTCCTGCTTCTTACGAATGACTTCGTCTCGGGTCATGGGTTCCTCATGAGCTGACAGCTTACGGCCGACAGCTAACAGTTAACAGACGGCAGTCTCTGATCATGCTGCCTTCTGCTTTCCGCCTACTTCACGTACTTATCCAGCCACCCCAACACAGTCTTGTACCACAGTTGGCTATTCGCCGGCTTCAGAACCCAGTGGCCCTCGTCGGGGAAGTAGAGGAGCTTGGACGGAACGCCGCGCCGCTGCAACGCAGAAAACAGTTGCATGGCCTGGCCTTCCGGAACGCGGAAATCGCGCGCGCCTTCCACGAGCAGCATAGGAGTTTTGATGTTCTGGACGAAGTTCGAAGGCGACCACCTCTCGCGCAGCGCGGCGGCTTCTTTTTCCCACGGCAGTCCGTTAAACTCCCACTCATCGAACCAGAGCTCTTCCGTCTCGCCGTACATGCTGCGATTGTCATAGACGCTGTCGTGTGAAACCAGCGCCTTGAAGCGGTCAGTGTGACCGGCGATCCAGTTGATCATGAAGCCGCCGAAGGACGCCCCCGCCGCACCGATGCGATTCCGATCGACGTAGGGCAGCGATTCGAGATAGTCCGTAGCGCTCATCAAATCCTGATACGGGGCGCCGCCCCAATCGCCGGAGATTTCTTCCACAAATTTCTGCCCGTAGCCGGTTGAGCCGTGGAAGTTCGTCATGAGCACCACGTAACCGTGCGCGGCGAACATCTCAGCGTTCCAACGATAGCCCCAGGCGTCGTCCCAGGCGCTTTGCGGGCCGCCGTGAACGAGCAGGAGGGCCGGATACTTTTTCCCGGCCTCGAATCCCGGCGGCCTCACCAGCAGGCTCTGAATTCCGGCGCCCAGCGCGCCACGGGTGTTCACGAACTCCGCGGGGTTCATGTCGAGCTCGGCCAGGAGCGCGTCGTTTTCATGGGTGAGCTGCGTGGGCGTGCCGCCGGAGGTGGAAACGCGATAAACTTCCGCCGGTTGAGTCAGGCTGCTGCGGGTCAGGATCAGCCACTTGCCGTCCGGACTCACACTGAGTTCGTCATTCGAGCCCTCCACAACTTTCTCGACCTTGGGCGAGCTGATCGAAGTTTTGAAAACCGGCTGGCGAGCGTGGTCGGGCGCGGTGAAATAGAGGGTGTTGCTGTCCGGCGCCCAGGCAAAACTTGCTACCCACTGGTCGAAGCCCGGGGTGAGGTCGGTGATTTTCCCGGTCTCGCGGTCGTAGACGCGCAGCCGGAAGAGATCAGATTCATAACTATTGCGCGCCTGGGAGGTGTAAGCGATGTAGCGCCCGTTGGGGGAATATTGTGGCGAGGCATCGGAGCCAGGATTGTCGCTAGTGATGTCGCGCGTCTCGCCGCCTTGCGCGCTCACGAGGTAAAGGTCGTTGTTGGTTGTCCAGGCGGCCGCTGCCTGGCCGGCGGGACCCTTGGACCGGTTTGAGGTGTAGCAGACTTCCTTGCCGTCCGGCGAGATTGCGTAGCCGTCGGGCGCGCCGAGAAAGAAGGTCGGGGAGTCGTAGGCGCCCGGCGTCAAGTCGCGCGGCGTACCACCCGCGGCGGAGACGGCGAACAGGTGCGTGTACTTGCCCTCGCGCCAAGAGTCCCAGTGGCGAAAGAGTAGTTCATCGATCAGGCGCGCCTTGACTTTGCTCTCGGCAGCTTCTTTCAGGTGGCGCTGATTGCACGCCTCGTCCGCGCAGTCGGGATAGACCTGCGAGGTGAAGAGCAGCACGTCGCCGTTGGCAGCCGATGTCACGCCGTCGGCTTCGGTCGAGAGGGAAGTGAGGGGCCGCGCTTCGCCGCCGTCGACAGGAACAATCCACATTTGTGAGCTGCCGCCGCGCGTCGAGATGAATGCTAGGGATTTGCCGTCCGGGGACCAGCGCGGGCGCGTGTCCGAGCCCTCGCCGCGTGTCAGTTGTCGCGGCTCGCCGCCTTCACTCGGAACCAGCCAGATGTGCCGGTTTGTCTTGTTGGCCGCCAGATCCGCGACGCCGACGGCGTACGCAACCCACTTGCCGTCCAGCGAAACCTGCGGATCGGAAATCCGCTGCACTTTCGACAAATCCTCATACGTGATGGGGTGCTTGGCGTCGGCCACGCCGCTCCCGAATGTCAAAACAAGGAATAGTCCGCAGATGAGGTTATATTTCATAAAGGCCCCCGATCTCGCAAACCGAGATCTACGGCGGATGTTTATATCAGAGCACATTGAATATGGGAAAGGAATCTCGTGACCGAACCCTGCCTGAGGTAGGATAATTATAGTCGAACAACCGAGCTGCAGGCCTCGGCTTGTCTGTGTCGTCACGATGCCCTCCATGTTATGATCAACTCACCCTCAAGGAATCACTGGCCGCCGCCGGAGGCCAATCTCATGTCGCGCGTGGTGATGAGCGGATTCATCGCAGCAATCGTGATGGGAGTCCTGTCGTCGCCCCATTCTTCCGCCCGGGCTGAACAGCAGCGCCCTGCCGCCGCTCAAGACAGAAAGTTGCCGGACGAGAACACGCCAAGGGAACTCTTTTATCCGCGTTATTCTTTGCGGGAGGGGTACGAATCGAGCCTCTCCATGATGGATATTGCGCAACGTCCGATCGAGTTCACTGTCTCGGTGCACAGCCTCTCAGGCGCTACGGTGACCTCGAACAAGATGACCATCCGACCTTCCGAGGAACTCACGATTGACGTGCGGGATCTCCTTGCGGATCTAAACGTGGATTACCGCGGGGACTTCCTTGAGGGCACGCTTTCCATCAACTTCAAAGGAAAAGGCAATCCGCTGGCCGGGCGTATGGTCATCGCTGGGCCCCATGAGCGACAGAATATAGGGCCTGTGTGGAGTATGGGTGAATTCGGCCAGGACATGCTACCGCCGGTTCTCAACAATTATTGGCACGATTTGGGCGGCACGCGCGACGCCTGGGTCACCGTGAGCAATATGTCGAGCCAGCCTGCCGTGGGCGACGTCCATTTCGACATTGCCGGCAAGCGATATTCACCGGCGCCACTCCGCTTTGCTCCTTACCAGACACATCAGCTTTCCGTGACCGAGATTCTCGCTGCGCTGGAGATAACGCCCTACCAGGCGACACTCGGCGGCCTTAGCATTGTGCCGAGGGGCCAGCCGACTCTCGTCGCTTCCGGCTATATGACCGATTCCGACACCGGCGCGCAAACAGCGCTCGACTTCCCCTTGCCGCAAAAGCAGCCTTCAAGCGCGCTGCATACAACGGGCATTCCCATCGGCCGCCCTACCGCGGGTTCCCCCTTCGCGGGCTTCAAGGACGCGAACTTCACGCCCCATCTCTATCTGCGCAACCTCCTCGACGCGGAGCAGACCGTGAGGTTGACAGTTGAGGTTCCGACCCAGAACGGTGCGCAGCTCGTCAATCTTGCACCTTTTCGCCTGCCTGCATTCACGACCCTGGACGTTCGCCTTGATGACTACTACAACGAGTTACCCCTGCCCTTACCCTTCGTCTCGTTGCGTGCAGCGTTCAACGGTCCTGGCGGCTCGGTAATCGGTACGGTGAAAGTCTTCAACGAGGCCACTGCCCAGGTGACTTCCATAGGTTCGGCCAATGAAGGCAACGGCTACGCGGGCTCCCTCGCTTCGTACTGGGGCTTCGACGACGACACCGATTTCGTCGTCTTCCTCACCGACATGGGCGAAAAAGATTGCCGCGTGGCATTTCAGATTGAGAGCGCAGGTAAGGAGTATATAGTCCCGAACGTCAAGCTCATGCCGCACGAAACCCGCTGGTACAGTTTGCGTGATCTGAGGGACCAGCAGATTCCCGATCTCAGCGGGAACATGATCCCGAAAGATGCGGTCGAAGGAAGGTTGTTCTACCTTCGGATGGACAACGTCCCCATGATGGGTCGCGTGAGCAAGGTGCCGCAGATTCCCAAATGACCTACCGCTTGATGCGCGCGGTGCCGCCCTTCATCACGTGCTTCACCTCTTCGAGGGTGATCATGCTGGTGTCGCCGCGCGTCGATTGCAGCAGCGCGCCGTGCGCCGCGCCCATGTCCACGACTTCCTGCGGGCTCATGCCGTGCAGCAAGGCGTACACCACGCCGCTGCAGAAGCCGTCGCCACCGCCTACGCGATCCTCGATCTCAAGACCTTCGTAGCGCGCGGACTGGTAGAACTTTCCCTCGAAATAGAGAATCGCCGACCAGTTGTTTACGAGCCCGCTCACCACCTCGCGCAGCGTGGTTCCCACGGCCTGGATGTGCGGGAACTTGCCCACCACCTGCTCAACCATCTTTTTGTAGCCTTCCAGGGGGAGTTTTTTCAGCGATTCATCCACGCCTTCCACCTTGAAGTCCAGGACTTTTTGGAAATCTTCTTCGTTGCCGATCAGCACATCGATGAGGGGCACCAGATCTTTCGTTACTGCGATGGCTTTCTCGCTCGACCACAGCTTGCTGCGGAAGTTGAGGTCGTAGCTGACGACGCTTCCCGCCGTGTGGGCCGCTTCCATGGCTTCTTTTACGACGGCCGCGCTGGAATCGCTCAGCGCCGTGCAGATACCTCCGGTGTGGAACCAGCGCACCCCGCGCGCGAAGATGCTTTTCCAAGGCACCTCACCAGGTTTGATGTGCGAGGCGGCGGAATGGCCGCGGTCGTACATCGTCACGCTGCCGCGCACGCCGATGCCGACTTCCGTGAAATTCAAGCCGATGCGGTCTGTTTTGCCCACCCCGTCGTAAGGCACCCAAACGACGTTGCTCACATCCATTCCCGAAGCACGCGCGTGGTTGCGAATAAACGCGCCTAGCGGGCTATCCACCAAGCGCGACACCCACGCCGCCCGCAGCCCGAGGCGGCTGAGCGCGTAGCTGACGTTGTACTCGCCTCCCCCCACCCAGGCTTCGAAACACGGCGTGAGTTCGATTCGCTGGTGGCCTGGTGGGCTCAGGCGAATCATGCATTCGCCAAACGTCAGAACGTCCAGTTGGCATTCGTTGGCAGCTTTCACTTTCAGGGGCATGGAGATTTCTCCGACCAAGAATCAATGCGCAAACAGACGCGAGCGGGCTTCAACGAGGAAGTACGTTCGGGGCGACACCCGTGAGGTGACTGTCGCTTTTCGCGCGCAGAATTGAATAACACGATCTCCCCGTGCTGAGAAGTCACTCGGGGACCCCGGCAAGCATGTCTGCACTTGGGGGAATCGTATCATGAAGCAGGAATGTAGTAGCGAATCAAGTTTCGAGAGATTCTGGCCATGATCCATTTGTGCAATGCCAGCACGGCGATCAGGAAAGCGACCACCACCATAGCCGCAAACTTGTTCGGAGGGGCCCCGCCCGGGCTCGGCCCCGGTTTCACAATTCCCAGAACGGCCACCAACCCCGAGAGAGCCAGGTAGAAAAGAAGAACCAGGTCTACGAGACAGTGTGCCACCCCCAGCAGGGTGTGGCCGGTGTAAAAGAATCCACCGCCAGGAATCAGGAGCGAGCGTCGCAGGGCGGTCCTCTCGTCCTTGAACTTCAGCCGGCAGTTGGGGCATTCGTAAACGCCGGGTGTAAGTGCCGCACGGCAATCCGGACAGAGGCTGGTCATCGAAAGCGCGGGAGAGGTCTCCCCGGCAGCGGTGGGAAGGAGGACCTCCAGCAGAAGCTGGATTTTCTTCCCCTCGTCGCTGCGTATTCGCCAATAGATTTCTTTCTTCCCGTCGCGATACTTGATGTGAAGTCTGGCGGAGAGCAGGCCCTTCGCCTTGGCCTCTTCCATGTCGCCCCAGCGGGCGCTGCGCATGCCCCTTTTCCACATGCCGTCCCAAGTTACAAACAAATGCAAGAGTCGGTGATTCGTCAGGACGAGCATGGCGGGCGCCAAGTAATAGGCGTGCACGCCGAGGAAAAATCGCTCGACCCCGCTGGGCATCATTTGTCCCCGAGCGATATGGAGCACCGCCTCGTCGGGCTCCAGCATTTTTCGCAAGGGTTCCTGCAGTTTGTCTAGAGCGTGCTCGGCCCGCTTGCGGATGCCGCGTTTTTCGATGCCCCGGCGGTTCGTGAAGACGGTGTCCTCACGCAGGGGGACTCCAAAGTGCGATGAAAGCCGTACGGGCTGATCGGGATGAACAGGGATCTGGGCGGTAGGTATAGGGAGCCTCCCAAGACCGAGGATGGGCAAGACTCAGACGACTCGTATTCTATGTGGAAGATTGGAGCACCGCAAGATTGACTGTGAAGCCGTGCCACGCAAGGCGCGGGAATGCCAGGTGGGGTGGCTCTGTACAGGCGACGGTGGTGCCAGCGTTCCCGTGAACCTTTACTTGTCCCACTCCGTGTGGAAAGTCCCCTCCTTGTCGATACGGCGGTAGGTGTGCGCGCCGAAGTAGTCGCGCTGCGCCTGCAGCAGATTCGCGGGCAGGCGCTTCTGGCGATAGCTATCGATAAACGCCAGCGTATTGCTAAAGGCCGGGCAGGGAGTCCCCACGTCGTTTGCCACCTGCACCACCTCACGCAGGCTGTCGCAGGTATTGTTCAGAAGCTGGCTGAAGTGCGGATCGATCATCAGATTCTTCAGGTCGGGCTTCGTCTTGAACGCCGCGCGGATGGGATCGAGCAGCCGGGCGCGGATGATGCAGCCGCCCTCCCAGATGCGCGCCACTTCATCCAACTTCAAGCTGTATTTGTATTCCTGCGACGCGCCACGCAACTGATCGAACCCTTGCGCGTAGCAAGCGATCACGGTGATGGTGAAAGCCTCGCGTACTTTGGCGATAAACTCCTTGCGGTCGCCCGCGAATTTTCGCGAGGGCCCGTGCAGAATCTCGGACGCCACCACGCGTTCCTGCTTTGCACCCGAGATTATCCGCGCAATCACGGCGGCGGTCAGCGTAGGAACCGGCACTCCCAGATCCATGGCGTCCTGCGCGGTCCACTTGCCGGTGCCTTTCTGTCCCGCCGTGTCGAGCACCAGATCCACCAGCGGTTTCTTCGTCTCGGGATCAATTTTGCCCAGTACCACGATGCTGATTTCCAGCAGGAAAGAATTGAGGCCGCCACTGTTCCACTCGGCAAAGACGTCGCGAATCTCCGGGCCCGAAAGTCCTACAACATTCCGGAGAATATCGTAGGCCTCGCAGAGGGTCTGCATGATGCCATACTCGATCCCGTTGTGGACCATCTTCACGTAGTGGCCGGCGCCACCCGGGCCAAGGTAGGTGCAGCACGCGCCATCGGCAGTCTGCGCCGCCATCTTGGTGAGCACCGGCTCGAGGTGGCGATAGGACTCCTCATGCCCGCCGGGCATCAGCGACGGTCCGTGCAACGCGCCATCCTCGCCGCCGCTTACGCCCATGCCAAAGAAGTGCAGCCCAGCGGCAGCCAACTCGCGCGCCCGGCGTTCGGTGTCCTTGTAATAGGAATTACCGCCGTCGAGCATGATGTCGTCCTTCGTCAGGTGTGGTTTCAGGTCCGCGACCACCGCGTCCACGGCCTTGCCCGCCGGGACCATCATCCAGATGCGGCGCGGCCGCTCCAGCGAATCCACGAATTCCGTCAGCGAATCCGCCACCAGGATTTTCCCCACGGTCTCTGCGGCGACCTGCCGCGCCTTTTCCGGGTTGGCGTCAAAGCCCGCGACCGTGAAGCTTTTGCTCGCCGCATTCAAAGCCAGGTTTTTTCCCATCACGCCCAGTCCGACTATTCCCAGGTGCTGTCTGGCCATGCAACTCTCCTCAATAGATCACAATACGATATGACGATCTCGGCCCGCAGAAGATTCTGTTAACAACGCACAAGCCCTTGCCGGCGATTCAGAGTGCGGTTTCCCATGAGGGCTGCTCCATATGATGGCTCTTCGACGCGGCGGGGATCCCTTGACGGAATCAAGGATTGTGCATCAGGAAGATATCGCGCGAAGAATCCGGCATAAGAATAGCAGAACCGGCAACCTTCGGCGGATGGAAAGTCGTGTGATTGAGAACCCTCTCGGCGGTCGCGCAGGTTTGCCCATGGATTTCGACTTCCTGCAAACTCCTATCGCAACGTTATATAATCGCGGGCTCTGGTTCGCTCCCTTCTGGCCTCGCCTGCATCTAACTGCACGAGGGGCTTTCAATCAGGTGACCAGGAGAGTGTCACGGAGGGGCCGCTGGGGCAATACACATCATCTCATTTGTGTGGAGGACTAATCCCTTGGACGGTCAGACCGCTACACCCACCTCGAAGTCCACTTTGAGTCCGGGGCAGCTCGACGAGCTTTGCATCAACACCATCCGCTTTCTCTCCGTCGACGCTGTCCAGAAAGCTAACTCCGGCCACCCGGGCATGCCGATGGGAGCTGCGCCGATGGCGTACGTACTTTGGACTCGCCACTTGAAACACCATCCTGCCAAGCCTGCCTGGCCGAATCGTGACCGCTTTGTGCTCTCCGCGGGGCATGGCTCGATGCTGCTCTACAGCCTGTTGCACCTTACAGGTTACGACCTGCCGCTGGCGGAAATTCAACAGTTCCGCCAGTGGGAAAGCAAAACGCCAGGACATCCGGAACATTGGATTGTTCCGGGCATTGAAACCACCACGGGTCCCCTGGGCCAGGGTTTCGGCAACGGCGTGGGCATGGCCATTGCCCAGAAGTACCTTGCCGCGCATTTCAATCGCCCGGGACACGAGATTGTCGATTACGGGATCTACGTGCTGGTGAGCGACGGCGATTTGATGGAAGGTGTGGCGTCGGAAGCCGCCTCGCTGGCAGGCCATCTGCGGCTCGACAACCTGATTTATCTTTACGACGACAACCATATTTCCATCGAAGGTTCTACGGACCTGGCGTTCACGGAAGACCGCGCCAAGCGCTTCGAGGCTTATGGGTGGTTTGTTCAGAAGGTTGACGATGGAAACAATCTTGAGGCGATTGACCAAGCGATTCGTACCGCGCAAGCCGAGCGCGGACGGCCGTCGATCATCATGATTCGCACTCACATTGGCTACGGCAGCCCGAACAAGCAGGACAACGCGGAAGCCCACGGCGCGGCGCTCGGTGAGGAGGAAGTCAAACTCACCAAGCAGAACCTCGGGTGGCCCCTGGAGCCGACGTTCTGGATTCCAGACGAGGCGAGCAGGCGTTTCCGCTTGGCCCTCACAAACGGCGACAAAGCCGAAGCGGAATGGCAAGCGCGGCTAGCTGCTTATCGCCGGGCCTTTCCCGAACTTGCGGCGGAGTGGGATCGGTTCACAAGAGGCGAGTTGCCCCCGGGATGGCAAGCGAAAATTCCCACCTTCAGCCACACTGAAAAGCCGATGGCAACCCGGCAGGCGTCGGGAAAGGTCTTGAACGCCCTCTCGCCGGTTCTTCCCGCGCTGCTCGGCGGCTCGGCGGATCTGGCCCCTTCCACCAACACGCTGATCAAAGGCGAGAAGGACTTCGGCCCGGGGAACTACGGCTCGCGCAACTTTCACTTCGGCGTGCGTGAGCACGGCATGGGTTCGATCCTGAATGGCATGGCCCTGAGCGGATTGATTCCTTACGGCGCCACGTTCTTTGTGTTCTCCGACTATCTGCGGCCCGCTCTGCGGCTGGCGGCGCTGATGGGAGCTCACGCCATTTTCGTTTTTACGCATGACAGCGTTTTTTTGGGAGAGGATGGCCCCACTCACGAGCCGATCGAACAGCTGGCGGCCTGCCGGGCGATTCCCTTCCTCAGTGTGATCCGTCCCGCGGATGCCAACGAGACGGCGCTAGCCTGGCGGGTGGCCATTGAACAGAAGGGCGGACCCGTAGCCTTGATATTAACCCGCCAGGCTTTGCCTATTATCGATCGTAGCAAGTATGCTCCGGCGGAAGGACTGGAAAAGGGCGCCTATGTTCTGGCGGATGCGAACGGCAGGAGGCCGGAAATCATATTGATTGCCTCCGGCTCGGAGGTGGCGCCCGCCCTCGATGCTTACGAGAAGCTGAGTGCAGAGGGAATTGCCGTGCGCCTGGTGAGCATGCCCTCGTGGGACCTTTTCGAAAAGCAGGCGCAGTCTTATCGTGACGAGGTGCTGCCGCCGAGCGTGACCGCGCGCCTCGCCATCGAGGCCGCGGCGTCCTTCGGTTGGGAGCGCTACGTGGGGCCCAAGGGCGCCGTGCACGGGATCAATCGCTTTGGCGCTTCTGCACCGTATAAGGTGATCGCGGAGAAATGGGGTTTCACAGGCGCGAACCTCGTGAAGCGCGCACACGAGCTTTTGGGCCGCTGATCGGTTCAGGGTGCAAGAGCCAGAGTAACGCTGGGTGGTGGCACTTTGTACCCTCGCGAGAGTCGCGGGAGGGTGACACTGAAATGTGTCGCCGGGGGACACGATTTTGGAGCCGCCTTACGCGAAGCGCGCGGCCGGAGGGATGAAGGAGGGTTCTTCATGAGCACGAATCCGCTTCGAGAACTCAATAGTCTTGGGCAAAGCGTTTGGTTCGACTACATCCGCCGCGGGCAGCTGACTTCCGGGCACCTGCAACAATTGATCGATGAGGATGGCGTTTCGGGAGTCACCTCAAATCCCAGCATTTTTGAGAAAGCCATCGCCGGCAGCAGCGACTATGACGAGGCGATCCGGAAGTTGGTCCGGGAAGGCGAGGACGCCGCGGCCATTTTCGAGAGCCTGGCGGTCGATGATATCCGCGCGGCCGCCGACCTTTTCCGGCCGATTTATCAGGCGACCGAGGGCCGCGATGGATTCGTGAGCATCGAAGTCTCACCGACGCTGGCCCACGATGCGGAGGGGACCATCACCGAAGCGCGTCGGCTGCACAAAGCCGTGAATCGGCCCAACGTGCTGGTAAAGGTTCCGGGGACGGTGGAGGGCTTGGCGGCGATCGAGCAACTGCTTGCCGAAGGTATCAACATCAACATCACGCTGCTGTTCGCGATCGAGCGTTACGAGCAGGTGGCGAACGCTTACCTTTCGGCACTCGAAAGGCTGGCGCCCGAGGGCCTGCCACTTGACCGCGTCGCGTCGGTGGCGAGCTTTTTTGTGAGTCGCATTGATACGCTCGCCGACCAGCAACTCGAGGCCAGGTTGAGCGAGGCGAAAAGCGCCAAGGAGAAACAGAAACTCGCGGACCTGCTGGGCAAGACCGCGAATGCGAACGCCAAGCTGGCGTACGCGAAATTCAAGGAGATCTTTTCAAGCTCACGATTCCTGAGGTTGGCCGAGAAGGAAGCGCGCGTGCAACGCATGCTGTGGGCTTCGACGAGCACGAAGAATCCAGAGTACCCCAACACACTTTACGTGGATGACCTCATCGGCTCGGACACGATCAACACTATGCCGGCCCCGACGCTCGAGGCCTACCGCGATCACGGCAAGCCTCGCCGCACGATCGAGGAGGGTTTGGACGAAGCGCGCACCGTGATGAAGCAACTAGCAGAGGTGGGAATCGATCTCGCCGCAATCACCCGGAAGTTGGAAGAGCAGGGCGTGGAGGCGTTCGCGAAGGATTACAGAAAGTTGCTCGACGCGATCGCCGAAAAGCGCCGGCATCTTATTTCCTCGGCGCGGACACAGCCTGCCACCATCAGCGGCGGCGGCTTGCACCTGGCCACGCACACGACGCTCGAGCGGCTGGCCGCGCAGAGTTTTCCGCGCCGCCTGTGGGACCGTGACCCGACCCTGTGGAAGCAGGAACCCGCGCATCAAAAAGTGATTCGTAGTGCACTCGGGTGGCTGACAGTGCCGCAGATCATGCTTGAGGAGGTGGACGCGCTCACCGGCTTTGCGCAGGAAGTGAAGCAAGCGGGCTTCAAGCACCAGGTACTGCTAGGCATGGGTGGCAGCAGTCTCTGCCCAGACGTTGTCCGCGTCACGTTCGGCACGGCTCCAGGATTCCTACAGTTACACGTGCTGGATTCGACGGTTCCGGCGGTCGTCGCGGCGGTGGAGAAATCCATCGACCTGGCACACACGCTCTTTCTGGTTTCGAGCAAGTCCGGCGGCACCACCGAGACGCTGAGCTTTTTCCAGTATTTTTACGAGCGCGTGCGGGCGATCAACGGTGACCGGGCCGGGGAGAATTTCCTCGCCGTCACGGATCCGGGAACTTCACTTGAAAAGCTCGCGAGGGAAAGAGGCTTCCGGCGCATTTTCCCAGGCCAGCCGGACATTGGCGGGCGGTATTCGGCCCTTTCGAATTTCGGCATGGTGCCTGCGGCGCTGGCGGGTGTGGACGTCCCCGGGCTTCTCCACCGCGCGGCGCACATGGCCCGGGCCTGCGGAGCTTCGGTGGCTGCGGAGGAGAATCCCGGCCTCGTGCTGGGCGCGGCAATGGGTGAAGCCGGACGCAGGGGTCGCGACAAGATCACTTTCGTGATCTCTCCTGCCATCGCCACTTTCGCCGACTGGGTCGAGCAGCTCATCGCCGAGAGCACCGGAAAGGAAGGAAAGGGATTGCTTCCGGTGGCGGGCGAGCCCTTGGGCGATCCGGTGGTCTACGGCCAGGACCGGCTCTTCGTTGAGATCAAGCTGGCCGCGGACGCGGACGAGGGAAGGGAGCGGGCGCTCAAGGCGGTCGAGTCCGCCGGGCATCCGGTGATTCGCATCACGTTGCAGGATATTCTGGATCTGGGTGCGGAGTTCTTCCGCTGGGAAGTGGCGACAGGCGCGGCAGGCGCGCTGCTGGGGATCGATCCGTTCGATCAGCCCAACGTGCAGGAGAGCAAGGACAACACCAAGAGCTTGCTCGCAGAATTTCGCGCACAGGGAAAATTCCCAGAGGCAAAAGCGCTTCTGGAATCTGACGGCCTGAAGTTCTACGGCGGCCCGGCGATGCGCACGAGCCTGGCGAAACTGGGCGCGGACGCGAAATCGGCGGAGGGGGTGCTGGCGGCCTTCCTGAACCAGGCGAGGCCGGGCGATTACGTGGCGCTGATGGCGTACCTCCAGCCCACCGCTGAACACACGGCGGCGCTGCAGTCCGTGCGCACGCGGCTGCGCGACTCCTTGCGCCTGGCGACGACGCTCGGTTACGGCCCGCGCTTTCTGCACTCCACGGGCCAGCTCCACAAGGGGGGAACGAACAACGGGCTGTTTATCCAGATTACCACCGACGACGCCCAGGATTTGGCGGTTCCCGGCGAGCCTTACACGTTTTCGGTGTTGAAGCAGGCGCAGGCACAAGGCGACTTGCGGTCGTTGATTAGCAAGCAGCGGCGCGTCCTCAGGCTGCACCTGGGCAAGGACGCTCGCGCGCAACTGGCGCGGCTCGAGAAGCTGGTCGAGAACGCCGTGAAGCCTGGGACGCGGGCGAAGGCAAGTTAGCAGGGTAATTCAGCACCGCATATAAACGAAACGGATGACGCCGAGGCGAAGAGAGGTTCCATGCCGGACACAGCCGAGCTGAGCAATCCTTTGCGCGAAGGAATTCGCTTGCGCCGGACGCCGGATCCCTGCGCCATGGTGATTTTCGGCGCCTCCGGAGATCTGACGGAACGGAAGCTGATTCCCGCGCTCTTCTATCTTTCGCGCGAGCGCATGCTGCCGGCGGGGTTCTCCGTTATCGGGTGCGCCCGCACGCCCAGCACGCATGAGGAATTCCGCCGGGAGATGACGGACGCGGTGAAGAAGTTTCTGCACCTGACGACGGAGAGCGATGCCTTCGTGGATGGCTTCGGGAAGGGGCTGCACTACATCGCCGACGACTTCAGTGACCCCAAGGCCTACGAGCAAGTTAGAGCCATTTTGGAGCGTCTGGACCAGGAGCGGGGAACTGCGGGAAATCGGCTTTTCTATCTTGCCACGCCACCGAGTTTCTTTCCGGTCATCGTGAAGCACCTGGGCGCAGTGGGACTGGCCAAGCCCAAGGTTGCGGGAAAAACCTGGACCCGCATCGTCATCGAAAAGCCTTTCGGGCGAAGCCTGGAAAGCGCGGGGGAGTTGAACCGCGCCGTCACCAGCGTGTTCGACGAAAATCAGATTTATCGCATCGATCACTACCTGGGGAAGGAGACAGTCCAGAACCTTTTGGTGTTCCGGTTCGCGAACGGGATCTTCGAGCCGTTCTGGAATCGTCGCTACATCGATCACGTGCAGATTGCCGTGGCTGAGGAGCTGGGCGTGGAGAGCCGCGGCGCGTATTACGAAGAAGCCGGGCTGCTGCGCGACATGATCCAGAATCACGTACTGCAGTTGCTGAGCCTGGTGGCGATGGAGCCCCCCGCAACCTTTGAAGGTACTGCAGTGCGCGACGAGAAAGCCAAGGTGCTACGCGCGTTGCGGCCCATTCCCCTTGGGCGCGTGCAAGATTTCACCGTACGCGGCCAATACGCGGAAGGCTACGTAGGTGGCGGGAAGGTTCCCGCTTACCGGACGGAGCCGAAAGTTTCGCCGGCGTCGAACACGGAAACCTACGCGGCGTTCAAATTCTTTATCGACAACTGGCGCTGGGCGGACGTGCCGTTCTACCTGCGCTCCGGCAAGCGCTTGCCCAGACGCGTATCGGAGATTTCTATCCAGTTCCGGCGTGTGCCCCACTTGCTGTTCCGGGGCGCGGACGGTATTGAACCCAACATCCTTTCGATCCGCATCCAGCCCAACGAAGGAATTTCGCTCAAGTTTTGCGCCAAGCTTCCGGGCACGACGATGCAGATTCGCCCGGTGGAGATGGAGTTCCGTTACGGAGAGTCGTTCGGCGCGGTGCCGCCCACGGCCTACGAGACGCTCCTGCTCGATTGCATGCTGGGCGATGCCACACTCTTCAATCGCGACGATGCCGTGGAGCTTTCGTGGGAACTCGTTGACCCGATCCTCGA
The DNA here is from genome assembly GCA_020073545.1 of Terriglobia bacterium. GTDB lineage: Bacteria > Acidobacteriota > Terriglobia > UBA7540 > UBA7540 > Bog-366. The sequence continues at coordinate 4,624 of JAIQEZ010000058.1, read as the reverse complement.
TCGCTGGAAGCAAGACGGCGCGAAAGGGCTGGCCTTCTATGCGGCCGGCAGTTGGGGACCGGCCGAGGCTGACGCGTTTATTGAACGTGACGGCCGCGAGTGGCAGAGACTGTAGAAGAACAGCAGGCACTGGGCAGCGAGCAGTGGGAATTAGTGTTCTGCAACAGAGGTTCGCTGGTGAAGTCAGCCGGCCTGGGAGGTTCGGTCCACAGCCCCGCCAGGGGCGGAAGATGGTAGCCCAGGGCGCAAGCCCTGGGATGATGCTGCCCTCACCCCGCCTTCGGCACCCCTCTCCCGCACGGGCGGGAGAGGGGGCGGGGGCGAGGGGGGACTCGCTGACCCATGGCTCGCGCCATGGGCTACGTTCTTTCGCCCGCCATGCGGGCTGAATTCGTAGGCGACCTTCTGTTAGACGACGCCAGGCAGCAGCGACCCTCGGGGACCGGAGTTTGAGCACCGGGAACCGCGAGGTAAGGGAGGAACGCACGCTTGAAGGACACTCTGCAGGAAATAGCGTCGGGTGAACCCCAGCCGGCAAACGTGGCGGAGATTGAAGCCGGGCTTTCGGCCATGTGGCGGAGCGCAGCGGAAGGAGTGGCGCCGGAGTCGGCGGTGACGCGGGCCACGGCGCTCACCCTGCTCGTTTACGTGGATCACGAGAACGCGGCGCGCGACGTGAGCAACCTGATCGCCGACGTGACCCGGCAGAATCCGTGCCGCGCCATCGTCATGCTCATGGAGCCGCAGGCATCGCCCGCGGGATTGACGGCCACGGTCTCCGCGCACTGCCACATACCCGTGGCCGGAGAGAAGCAGATCTGCAGCGAGCAGATCACGCTGCACGCGCGCGGCGAGACGGGTCCGGAGCTCGCCAGCGTGGTGCTTCCCCTGGCGGTTTCGGGATTGCCGGTTTACCTCTGGTGGCGAGCCGGGCGCTTCGTTGTGCCGGCGTACTTTGACCAGATTTTGCGCGTCACGCAACACGTCATCGTGGACTCGGCGCGGTTTTCCGCCAGCGGGAACGACCTGCGCGAGCTGGCGGCGTGGCTCGAGAAATATTCCGGGCGGATCCGGCTTTCCGATTTGAACTGGGCGCGCGCTACGCCGTGGCGCGAGCTGCTGGCACAGTGCTTCGATTCCCCGGACCGCCGGCCTTTTCTCGATCGCATCCGCGCGGTGCGCATTGAGTACGAAATGGAATCGGCGCGGCTCACCACGCAGCGCGCGCAGGGGCTGCTGCTGGCCGCGTGGTTTGCCACGCGGCTGGGCTGGGAATTCCGGCGGGCTGAGACGAGCGGAGAGAACGTTCCGCGGACTTACTACTTCCAAGCCGGCGGCCGTGAGATCAAAGTCGAGCGGGTGGTGCGGAAAGTGGAGGGTGGAGGAAGCGGCGTTTGCTTTTCGCTTGAACTCGAGGCCGACGGCGCGCGATTCGCTTTCTCGCGTGGGCTGGATGGCAAGGTGGTGCGGACGCTCGCGGAGGTTCCGGGCCTCGCGCCCCTGGGCAGAATTGTGCGCATTGAGGTTCTGGATGAGGTGGAGATTCTCAACGAGGAACTCAAAGTGGGAGGCCGCGACCGCGTCTATGAAGCAGCGCTGGCGTTGGTGGCGCGCATGACGAGCGCTTGATGCCTTACTCCCGTATGTGCGTTCGTTGCGGAAGATTCCGGGGTCATGACCAAACCTGAAATCCGCACTTTCGACGATCTGGAACATCTGAGCTGGGCGGTGGCCGCGCGTTTTGAAGAGCTGGCGTGCATCAAGGCGATCGAGAAAAAGACTTTCACGGCGGCGCTTTCCGGCGGCTCGACGCCGAAGCTCCTTTACGAAATCCTCGGCAGTCCGGCCTTCGCCGGGCGCGTGCGCTGGCCGAACGTGCACCTGTTCCAGGTGGACGAGCGCTGTGTGGGCCCGGATGATCCCGATAGCAATTACCGCTTGATCCGTCGAGCGATGTTAGAATCGTCGCCGCTGCCGGAAGGGAACTTCCACCGCATGGCGGCGGAACGCCCGGACCGCGAGCAGGCGGCGCGGGACTATACGGAGGATTTGGCGCGCATTTTGCGGCCTGCGCCGGGGGAGTTCCCGCGCCTGGAGCTGGTACTCCTCGGCATGGGGCCGGACGGACACACGGCCTCGTTTTTTCCCGGCAGCGCGGCGCTCGACGAACAGGCGGCGTGGGTCGTGCCCAATTACGCCGAGAAGCTCAATGCATTTCGCCTGACGCTGACTTTGCCGGTGCTCAACGCCGCCGCCCATGTTATCTTTATGGTTACGGGAACAGACAAGGCCGCGACGCTGCGCGAGGTGCTGGAAGGTCCCGCGGAGCTTTTCCCTGCGCAACGCATTCGGCCGGCGCGCGGCCGCGTGAGCTGGTTCGTGGATGGGGGCGCGGCACAGTTGTTGAGCCCGGCAGCCAGGGGGTGACGCCTGCAAGTCAAAATTGCTCCTTCCATTCTCTCCGCGGATTTCATGCGGCTGGGCGAGCAGGTGCAAGCCGTGGAGGCGGCGGGCGTGGACCGCATCCAGATCGATGTGATGGATGGCCGCTTTGTGCCCAACATCACCTTTGGGACCATCGCCGTGCGAAGCTTGCGGCCGCTGACGCGCCTGACGCTGGAAGCCCACCTGATGGTCTCGCCGCCGGAGGATTTCATCGAGTCGTTTGCGGCAGCGGGCGCGGACACCATCATTGTGCACCAGGAAGCCACTCCGCACCTGCATCGTGCCATCGAGCAGATTCGGAGCCTAGGGAAGAAGGCGGGCGTGGCCCTGAATCCCGCCACGTCGGCCGGCACGCTTTCAGAAGTGCTCAACCTGGTACAGCTTGTCCTGGTGATGACCGTGAACCCCGGCTTTGGTGGGCAGGAATTCGTCCTCGAAACGTTGCCCAAGATTCGGCAGGTGCGGGACGCACTCACGGAGCGGGGGCTCGCCTGCGAAGTGGAAGTGGACGGCGGCATCAACGAGCAGACGGCAGGCTGGGTGGCTGAGGCGGGTGCCGACGTGCTGGTAGCGGGCTCGTCTGTCTACGACGCGCCGGACGGCGTGGGGGCGGCCATCGCGCGGCTGCTCGCCAGCGCGACAGGGAAGAATCACCCACAGAAAACCTAGCCGCCGCGGTGGCGGGAGTAGCCGTCCTTACATCGTTTTCGCCTCAGCCGGGCGGCGCCGGGGACGTAGTCTATTTAACTGTGACCCGTAGCCTCGTGGCGCTTCCACCACCGCTCCGTTTCGCGAGGTGTGGGCGGGTTGAAGATCTGCGAAAGAGGTTGTATCTTGGAAGGAGGTGCTGCATCCAATTCCTCGGTGCCAAATGCTGGGCTGGGGGGATATTGCCGCGCGGCAGGGAGACGTAGGCCGCTGGTGGAGCGACGGGGCCCGGCTGGCGCTGGTGATTGGGTGTGGACCAAGTTGGGCTATTGACTGCGATGACCGATTCACCTCAAGCCACGCTGGCAGATGATGAGTCTCTGCTGGTAAGCGAAGCCAAGGCGGGGAACTACGCCGCTTTTGAAGAGCTGGTGAACCGCTACGAGAAAAAGATTTACCGGCTGGGAATGAACATCACGGGAAATGCCGAGGACGCCGAGGACGTTCTCCAGGAGGCCTTCCTGAAGGCGTTCGCGCACCTGCCGGAGTTCCGCGAAGACTCGCGCTTTTACACCTGGATTGTGCGCATCGCCGTGAACGAAGCGCTGATGAAATTGCGCAAGCGGCGGACAAGCCGGGAAGTCCCGATTGCCGACTCCCAAGATGAGAACGGGGAAGTGGTGGTGCGCGAGTTCGCCGATTGGAAACCTAACCCGGAGCAGGAGTATGCGCGGGCGGAGCTGGAGCAAATCCTGCAGGGTGCAGTAAGGGCGCTGCCGCCGGGTTTTCGCACGGTCTTTTATTTGCGAGACGTGGAAGGCTTATCGACGGGAGAAACAGCGCAGTTGCTGGATTTGAGTGTGGGCGCGGTGAAGGCCCGGCTCTTTCGGGCCCGCCTCCGGCTGCGCGAAGAATTGAGCAAAATCTTCAAGCGAGGGTGAACGTGCTAACTTGCAAGAAGGCTATCAACCAGATCTCCAACTATTTGGACGGCGATTTGGACGAGGAATTGAAGCATACCCTCGAAACCCACTTGACCAAGTGCCATCATTGTCATGCGGTGTTTGACACTACGAAGAAAACTATCGAGCTGTACTGCGACGGGAAACTCTTTTCCCTTCCCCAGGAAGTTCACACCCGTCTGCACGAGGCCCTAAGACGCAAGCTGCAGGTGCGCTCGTGAATTCTCTTAAGAAAGTCGGTTTTTCCCCGATCCAAAACAAGGGCCGGGTGTGGTTTGCGAACGCGCGGGGCTCGGCCGGGGGAGGGCTGAGGGAAAGCCTGGGGTCTGTCGTAGCGAGGGAAGTGGCGCCATTTTGTGGAGAGCCGCCCAGAGGGTGGCGCTCACGACGCCCTCCGGTTGAGCGGAGAATGCGTGGGCTCGGCCCCAGCCCTGGGCGAACGGAAATGGATGCTGGAACTGTCGCTGGGCAGGTTAACCGTGACGCCCTAAAAACCTGCGGAAGGTCAATCCCCTGGGCGGGCTGTCGGTAGGGCTTGACAGTTTTGAGTCCCCGCTCGTAGAATTTTT
>JAIQEZ010000205.1 GCA_020073545.1 Terriglobia bacterium | reverse complement strand
CGTCGATTACTTCGATGACGGGTATTACCTGTACAACCGCAGGTATCCTGGCCGCCCTGGGATTGCCATTAGCATCTCGTTTTAAGTGGTCTAAGACCGAGACCGTAGTATCTGAAACAAGCGCCCAGCTCCATGGAACCGAGAAGAGGCAGTGGAGTTGGGCGCACCCCGGTGGCGAGATGGGGGCCGCTGGAAACATCCAAGGACAAACAGGTGAGTGGTCTGGAGTTTTTGTACCAGCTGCAGAGTGATTTCTTGCCTTCTTGCTGGCCTGTCAGGTCGCGGCTAGCCGCGACCTGACAGGTGAATTCGTTTGGCGTCCGCTCTCCGAGAGCCCGGTGAGGACGACTCTCATTGTACTCCTGCCGCCATGCCTCGATGATCTCTTTGGCCTCACTTAGCGCGGTGAACCCATGGGCATTCAAGCACTCATGGCGAAAGGTACCAGGACAATCTTGCCGAACGCGCCCGGCTCCATGACCGCGCGATGAGCTTGCGGCGCATCCTTAAGCGGAATCTCTTTTCCCACCACCGGGCGCAACGTTCCGTTCTCGAGCCCTGCCACCAGCGCTGCATGAATGCTCGCGACCTCCTGCCGGCCGGCATTGAACAACACGAAACCCGATACCGACGCGTCGCGGCGCATGATCTCGCGGGGGTTGATCTCGATCGAGCCGCGGTTGCCGATCACCACCACTCGTCCACCTTTGGCGAGGATGGTCAGGTCCTTGGCGAGATTCACATTGGCCAGCATCTCCAGGACGACGTCCACGCCGCGTCCTTGGGTGATCTTCAGAAGCTCGTCAAGATACCCCGGCGCTCGATGGTCGAGCACGTGATGCGCGCCCTGCACGGCGACGAGCTGGCGCCCGCGATCCGTCCCCCCCGTGCCGATCACCGTCAACCCCGCGGCGCGCGCCAATTGGACGCCAGCCACGCCTACTCCGCCGCTGGCGCCGTGGACCAAAACCGTCTCTCCCGGCTGGGCGTGCGCGAAATGAAACAGGGCTCGGAAGGCCGTCGCGTAGGGCACATTCACGGCGGCTCCCTGCGCGAAACTCGCGTTGGGCGGAAGCGGATGCGCCTGCCACGCCTCGCAAAGAGCCAAGTCTGCATAAGCGCCGCTGAGCGTCCCGCCGACGTAGACCCGGTCGCCAGGCGAGAAGCCCTCGACGCCCGGCCCCACAGACTCCACCGTTCCTGCCGCGTCACTCCCCGGCGTGTAAGGGAGTGCGGGTTTGATGGCGTACGTTCCGGTGCGGATGTATGCCTCAACAGGATTCACGCCCACGGCTTTTACCCGCACCACAACTTGCCCCGCAGCCGCTTGGAGATCGGGCGCGTCTTCCAACTTCATGACTTCCGGATCGCCGAACTCACGGACTCGTATGGTTTTCACAGTCTGCCTCCCTGCAGGTTGAGGATCGTACTAACTCTTTAGGCCCGCTTTCTGGGCGGCCACCCGAGCTACCGCAGACCAATCGTAGTCCTCCATTCCCTGCGCGACGCCGCTCAGAAGATTATCGCGAATCAGGCTGGCGATGGGCATGGGAGCCGCCGCCTCTTCCGCCGCGGCGAGAACCAGCCGAACGTCCTTCAGCCCCAACCGCAGCTTGAAGCCGGCGGGCTCGTACCGCTGGTCGGCCACAATCTTTCCGTAGTTCTCGTAGATGGGCGATTGAAAGACCGAGCCGTTCAGGATCTCGAGAAAACTCGCCGGGTCGACCCCGGATTTTCGCAACAGGGCATAGGCTTCTCCCAGCGTCTCAAGCATAGACGCGATCAGGAAATTACCCGCGAGTTTGACGGTGTTGGCGGCGGTCGCTTCGGAACCTATCACGAAGAGTTTTCGGCCGATCGCCTCGAGCGCCGGGCGACATCGCTCCACGGCTTCTGGCGGGCCGGCCGCAACTACCACCAAGCGCGCCGCCTGGGCTGCCTCCGGGCGTCCGAAAACCGGCGCAGCCACAAAGCTTTGTCCTTTCTGACGGTGCGCTTCGGTGAGACGCCGCGCGAGGTTCGTACTGATCGTGCTGTGAGAAACGTGGACGCCGCCGCGGGGAAGGCCCTGCAAAACACCGTTCTCGCTGAACACCACCTCCTCCACGGCGGGGTCGTCCGCCAGCATGGTCGCAACTACACCGGCTACGCAGGCTGCTGCGGGAGTGCCTGCCAGCGTCGCCCCGTGCCCCGCCAATGCCTCCGCGCGTGCGCGCGTGCGATTGTGAACCTTCAAGGCGTGCCCCGCCTGCAGCAGATTGCGCGCCATGGGCTGTCCCATGGCGCCAAGACCGATGAATCCCATTTCCACTGTGTTTGCTCCTTTCGGCAGTCCCCGTCACTTTACCACCAGCGCGCCGCATCCCGCCGGATTCTCTGGCTTGCTTCCCCGGAGTCGAGGAAGCGCCGAGAAAGCCTCCTCGCGCATCCCTTCGGCCCGGTCCCGGAAGGAAACCCAGCGCCGCGCGGGGCATCCCAACAATTGAATTCATGGGTTCGCACGATTACTTTGTGCGGGGCATTTGGAGTAAGATACTATTTTGAGAAGCAGAAGGCGCCGGAAGGGCGTCCAACAGGTGAAGCACTGATATGAGGGAGCGATCGCGCACGTCATCATCGGCCGAACGCCCGTCCAGGAGGGCTTGGGGTGGCCAGCGAGCAATTCTAGCGGCGCTTGCTTTGGCCGCTCTGCTCGGGACGGCAGACGTTCTCCATGCACCCGCCCAGGAAACCACGCCGCCGGCTGCACCCGTTGCACCCCCCTCCGGGAGCGATCCCACGCATCAGGAGGAAAGCGGAGCCGCCGCGACGCGGAGCCACATTCGCGTTCGGGTCGAGGTCGTCAATGTTCCCGTCACCGTCCTCAACAAGCGTGGGCGGCTGGTCATTGATCTGACTAAGGACGATTTCCAGGTGTTTGAAGACGGCGTGCAGCAGAACATCCGCTACTTCAACCGGGAAACGCAAATACCGCTGCGCATTGGGATGGTTCTCGACACCAGCAACAGCGCGCGCCGCCAGCTATCGTTTGAAAAGGACGCCGCCACCGAGTTCGCCTTCACGGTGCTCCATGCCGGGAGCAGCAAGAACCAGATTCTCCTGCAAACCTACGACGCCACGAGTTCCATTATCCAGGACTTTACGAACGATCCTGATCTCTTGAATGAAAAAATCCGAGGCCTCAAGGCAGGTGGCGGCAAGGCCCTTTACGATGCCCTCTACTTTGCCTGCCGGGAAAAGATGCTCAAGGCCGGCCAACCCGAGGACACGCGGCGAGTTTTGGTGGTTATAAGCGATGGCCTCGACGTTCAAAGCCAGCATTCCCTGGACGAGGCCATTTCCATGGCGCGCAAGGCGGAGACGCTGATCTACACCATCGGCAACGCCGCCTACGGGTACACTAATCCGGGAGACAAAATCCTCGAGAAGATCTCCGCGGACACCGGCGGCGCAGCTTTTTTCCCGATGAGGTACACGCCGGGCACCGACTACGAGACTGGTTACCTCTCGCACGGGCAGATCGGTGATACTTCCCAGAACAAGGGTCTGGGGGCGGAGACCGGAGCGTTCTCAGCGGAGCGGCTGGTGCGCCTTGCCGATTCCCTGCAAGCCATCAGTCGCGAACTGGACGAACAATACAATATCGGCTACACGCCAACGCGCAGCGCCCTCGACGGAACTTACCGCTCCATTAAGGTTGTAGCGACGCGGCGCGGCGTGACCCTGCGCTGGAAGCCCGGCTACTTTGCCTCGGCGGAGTGATCGACTCTCCTGGCCATTGCCCCGCCACAACCTTTCCGGACACGGAGATTTGCAGCGCACCTTCAGGGTCTTGATGCCGCGTGACTGTTCCCGTCTCATGGTTGCTTTGTGTGCCGTTGCACGACGGCTTTTCGGTTGACAAGCTTGTAGAACCCGCCTTCAATCGAAATCACGGTGAAAAGGGAGGATTCCATGAGTAACGCTCTCGACCTGCTGGCAGGGCTTCGCCGCGCGCGAGTGATTGACCTCAGCCAGGTATTAGAAGAACACATGCCGAATTACCCAACGCATTCGAAGTTCTTCCACAGCCTTTGGGGCTCCTATTGGCACGGAGGGCGGTCCCTGAGTTACCAGTTGGTGATGCACGAGCACAATGGGACGCACGTAGATGCTCCCGCTCACTTCATCAGCGACGCGCAACCGGAAGCCCACGTGACGATCGAAAGGGTGCCGGTAGCGCGCCTGCTGGGCCGAGGTGTGCGCCTGAATTGTCAGGGCATGAAGGCCGGCGAATATGTTCCGAAAAGCCGACTTATCGATTGGGAAGGTCAGCACGGCGCACTCGAGGCAGGGGACATCGTACTCTTTGACTTTGCCTGGTCGGCAAAGTGGGGACTGCGCCCGAACGATCAGCACTACGTTGAGGACTGGCCGGGCGTCAGCATGGATGCCGCGAAGTACCTCATTTCGAAACAGGTCGCCGCGATCGGCGTGGACACTCTCTCGCCGGACCCACCCGAGGCACTTCGCACTCGACCCATCCATCCCGTGGTGCTCGAGAAGCAGGTGTTGATCATCGAGAACCTCTGCAACCTGGACCAGCTCCCGGATTTCTTCCTCTTTCTCGCTCTCCCGCTCAAAATCCGCGAGGGTTCCGGCTCGCCAATTCGCGCCGTGGCACTTGTCGAGCAGCTTGCGGTGCTGTCATTCGTAAGCGTTCTGTGAACCCATGGCGGGGGTTCACCAGACGGCTACCATTTCACGACGCCGGACCTCATCCACCGCCCGGTTCAGATGCTGCACGAGATGAAAGCGGTCGAAGAGAACCTGAGCGTTGGGGGCGTGGATCTGAACGGCTCTGAGGTAGGCTTATCGACACAGACCACTTGAACAGAGAAACGGAGTCATCACCATCACTCATAACAAGAAAGTGTTACCAATTTTCCTCGCAAAATCCGCTCATAATTAGGTTGCCCCCACATTAATAGGATAAGTTAGTTGGCTCATGCTTATCCGGTTGTTTCAGCAAGCCCCAATATGTTGGGGTCAGTCTTGGCCGGGCGGCTTGGAACGGTCCGCCTGGTTCGCATCTCCTTATAGGTCGTGGACTTGTGCTTGGTCCCGAGTCCCAGCAGGGTTTGGAACGCCGCCATAGGTTGCTTGCGCCGATTATGGCGAAAGACGAATTCATCAAGATAAGCCTGGAGCT
>JAIQEZ010000057.1 GCA_020073545.1 Terriglobia bacterium | reverse complement strand
ATACGGCGGGAGAGAAGCTCTTCGTCGATTACGCCGGGGCGACAATTCCCGTCCATGATCCTCAAGGCGGGCCGGAGCGCCAGGCTTCGATCTTCGTCGCCGTCCTGGGGGCTAGCAACTACACTTACGCCGAAGCCACCGAGAGTCAGGAACTGGAGCACTGGATCGGTTCCCACATCCGCGCCTTCGAATTCCTCGGCGGTGTCCCGAAGTTGGTCATGCTGGATTTTGTTCCCGGGAACAAAATCCAGGACTCCACCGCGGGGCACTGCGCTTCAGCCTCCGCAGTGAAGTTGGGAGCCTTGAATGCCTTGCCACACGGGTAGTCAGACCAAGCTTTCATTTGCATCGCGGATAATGTCGGGGCATTACTGGGCGTCTTCGTCGCCGATTAGAGGTCCAAGATAACCGTTCATCGCGCTAGAAAGGGTAATGCCTAAGCCTTGACCGAAAGACAGAAGAGTATCGAGATTCGCACATGGATGAATCGTGTGAGGTGAGGTAACAGTGTAAGCAGCTAAAAGCATCCCGAAATCGAAGGCGCTGTCCAGCGGACGATCGAGTAGAGATACCCGAGTGGGACCTGACCCGATGAAGGGCATCCCAACCGCGAGTGCCGCCAGTACACCACCCAGCAAGGCATCTCCGGCCCCAGCGGTATTGACCACGGGAATATTTGCAGCCGGACAGTAGTCCCAACTTCCTTGGGCAAAGGCGAAGGCTCCGCGCTCTCCAACGGTCAGGATGATCTGAATATGTTCCTGTTCGGCTCTGAGCGTGTCTGCGCAGCGGTCAATAAAAGGGCGCGGGTTGGCCGCTTTAAAGGCCTCACCGATCAGCATTCCAGCCTCGTCCTCGTTCATAGCAATCAGGTCAACATCGGAGAAGAACCCTTCCCTACGGGCCGTGTCGATCTCGGCTGACGTAAGAGCGGCTGCGCGAAAGGCGTGATGTATCGTGGCAAACTTCAACAGATGATGGCGCGCCTCCAGTGGGACTTCTGGTGCTGCCAAGACGATAGTACGGAAGCCTCGGTCGGCAAGAAGTGCCTCACACCCATCGATATCGTTGCTGGTCAATCGGGAACTGACAGAATTGTTAGCCGTGATATTTCCGCCTGAACCATCGGGGTACTGGTAACATACACTCAGTAAGGTTGGCTGGTCTGGGCGGACGTCAACGTATCGCGTGTCTATGCCGGCAGCAGCCATTTCTTCAATCATCCGGCGACCAGCATCGTCGGCTCCTACTTTCCCGATAGGAAGCACATGAAAAGGGGAGCCGCTCGGGTTCGCGCCCAGCAGGACGGCGACGTAATGGCTTATGATGTGGAGTTTGCAGTAATCACGAATGTTCAGTAATCGTGCCGGACGGCTTTCGTTCCGGCCTAGCGTGTGATTGCCTTCCAGTTCGAAGAAAAGGCCAGTTCCGATACCACCTACTCCAACTAGCTGCCGGTAGGGAGAGTGGGAATTGAATTGCAGGATTCGAGAAGGCATTTTGAGCTCCTGAGGGTCGGAATCAGAGGAGTTCCCATTCGGGATGTTCGCTGATAGGGTGACGGGCTGTCTCGAATGTTGCGGTGACGATCGCGTCGGGGTGCCTCTGCAGCAGAGTCATCGGGTATTCAGGTGTCGGGTCGGAAAACAGTGCGACTCTCAACGCCGTTTGTTTCCATGCACCGGTGTCGCTATATACTCGAACGCGTTTGGCGGATAAGCACTCGCGGACGCCGAGGGTCACGGACATCGGGGGGACGAACTGGTAAGCTGCCCCAAGAGTCCGCTGGGCGAGAGCCAGAACCGTATCCAGGTTGTTCTCCTGAACGCGAATGCTGGAAGCAGCTACGTCTTCAAGAGTTATATGGCTGAAAGGATGACGCCGAGCCTGATTGTATGCAATGTGACCGTCTTGTCCCCATCCGCCGATCGTGATGTCGATCGGAGCTTCTTCTATCGCCACGCGCACACGTTCGATGGTTGACGGCAGCAGCCAAAACCTCTGTGACTCTGGAACGGCCAGGTCAGGACTAATGCCACCGTAAAAGTACTTCTCCATAAACGTACGAAAATTGTACGGATGATTCGTGGGGAGCGGACGTCCTTGCCAGTCCAGGCACTCATCCATGTGAAAAACAGTCAAATACCGTAATGAAATCCTCCGGGAATTCGCCATTTCGGTGAAGGGCCCGTACCAGCAATTCGGCCCACATGGAACAATAGCCCGGGTAGCGCGCCCCACTGTGTTGTTGTCCGCAACCACTTGGAGGAACTCCGTGGCAATCAATTCACCCATCTCGGCAGAATCCCTGACGATTCGGAAACGAACGCGCAAGTCGGGGCGGTTGAGCAGTTCCTCAGCATGTATACTGCACCACCTATATAGGTCTCTAGAGTCAACGTGACTCATGTCATCCCTCCTCGAGATCTTGTACGAGCGCGCAGACTAGAGCTCAAGAATTTCGTCGATTTCTGTGTAGGCCTCAGTCATATAAGGTACCTGTTCGCGGAATAGAGCTTCATGTTCCGAGTCGCCTGAGATTTTCGCCAGAGCTGCCTGAGCCGCGGCAAGGGACGGAAATTCCGACTCCCAAACGAGCGTGTTCGATGGTTCACGTCCAGCATAGGGCTGAGAACGTCGCCCCCTGGGGAAGTCACTTCGGCGCTGCTCCATGGCGGCGAATTTCTCTTCCACCTTCATAAAGGCACATCGCTGCTCTGGAGTATAACGTTGAACGAATCGCACGATATAAGGCATTTGGTCCTCCTAAGGTTAGGTGGTTTCGAAAGGTACGATGTGTGGTAGTCTCTCAGCTCCGGTGCACTCAACGCGGAGGGCTTCGGCATACAAGAACTAGGCGGAGCAACTCGCACCCCGTAAGTATGTGGGGTCATCACGACTGTTAATCTTGCGAGGACAAGTCGCATGGGCAGCGCCCTCGGGAAGTTATTACCTGTCATCAAGACCCTCCTCCAAGACAGGCAGGCTCCTCTTGGAAGGGCCACTGCCGTTGCCGCCTCGCCAGGAGAAGATACACACTGAGGCCGGCAACGACCGTTGCGAAACTGTAAAGAATGAACCTCCAGCCGCCCGGCTCCGCCAGCGGGCTGCAGAACACATAGAGCCACCCTACCAGTGCCAGCACCGCTGGAACCGGATAGAACCACATCTTAAACGGCCTCTCAATATCAGAATGGTGCCTTCGCCAGAGGAAAAGTCCGACGATCTGGCCAACGAATTGAATGAGAAGCCGGGCCAGAACGAGTGCCGTGATGATCTGCGCCAATTCAAAGAAGCTTGCGGCGATGGCCAGCACTCCCACTAGGGCCAGGGACCGATGAGGGAACTCCGCCTTGGGGTGTAGCACTCCGAACCAACGAAAGAAAGCACCGTCGAGTGCAGCGGCATAAGGGATGCGAGAATAACCCAACATAAGTGCGAATATACAAGCGAAGGAGGTAATGAGTATCAAAATCGTGATAGCCACTGCTGCCCATTGGCCATACACCCGTGCCATGAACACTGAGGCCACCGCGTTATGGGCGGCAGAACCTTCCTTCACCATTTCCTTCCACGGAACCACCGAAACAAAACTGAGGGAAACAATGAAATCGATGGCGCTCACGGCGAGAATTGAAAGGATTACAGCATAGGGGATCGTTCGCGCAGGGTTTCTTACTTCACCTCCCAAGTAGCAGACTTGGTTGTACCCCAGGTAGTTGTAAATGACCAGAACGGTTCCGTTCCCGAGCCCGGCGAGAAATGCCAGGTTGAGAACAAAAGCGTGGGGCGGGAAGTCGAGGGCCAGGGCAAGATTCATCCTGCAAAGCCCCGTGATAATGATCCAACCTGTTGTAACCAGCGTTGCAATCCATAGGATCATCATCAGGCGGGCCACGTCATGGATTTTCCGGTAGAGTGCGATCATCACGAGTGCGGAAATACCTGCTGCCATCAACTTGGTCAACCATTTATGAACGAGCAACACTTTCCACACGTAGCTTACGTATTGCACCATACCGATACTCGCGGACGCAATTTCGAGCGGGCCGCTGAAGAGAAACTGCCACACAAATAGCCACGCCATCAGCTTCCCTAAATGCTCTCGACCATAGGCGTCCCGGAGGAAAACGTAAGACCCTCCTGACCCGGGCAGAGCAGCTCCAAGTTCCGAAACAACCAAGCCATCACACACAGCCAGCCCCGCGCCTACAAGCCAGCTTAGTAGCGACTGAGGCCCCCCCAATGTGGCGATGATCGGAGGGACAGTAATGAAGATCCCGATCCCGATCATATTGGACATGTTGATGGAAGTTGCGTTAAGGAACCCTAGCTCCCGTCGGAACTGGGTTTTTGCAGAGCTCTGCTCGACAACGAGAGTAGGGTCGTCAGGTGGTCCGTTCAAGTGTTTCCTTCACATCCAATCGGGATGCTCTCACCAGCCGTGCATTGATTACCGTGTCGCTCCGGAGGTTTTAGGATGTCCGTGTCCGGTACCGCGCACCTGTCAACCCTAACGGACTTTCACGCTGTTTGCAACAGGAAAGACGGCCGGAAAATGACCGGCACGATGCCCTTGACGAGAAGAGAGAACCCCTGCACTAGCGCCAATGGCGGAATAAGGGAAGGCAAAGCGAACGGACCAGCATACAGAATGCCTCAAAGTTTTCCTTCAGTATTGGGTGTCACGTAGCTTAGAATGGTCATGGCAGGTCACGCATGAGGAAGATCGGCGTCAGACAAATCGCAAAGCTGGCAGACGTTTCTCCGGGGACTGTCGATCGCGCTCTGCACGGGCGCAAGGGCATTACCGAGAGCACGCGCAGGCGGATCTTGGCAATCGCAGAGAGTGCGGGCTACAAACCTGATCTGGCCGCCCGGGCACTCTCCACGGGTCGGGTACCGATTCGCATAGGCGTTTGCATCCCCCAAGAGATTCAATATTACTTCGGCCAGCTATTGACCGGGATTCTGACAGAAGCCAAGCGACTCGAGCGGCTCGGGGTCCAGGTTGTCTGTCGGCCGACCGCGCGACTGGGCGTCGAGGAAGTCGAAAGGGTGTCAGAGCTGTTGAAAGAGGGGGTCCAAGCCATCCTGATCGTTCCGGGCGATCCTGCAAAACTGACTCCGATTCTAGACGAGGCTGAGAAGGAGAACGTGCGTGTGGTGTGCGTAGACACGGATGCACCTGCCAGCCGTCGATCAACTGTAGTGTCGGTAAATGCGGAAGTCGCTGGCAAGCTGGCGGCCGAGCTGATGAGTAGCTTCGTGGCTTCCCAGGCCCAGGTGGCGATCATCACAGGGATGTTGAATACGGAGGACCACGCCAAAAAGACTAGAGGCTTCTGCGAACTGTATCCTCAACTGAGCAACGGTGGCAGCGTGGTCGAGGTTATTGAGGCCCATGAAGAGGAAGAGGAGGCATTTCAAAAGTGCCGTGAGCTTCTTGAGAGACGCAGCTCTCTGGCAGGTCTTTATGTCAACACTGTTAATTGCCTTCCCGTTTGTCGGGCAATCTGCGCCCTGGGACTCTCAGGTAAGATCGCGCTCATCACCACGGATTTGTTTCGAGGCATGATTCCATATTTCGAGAAGGGCACAATTCGCGCCTCGATCCATGGGCGTCCCTTTATTCAGGGAGAGCTTGCCATGCGGATTGTAGTTGACCACATTGTGAACCATCGTCCCCTCCCGCCGTTCTACTACGTCCCCCCCCATATAGTGCTGAGGTCTAACCTCTATGTTTTTCGCGAGACTGGATACACAGACGGGGTTTCCAGTTCGACCGTTGCCTCCGTCGCCCACCCCGCTGCTTGGGAGGGCGCTCCCCAGCAAACCGTCCACAATCGGCAGGACGAGGTAGACTGAGTTCAAACAAAAAACAAGCAAAAGAAGTACTTGACATTGTCGCCTTCGAAGGCTAGGCTTGCGCTCACGGTACCGGTACCGCATATCGACCTTGAGAAATGCCGGAATTCAAAGAGCGAGTTCGAAATTGCCAGGTACCCGCGGAGCGAACGCATGAGTAGGCATTCCACCCTAGCGCTTTCGGCTGTTGCGTGGGTAACCATCTCGCTTCACCCGCCGAGCGCTTTCCCGGCTCAAAATCATGGTTCGCCATCATTCGAGCAGTCATATGACCACGGAATTGAACTCCTCCGTGGAGGCAAGCCTCTACAAGCTCTTCGTGTTTTCGACGAGGGGCTAAAAGGCGACCCCCGAAACGCACGGCTCCTGAACGCGGCGGGCTCCGCCCTGATGCTTCTGAATCAAGTTCAAGGTGCCGCGTCCTACTTTAGGCGGGCGGTCGCAATCCAGCCTCACATGGTTGCCGCACGGAAGAATCTCGGGATTTCACTATGGACTTCCGGGAAAGTAAACGAGTCACGAGAGCAGTTTGAACTCGTGCTTAAGGAATCTCCGAAAGACTCGACAACGTATCTCTTCCTTGGGCTGATCGCCTCCAAAGAAGGACATTCCGAAAAGGCAATCCAATTCCTGAAAGAAGTTCCTCCCGCACTTCTTGATTCCACGCCTGAAGCTTTGTTGGTTCTTGCCAGAAGCTATTTTGATCTTGATCGCTCCGAGCAGGGCTTCGCCACACTGCGAGGATTGAACCGACTTGCTGGTTTGTCTGCGCGACTGGCTTTTGTTGGCGGCGAACTAGCACTGGACCATGGTGCGTATAACGATGCGCTATCACTCTTTGATGTGGCAAGAAAGGGCGGGCTTGAGTCTTCCGAAATCACTTACGCCTTGGCTCTTGCCCATTATAGGCTCGGCCAATACAAGGAGACGAGAGCACTAATACGCACGGCGGTTCAAAATGGTGATCAGACCGGGGATATTTACAATTTGCTCGGTTGGACGGAAGAGCGAATCGGGAACACACGAGAAGCGGTCCAGGCTTTGAGACACGCCATCGATCTCGAGCCTAACCGCGAAGACCATTACCTTGATCTCAGTACCATCTGTCTTGATCGTGAGGGCGCCGATGATCTGGCGGGCGAGATTGCTGATATTGGACTGAAGAAGATACCGAATTCATATCACTTGCTTGTTCAGCGTGGAGTGATTTTTGAAAAGCGGGGCCGCCACGGGGATGCTCTGAACTGCTTTATCGCTGCTCTCAGACTCCGCCCCTCCGACCCCTTGGCATTGCTTAGCTTGGGAATCGCACACTGGCAAGCCAACGAGCTTCGGGATGCAGTGACGACCTTTTCCGAAGGAATACATCGGTTTCCGGCCGACTACCGATTCTTCTACTTCTATGGGCTGGCCAGCGAGAAGCTTATCGAAACCTCGGGAGGCGGCGTTGCAGCGTTGGAATCCGCTAGGAATGCGTTACAGCAATCGATTGTTTTAGATCCTGACTTCCCGGACTCCCATTTCGTCCTTGGCAAGACTTGGGCAAGAACCAGCCAAAGGCAGCAAGCGCAGAAAGAATTCGAACGCACACTCAGTTTGAACCCCAATCACGTGGAGGCCAAGTATTGGCTTTCGAGGATTTATCGCCAGTCCGGTCGGATTAAAGAGGCGGCAAAGCTTGAGGGCGAGGTCCAGGCCGCCCGTCGCCAGAAATTGGAGGAAGAAAGTCAAATGCGGATCGTGTTGGTCCGCAAGTGACCAACCGCGGCATTGAATCATCAACGCCGCTCATTCGAGAAGGGAGGGCAGGATGCAGGGAAAAGCAGGGTGTTGTGTAGGCGTAGTGGCCATCGTCGTCGCATGGTTGCTCTTCTCAGTCCCTTCGGTTAAGGCGCAGTTCAGCAGTGGTATAGAAGGGATTGTGTCTGACACCAGCAGCGCAATGATTCCGAATGCCAAAGTCACCGTCACGAACGTGGCGACAGGCGTCCCGCGGGTGGTCACGGCCAACGAGGCTGGCTATTTCCGCGTCACCAACTTGGCGGCGGGAGCATACTCCATCAATATCGAAGCGCAAGGGTTCAAGTCACAGACGCTGAAGGACCTTGTGCTAGAAGTCGATCAGATTAGATCCGTGCCGGTTACCCTGGAGGTGGGCAGCATGGTGACCCGGGTGACCGTGCAGGCGGCAGCCCAAGTGGTCGACACTTCGCAGAGCCGGGTTTCCAGCGATCTGCCGCAAACTATGGTGCAGGAGATGCCCCTCGTGGGCCGGAATATCTACAGCCTCACCGCTCTCACTGCCGGGATTACCGGAACCGGAGGGCAGAAGGGCGGCCAACAAGCCGTGCTGGCTACGGATAATTTCAGCAACGAGCCCGGCGTGGGTATTAATGCAGCCGGCCAGCGGCAGGAATCCAATGTCTTCCTCCTGGACGGGTCTTATGTCACCAGCGAACCTGCCGGGGGCATCGTCAACCTTTCGCCGAATCCTGATACCGTCCAGGAGGTCCGCGTTACCGCCAACAACTTCTCCGCCGAGCAAGGCCGGAATAGCGGGGCGATGATCGAGGTCTTTACAAAGTATGGCACTAACGGCCTGCACGGGACGCTTTCCTGGTTCCACACGAATAACGTTTTACAGGCCCGCACGTATCCTTGGGGAGCAATTCCGGCTTACCGCCGGAATGAGTTCAATGTCACCGTAGGAGGGCCGATCAAGAAAGACAAGACCTTCTTCTTCGGGTCTTTCAATCCCCTCCGATCCTCGATTGCCAACAGGTATCTGGATACCGTGGAGACGCCAGAGTTCCGGCAATACGTGACGCAGAATTTCCCCAACACGATCGCCGCCCAGATCTTCCAAAGTGCTCCACCGGCCGCAGAGCCTACGAGCGATATCCAGACGGTTAGCGAATACGTTGCGGCGAATCCTGGGTTCTTTCCCGCCCCTGCAATTCCGGGAGACCTTCCGGCGATCGGGACGGCGTCCATTTCTCAGACTCTGACTCGCAACGGCTGGCAATGGAGTGGCCGCCTGGACCATAACATGCGTGAGGGTAAGGATCGCTTTTACGGCCAGGTTTTTCGAGTCGGCGTTAATCAGCTTTCGCCCTTCACGCGCCCTTCGTTCAATTACGTGGAGCCACTCCGGACGCTATATACGAAATTCAGCCACGCCCACATATTCTCGCCCACCATACTGAACGAGTTTGCAGTCACCTATATGCGGGTGCAGGGCTCCGAGCCCGGGAATCAACTCCAGATCCCCAACATTGATATCGCCGGCGTCTCCGGGTTTGGGACTTGGGCACCCGGCGTATACATCCAGAACAATTACGAATGGCGGGATGTCTTGAACTGGAATCGCGGAAAACACGGTCTCAAGTTCGGGGCCGAGTTCCGACGAGGCCATGATGATATGCTGTTCGCAGATATCTATAATCGCCCTAGTTATTCCTTCGCCAATCTGCTCGATTTTGCCCAGGACAAACCTTTCAGCCAGTCGGGTCCAGTGATCGATCCGAAGACGGGTGGGTATGGCGGCCTCAGCACTGGCGATAGGACTCTCTACAAAGGGTTCTTCGTGCAGGATGATTGGAAAGTGCGACCTAACCTGACGTTGAACGTCGGACTTCGCATCGATGACTACGGGCATCTCGGTTCTGCCAAGCCCTACGTACCGCCTATCTTCCAGTTTGGTGCAGGTGAAACGTTCGTTGAACGCCTAGCCAGCGGGTTCGCAGACGTGCGCAGCAACCACAAAGGGAGCTTGAGCCGGGTATGGGGGCTGGCGCCCCGCCTCGGGTTTGCCTGGTCGCCGTTCGGCAGTCAGAAGACAGCCGTCCGTGGCGGGTATGGGGTTTATTACGATCGCATTCCAAACCAGGGTTGGTTCAATCCAATCGTCAACAACCCGCCTCTAGTGGCCGCGCTCTCCACAGATATTCGCCAGGGCGGCCAGGTGGCCTATGCTTTGGGAACAACGCAAGGAACCGGATTCCCCATACCGGCTGGCGTATCGTTCCAGTTCGATCCACGCAATGGGATCTTGGCCCTTGATCCTGCGACGGGACAGTACGTCCAGCAATATGTCGACGTGGGGGGTGTGGATGGATACATACGGCCTCCTCAGGTGCAAAACTGGATGATCGGCGTTCAACGCGAGATTCTGCCCGATCTCGTTCTAGAGGTGGACTATCTCGGTTCGGTGGGCCACCGTCTTTACCTCGCTACCAACATCAATCGCTTCCCAGGCGATCTCGTTGAGCACCTTGGGAACTTGACACGGATTAACCCCAGCTTCAGTGGCATTGACTTTTTCCGCACCATTGGGAACTCGGCGAGCCACAACGTGACGTTCGGGGTCACGAAGCGCGTGAGCCACCAATGGACTCTACGTGCCCTCTACACCTACGGCAAAGTCCTCGATTACACCAGCACCAGCGGTTCGGTGAGTGGAACGAGTGTCTTGGACGCGACCGACATCCGAGCGCAACGTGGACCGGCAGACTTCGACCTCCGCCAGAAACTCGCCATCCAGTCCAATTGGACTCTCCCGAATCCTTGGAAAGAAGGTTTCCGCTCAAAACTCTTTGGGGGATGGGAACTGGGCGGGATTGCCACTCTGCAAACGGGCCCGACCTTCACCGTCATCACCAGCGCGCCGTTTAATCTCGCCACCGACGCGGAAGGCAACCTCATTTATCCACTCCAAAATGTGGGCGGGGATTACAACGCGGACGGATTCAGCTACGACGTCCCGGACACGCCCGCTTTCGGGAATCACCTCTCCAAGAAGAGCCGCTCCGATTACATTGCGGGTGTCCTCGATCCAAGTGACTTTCCCCGGCCTGCGCTGGGCCGGGAAGGCAACCTGGGACGAAACACCTTCACGGGACCGGGCTTTGCGAACGTCGATTTCTCCATCATCAAGAACTCCAAGATTCCTTGGTGGGCTCATGAAGGTGCCAACTTCCAATTCCGAACGGAGTTTTTCAACCTGTTTAACCGTGTGAATCTGAGTGGGGTGGAGAACGACCTCACGTCCAGCGATTTTGGTCGGGCGACCAACGCCTTTACCGCGCGGGCCGTCCAATTTGGGATTCGGATTGTTTATTAGAGTTCGGAGTGGTCCGATCACCTTTTCGTTGTGCAGGCCACTTTGGTACTGATCACTTCCTTCAGCCCGCCGCGGCAACGTCAGCTTTCAGAGCACCGAAGGTGCTTACAAGGTGTTTTCCGCGGCGGGCGTTGTGGAAGCTTCCTGGCAAGGTGAGAAAGCCGGGCTGCAAAAAGGCCAGCACCTGTGAGTGCGGACTCTCATGGCGGTTGTATAAGCCGGCCCCAAGTCGCCTCTTGACCATTTTTGAAGATTCTAGTCAGCAACTTGGGCGCGTTTTCTTTCTAACTCCGCGGGGAGTTCGGGTGGACGTACCCAAGTGGATGGACTGGGCGTCGCGCTTTTGATCCTGCTGCCGATGCGCCGGCGATTAATCACAGCGGCGACTCGGAAGCGCGCCCAATCTAGCGCAGAAGGTATTCGACAGATGATCTGCGTCCTAAACCAGAGTAATCGGACGAAGTCAGGGCGGGGGCACTCCGCATGCCCCGGATTTGTCTTAGTCGGACTTTACTTGGGTATTGTGGTCATGCCGGCGGTCTACGGTTTCTCTCCCTGCTCTTGGGCCACCTACTACGCGTCGAAGCGCAAGGAGCCAATCAAAATTGATGGCGATCTCTCCGACTGGAATGGCGTGAAAGGCTTCACGATGGCTCAGGAGAAGTTCTTCTTTGCGGGTCAAGGCATGTCTTCGGCGAAGTGGAAGGGTCCGGAAGATCTTTCCGCGACGTTCAAAGTCCAATGGGACGCACGGTACATTTACATCGCCGTGGAGGTAACGGACGATGTGGTCACCGAGCCTCACGGGGCGCTGGTTAAAGGTACAGAGACGGGTTCCTGGGACGACGACGGGGTGGAATTGATGTTCGACAACGACGGCTGTGGCGTGTCGCGGTATTACATCGGCGATCCTATGCATCATGAATTTCACTTCGTTTACAGCAGCCGGCATCCTTACGTTTTCG
This sequence comes from Terriglobia bacterium, assembly GCA_020073545.1. Classification (GTDB taxonomy): domain Bacteria; phylum Acidobacteriota; class Terriglobia; order UBA7540; family UBA7540; genus Bog-366. Next base: position 18,393 of record JAIQEZ010000057.1, on the reverse strand, counting down.
ACAATTTCTGGAAAAAGCAGCCGGGCGCGCCCCAGCCCCTGTTTACGCTTCCCGATGGTTCGACGGAGCCCTTGGCCTATCCTGGCGAAGTCATGGTCAAGAACGAAATCACGGACGTCTTCCCCAAACCCCCTTACAACGGCGCTTATGCATTCAGGCGAACAGCCAAAGGTTATAACCTCGAAGTTCGCATGTCACTGCCCGGCGCCAGGATGGCGGCTGTCAACGAAGGAGGGCATGCGATCGGATTTGACATCGCCATTAATGATAATGATGCGGGAAAGGGGCTCTTGAAACAGCAGCTTCACTGGTCAGGAATGAATGGTATGTTCTGGCGCGACTGTAAGCTATTCGGAACTCTGATTCTGCTGAACAAGTAGCCACAGTACAAAGGACAAACCAAGCCCGGCAATCGAGAATGAGCCGCAAGATTGCGCTGCGGACACCGTCGGTGCTCGATGGACCAAAGACAAGCTGAAGCAATAACATCCTACCCACTCGGAGGTTGCCACCGTGAAAAGAAGACTATTCCTCAAGCATGCCGCGATTGCTCCGGCAGTTGGGCTAGCGAAGAACTGGTCAGCCAAAGCTGGGGGGCAGGCTGGCACAGGACCGAAGGCTGTACCAGAGCTTCCTCCCACTTCTGAACGTGGACGTTATCACCCAGGCCGGATTCAAAACGAATACAGCCTGTTCCTGCCGGGCGAACGCGAGGCGCTGAAGAACTCGCCGCGCGTTTCCCAAATCGAGGCTTGCTCGGTAAAGGCGCGGTTGGGTGGGGAGGAGAAGAGTCTTAAACTGGGCGATGCGATTGGAGGATGGCGGCTTGTTGCCGCTTTGCCTTGGCTGAATGGGATAGCCACGGCCGTGTTCGAAAAGCACGTCACTCATCAAGGCGCCATCGTTTATGTTACCGAAGCAGGCGAGATCGCCCATATCCCAAAGCGGGTTGGTGATCTCTCGAGAATTCGTCCCCGGCCGACAGACTCTCCGCATGGAGTCAAGTTCGAGCGTCCTCAGCCGTACCTCCCTGGGCCCGACGTTCTGGGGGATTACATCTTGAACTCGGCTGAGGATCCTTGCTATGAGAACCTGGCAGCCTTAGGGCCGGAAATGATCGGTTGGACATTCGTGGGCAATGAGGAGGGCGGGACCAAGAAGTCCTTGTGGCTGAATGCAGACGGGACCTCACGCCAATTTGTGGCGAATCCAGACTTGGCTTGGCTTCCGGATCTGATCGAGCGGGTGTTTGTTCCCAGTAACTTTCTGCCGTCCGTATTTCGGGCCTATATGCGATACCCAGATCTTTACGGGTACGTGCCCGGTTACAGCAAGCGAACACTCTTGGGGGGCTACCTTCCTGCTGCTGACATTGGCTTATGGAATCCCATTACGCAGGTAGGTTATGAGGTTATGGTAATTCTCCCGGCGGGAGCAGACGCACGGCCGTTGGGACGCATTCGAGCAACGCTCCCACCAAAGGGAGCCGGGCGCCTTGCCGACCCTGGTGGCATTTATGCAGGAGAAGGTTGTCTCCAGTCTGGCGAGTGTGTTGAACATTACTGGAATGGGACGGCGGAGGAATTTTTCACAAACCTGGCCGGTATATGGGGTCATTGGCAACATTTCTTTGAGGATAAAATGAAGGTCGAAATACCGGATGAATGGTTGTTGGACGCGGCGCGTGCCGGCATCACTCTATGCCGGTGCAGTTATCACGGCTTAGAACCAACTTACCAGATCGGCGAAGGGCCCTATTGCAGGGGTGTCGCTTTGCGCAATTTTCCTGTGGCGCATTATCTGTTTGCCTGGGCGCAGCAGCTTTGGAATCTGACAGAAGAGGTCGAACCCTATTTTCAGCACTACCTCGAGCATCTCATTCTGCCGGATGGAAATTTCCTGTTCAACACCCAAGATCAGGTTGATGCCACGGCGGATACTGGCATATTTCTTGAAGTTTCCGCCCGTGCCTACGATTACACTCACGACATCGGCGCCCTCAGGAAACGCCTGCCTGTGCTGCGTCGCATGATCGACTTTGTGCTGCGGCGCTACAGGTATACAAAGGACCACTTCCCCCAGGATGACCCACGCCATGGGTTGATCTGGGGTTCCCCCGAAGCCGACAACGGCGATCCACGCGACGACAATCCCGAATCCCAGGCTTACTATTACCAGAATGCCTCGTGGACCTGGCGAGGATTGGTGGAGCATGGGCGTTGCCTGCAACGCGCCGGCGCCGAGCATCAGGATGCTACGCTGCAGAGCGAGGCCGCAGAGGTTGCAAGCGTGGTGCGCGAAATGCGGGCTGATATCGAACGCTCACTTCGAAAGACGCTGGCCGACCGCAGCCCGGAGATGAAGCGAGCGGGGATTACACCCGTAACGGCGTTCGACACCCACCGCCAGCCCACAGATTTGGGGAGCTATGAAAACCATCGCTACATTATGGATTGGTGGTCAAGTGACTGGGGTGATCCCGAACAGGATGCGGGACACTTCCGACATCGCGCTCTGGCGGGTTTGCAGATTCTAGGGATGAACACAAATCACGAATACCCGATGACCTCGAACTTCATGGAGCACGGGACGCTGGCAGGGCGCATCAGGCAAGACGACTACCGGCCTTTTCTGCTTACCTTGTACGCGAACCTCTGCTTTGCCATGGATTGCGGCAACCGCTACGCCCCCGAAGATGCGCTGATCCCCGGCAGCTTCCCGGGCGACGGGCAGCAGTACGCGTGGGCGGCGGTCATCAACAGCGAACTGCTACCTACGCTTGGCCTGCGCTGGCTGCTGTGTTATGAAGAGCATGGCCGGGAGGCGGTCCATTTGCAGAAGGCGGCACCTAAACACTGGTTTAGCTCCGGCGAAACTATTCATGTCGAAGGTTGTCCCACCCGGTTCGGCCATATTACCTGGATAACTGAGGCCAGGGGAACAGTGGAGAACCCGGAGTGGAGGACAACTGTTGAATTCGCCGTCTCATTCAATGCGGACCTCATCGTGCACATTCATCCCCCAGATCGGCGGGCTCTCAAGAAGACCTCCTTGGGGGTGCTCCAACCCGACCGTGTGGTATTGCCGGCCGCGCTATTTGCGGGCAAGAAGAGCATTACCATCGATGTTTCCTGAGGAACCAGTATTTGCTGTTAGCGGTGGCGAGGAAGGCCACGTTGACGTGGCCAGATGGAGCCTTGGGAACTCTGGATGAAGTTACTGGATTTGCAGCCCAGCATGGCTTTGAAATCCCATTACAACTCGAAAAGGTTCAACGAGGATAACAATTGTTCATAAGGAGGAATGGGATGGCAATTGTCATGCGACTCATGCAGAGGCTTCAGCCGTCCAAAAAGGTAGAGTTCATGGACCTGGAGAAGAAATTTGCTGAACTGGAAAAGAAGGCGGTTCTTCCAAAAGGTCAAAGGATGACACCGGTTGCGGCCCATGAGCCAGGCAACACCCTGATTTGGGAGGGTTGTTTCACAGATTTACGCGACGCCCAAGAAGCCCTGCGCTTGTTTGAAACCAATGCCGAGCATGTTGCCCTGTTCGACCAACAAGGTCCGCTTATCGAAAAAGTTTGGGTCGAGTTCTATGAGACACTGGGTTTCTGAGCTAGCTCGTACGGCGGTGGGGCAAACACGCGCTCTCTGAGGCAGGTTGTTGGAGGCACAGACAATTCGTTTTGCTTGGGCCAGTCGTCGGCGTGCGTTGGAATCTCTCCCCGTACAGAGACTTTCGTCTTAGGTGGAAGATTCGGCCTTCCGCCGAGGTGGCGGAATACGGAATCTGCCTGGCTCATGGTCACCAGCTCGGCGCTGCGGAGCCGATTTTCCGGCGCTTGTTTGATCTTCAGCCACACGATTGGCATAACCGTTACAATATAGGTCTTATTCAGTATATGACCGGTCGGAATGCCGCGGCGGTCGAAACCCTGAAGCCGATTGTGGATGGCCCGGCCGCCCAGGTCGACGCGTTGAATCTCATCGCCGCTGCATACGAGGCCAACCATCAAACGCCGGCAGCCACCGAGGCCCTGCGGCAGGCGATCGACCTCGCGCCGCGCGACGTTCGGAATTACCTCGATCTGGCGACCCTTTGCATGGATCATGCCGCGTTCCAGGTGGGGGTTGATATTGCCAGCGCCGGCTTGAAACAGATCCCCGACTCCGCCGCACTTTACACTGAACGAGCAGTTCTGAACGCTCAGCTCATGAAATACGATGCAGCCGACGCCGACTTTGCGAAGGCGAACCAGTTGGAGCCGCGGCAGGATTTCGCCACGGTGGGCTTGGGAATTTCGCTGCTCGAAAGGAACGACTCCGAGCGCTCTCTGAAGGTCCTTCGCTCCCGCCTGAGAGAATCTCCCGACGAGCCCACGTTGAATTACCTCATCGCTGAGGTTCTCACGCGGCGCGGCTATCGGCGCAGCGATTCCCGGCGGCGGATCCGGCCGCCACGGTGGGGCCGGCTATTCCTCCGGGGCTGGTACTCCTGCAGGCACGGTCTCCGGATCTCGCCCGGCGCTTGCGCCGGGAGCCACAGAAGGCCAACAGCACAGCATTGTGGTCCAGATCGAGAGTGACATTCCGTACACGATCAAGAAGATCAATCAGGAGGTGGAGGTCAACCGCCATAGGCTCGTAGCAACACACACACCCGGCCATCAGGTCATACTCCATAGATAGAGCGCCGTCTAAAGGCCACAACTTCTGCCAGCGGCGCTCGCGTTCGTGTGCCTTGCTAATTCCTGCGCCACGAACCCTCAACATTCCACAGGCTGCGCCACGATCTATCAGCAATTCGCGCCACGAACCCCGAGCATTCATAACCTCGTGCTCGACGAACTCGACCAGGAGTTGGAGCGCCGGGGACATCGCTTTGTTCGTTACGCGGACGATAGCAACATCTATGTTCGCAGCAAGCGGGCGGGTCAACGGGTGATGGAGAGCGTCAGGCGATTCATCACGCAAAAGCTCAGGCTCAAGGTGAATGAGGCGAAGAGTGCGGTGGCGCGACCGCAGGACCGGAAGTTTCTCGGGTTCAGCTTTACGAAGGGTCCAGAGATCAAGCGCACGATTGCGCCGAAGGCTCTGGATCGATTCAAGAGGCGGATTCGAGAGCTCACGCGACGGGCTAAAGGCGTCAGCTTGGAGTCGACGGTAGAGGAACTAGCTCCGTATTTACGGGGCTGGCGCAGCTATTTCGGCTTCTGCGAGACGCCCGAAGTGCTGATTGGCCTGACCCGCTGGGTGCGGCTAAGACTTCGGAGTGCTCTGTGGCGGCAGTGGAAAACGCCGCGGCGTCGCCGAGCGGCTCTGCTCCAGTTGGGCGTGCGGCCACGGCTCGCCCGCAACACCGCCGGCAGTGGCCTCGGCCCCTGGTACCTTGCCCGCGCCAAGGCCCTCTCCGTAGGGCTTTCCAATGCTTACTTCAAATCGCTCGGACTTCCGACGCTGATCGATGGGTACTAGCGCAACCGACTCGAACCGCCGTGTACGGACCCGTACGCACGGTGGTGTGGCAGGGGTCGGCGGGTGACCGCCGCCCCTATGCCGATCAAACGGGGTTCGGGTCCGCGAAGGGGACTTCTGGACCGGAATAGTTTCCGAGTACGCCGTCGCTCGGTCAGAACTTCGGATTGGCCCTGCGGATTCGTCGATAAACGCATCGCAACTTCACCGGGTCTCTGATCGCAGTCGTTGCCTGTTGCCTCAAGGTGAGCCCCAAGGATAAGGTCTTGAGCAACGGCTGACTTGTGCCGTATCCACCGTTCGTTGACTTGCCGGTACACGCGGTGTATGCTGCCGGTGTCCGCAACTAGCCTCTCTCCTCCGGTGAGGCCAGCACTTCATGATTGGCCAGACGATTTCCCACTACCGCATCCTAGAGAAACTCGGCGGCGGCGGCATGGGCGTGGTGTACAAGGCCGAGGACTCCCGCCTCGGGCGCCACGTCGCCCTAAAGTTCCTGCCGGAAGAATACTCTCGCGACCGGCAGGCTGTGGAGCGTTTCCAGCGCGAAGCGCGCGCCGCTTCCGCCCTGAATCATCCTCACATCTGCACGATCTACGATATCGACGAGTTCGATAACCGGCACTTTATTGTCATGGAACTGCTGGAAGGGGAGACGCTCAAGCATCGCCTGGCCGACCAGCCGATGAAGACGGATCAGATCCTAGACATCGCCCCGCAGATTGCCGACGCGCTGGACGCCGCGCACTCGCAGGGCATCGTCCACCGGGACATCAAGCCGGCGAACATTTATCTGACCCATCGCGGCCAGGTCAAAGTCCTGGACTTTGGACTCGCCAAACTGGCCACTCGACGGCAGCGCGCGGCTGAGGGTGTAAGCGTGACCGCCGCGACCGCGGTAGAAGAAAACCTGACCAGCCCGGGTACAGCTCTCGGCACTGTCGCCTACATGTCACCGGAGCAGGCGCGCGGGGAGGATGTGGACGCTCGGACGGACTTGTTCTCCTTCGGGGTGGTGCTGTATGAGATGGCTACCGGGCGACAGGCCTTTTCGGGAGTCACTTCGGCGATCATCTTCGAAGCGGTCCTGAACCGGACGCCCACCCCGGCGGCGCGCCTCAACCCGGAAATCCCCGCCGAGCTCGACCGCATCATCCAGAAGGCCCTCGAAAAGGATCGCGGATTACGTTACCAGGGCGCGGCGGAAATGCTCGTGGACCTGAAGCGTCTGAAGCGTGACAGCGACTCCGGCCGCGAAGCCGCGGTGCGCTCCCGACAGGCGGAAGCGGCGGTCGACAGGCAGTGGGTCGAGAAGGCCGTCGCGGTTCTCTACTTCGCCAATCTGAGCGGCGCCAAGGAAGACGAATACTTCCGCGACGGCATCACCGAGGACATCATCACCGAACTCTCGAAGATCAAAGAACTGCGCGTCTTTCCATCCTCGGCGGTCTTTGCGTTCCGCGACAAAGCCGTGACGGCACCGGAGATTGGGCAGCAGTTGAACGCCCCCTACGTGCTGAGCGGCAGCTTGCGCCGCGCCGGTAACCGCCTGCGCATCACCGCGCAACTGGTGGAAACCCGCACCGGACATAGCGCTTGGGGGGAGCGCTACGACCGGCAGCTCGAAGACGTCTTCGCCATTCAGGATGAAATCGCGCAGAGCATCGCGCGGGCGCTGGAAGTGGCGCTCAGCGACAAGGAAAAACGCGCCATCGAGAAGCTACCCACGGCCGACGTCCGCGCGTACGATTTCTACTTGCGCGGCCGCCAGTTCTTCTATCAGCTGCGGCGCAACAGCTTCGAATACGCGCGGCAGATGTTCCAGCGCGCCATTGAAATTGATCCTGCTTACGCGCGTGCTTACGCGGGCATCGCCGACTGCTGCTCGTTCCTCTACATGTACGCGGAAGCCACGGAAGCCAATTTGAGGGGCGCCGAGGAAGCCAGCCGAAGAGCTCTCGAACTCGACCCCGAGCTCGCCGAGTCGCACGCATCGCGAGGTTTGGCCCTCACTCTTAACAAACGCTACGACGAGGCCGAGCAGGAATTCGAGAACGCCATTCGTCTCGATGCCAAGCTTTACGAAGGCTATTACTTCTACGGACGCGCTTCCTTCCAGCAGGGAAAGCTGGCTAAGGCAGCGGGACTCTTCGAACAAGCCTCGCGCGTCAAACCGGATGATTTTCAGGCGCCGGGCCTTGCGGCGACCGTTTATGAAGGTCTTGGGCGCAGAGATGATGCCATCGCCGCCCACAGCAGATCCCTCGCGCTCATCGAAAAGCACCTGGAAGTCCACCCCGACGACGCGCGGGCGCTTTACTTGGGCGCCAATTCACTTCTCCAGCTCGGCGAACGCGAGAAGGGGCTCGATTGGGCCCGCCGGGCGCTGGCCATAGACCCCGAGGAGCCCTCTATCCTTTACAACGTCGCCTGTGTTTACGCCCTTCAGGGAGCTATCAACGAAGCCATCGAGTGCCTCGAGGGGGCTGTCAAGTTTGGTTTCGGCCACAAGGAATGGATCCGGAACGATTCCGACCTCGACGCGCTCCGCAGTCATCCCCGCTTCCAGGCCCTCCTCGAGCGCCTGCGGTAACCAGGCAATTGGTTTCTCCGCGGTGTTCTTGGGTGGATCAAGTTTTCTGGGGGCGACTCAGGAGCGAAGAATGGTTCGCGAGCTTGGGGCAGCGAACCGGATATACAACCCTTCACTGCAGAGGACGTGTCCCCCACAAGCACCAGCGGCTTCCTTCAAGTCTCCTTATCGAAAATGCCTCGGCCCGTCGGCATGCTGCCTGCGCCAGATGCCACTCGCTTGGCCCAGGCATTTCCGATCACGGCTGGCGACAAGGCAGGAGTAATCCGCGATCGGACCCCCCATGGTCCGCTTGTGCTCCAACCCGCGCTCCCAGGACCTCCTGCGCCGCATGAATTTGCCGCCTTAGGATAAGCAGACAGGCCAAAACGTGCCGTGGCTAAGGACAACCTTCGCCACAGACGATCGCGCCCAAGGCGTACCGGTGCAAGTGCCTGCCTGGGCTCGTCAGCCGCCCCTTCGTTACGAGTTAGGCCGGTTCTGAACGAGTGGTCGCTAGCCTTGATCGGAAATGCCTCGGCCCTAACGAGTGGCCTTTGGTGGCGGCAGGCTGCTGGCGGGCCGAGGCATTTTCGATAAGGAGACTAGAAGGAAGCCGCTGGTGTTTGCGGGGGACGCGCACCCTGTAACCTTATATATGGAGATTGAATGGCAGTTTCGCCGTTTGTTCGCTTCAGGGGAGTTTGGAACAACACGTTCGAAAGGCGTAGGGGCGGCATTGCGACGACCCATTATGCCTCAAATCGACTGCGGAGCGGAAGAAAATCCGTCCCGTGGGTACACGCGAAGCGTCCCCCGCGCCAGCGGGTTCGTTCTTGTCGCCCACTCGGAAACAATCGGCAGCAGTCACTCAACGAAGAGCTACAGCCAGTTTCTCGTACAATCGGAAACCGGGCAAATTCCCCAGAGAACATGGCGGACGTGTGGCACTAGCAGGCCCGAGACATGGAGCAACGGTCGAGAAAACCGTGGCCCTCATGCCCTTCGATTTCCTAAACCGAGCCAGACCCGGTCAACCCTCTCTAACTCATTGATAAAACAGGGTAGCCACGCTTCCATTTTGCTCTGTTTTGCCTGGTTTTAGCCCCAAATGTTGCCGTAATGTTGCCGTAAATTGAGATCACCGGTTTTTTCTCCCGCAATCTTACGCGCCCGAGGGGGGGCGAAATGTTGCCGTACTGTTGCCGTAAAACAGGGAGGGAAGTCGGAGGTTTGTGCCAGACCGCCGCGCCCGATAAGCCATGGCGCGCTGATCAGCAGTCGCACAAGAAGCAGTCTTTTCCAATCCCGCCGCAGTCCCCCCGTCATTTCACCCTACCAATCTTGTATGGACCTCCCGTGATTGAGTTGCACAGTTTTGACGCGCTGAGAGCACATCCCGCGCAGTCGTCCAACGAATACTGGGATAGCGATCGTTGTCGAGCGGCTCTAGCTTTGCCCGGCCGTCAAACATGTTACGCATGTACTGCATGCCCTGCCATGCCGGGTAAAGTCCCTTCTCTCCGGGAGCGACAGTTCGCGCGACCTTGATAAGCGTGCCGAGCATTCCCAGACCTCCGGCGCGGAACAGGCGGAACTCCTTTCCGGTCACCTCACTTACGACCGCCGTCAGTTCCCGGGCGCTGAGTTGATCGCCAGCAATTCGTAGAAAGCGAGGGGTGGACGGATCAAGAGCCGCGCTCGCCGTGAATGCGGCCGTGTCGTCCATCGTCGTGAAGTCCATGCGCTGGTCCGCGTCGCCCCAATAGAGGACTCGCTTCAGTTTGAAGAGAATGAGCGGCATCTGACCAGTCAGCATATCGGCAAACGCACCGTTGAAGATCGTGGTCGCTCGAATCGAAGTCTTTTCGAGGCGCTGGTGGAAGTCTCGGCGCAGATCGAGATTGCGATTCTCTCCGGGTGGAAACTTGGTGAAATCGATCGAGTAGTCGGACGGAATGAAACGTGGCACGTCAGCCTTGATCGCAGCGTCGAGCAGAACCGTTTGCGTTTCCACGATCACGTCCCGCAATCCCTGCAGCGCGGACACCACGCAGGACGCACACGAGCATGCCGGTGTCACTTGGGAAGCGCTGCTCAAGTCGACACTGGCAATCGTTACGCCGAGCTCCTGCAGTCGCTCAAGCTTGTCTCGCGCAGTGCCGTGGCGAACAAGCGCTCTTACGCTGGCTCCCCGTTCGAGCAAAGCTCTCGCGATGCGTCCGCCGAGATTACCGGTAGCTCCCGCCACGACGATGGTCGAGTCATTCATGATTCCGATATTACAGAAACGACAGCGTCGATGCAAAGTGGGCGCAGATTCGATCCCCCATCCACGCAACGCAAGTCCCCGCGCGAGGCCAATCGCGTAGCCAAAACCTGACCAAATCCTCCTTTCACTCCCCAAACCTGATCCTTCCTAGCAGAGGGGAGGGGTAAGTGTGCATCGCGCGAGGGCCGGAAGGGGCAATAACCCTGCGCACCAGGAGGCGTTTGGATAGGGGGCCCCTGTCCTTGCGTTTCGAGCCCACCCGGTCCTCCGTGAACGTCGCAAGCGAGAGAACCGGTAGGGTCGTCCTGGGAGGACACATGGATACAAATCGGATGTTCACAAGCTTGTTTGGTGGATGGCTCACGGCAGCCGACAAGGCTGCCGCCGCCACAATCAACTGTGTCAAGTCAACCGTCATGCCTACCTTCTCGGAGCTGACACGAAAAGCCACCCTGGCAACAGGTAAGACCCTGGTCGAGGTCGGTTACAGGCTGACCGATTGCTGCACCAGCAAGTAAGCATTTGTGGGGAAGGACATCGGTTCTTCCCCTGGTCCCGCGCTGCCACCTCCCCGTGGTGGGACTGGATCACGCTAACGGCAGCCGGTTCTCCCCTTCAGCTTCGCCGAAGAGGGCACCGAGAGTCACCGCTTTCTCCTCCGCATTAGTCCTCACCTTATATTTTTTCCCATTCACTCCATTCCCCAAAACACCAAGGAGGTGTGCCTTGAGAACCTATCAACCGGAACGCGCCTTGATCGCTCGCGAAACCCGCGAGGAGAACCGCAGGGAGCTGGCCAGGGTGCTCGACCAGATCTCCAGAGAGCGGGCATCTCGCTTGTCGGCTCCTCCCCCGGTTTCTCTCGAAGCGCAGTTTCAGATGAGTATCCACAGGATTCGTGAGGGCGTCCAGCGCGCCAAGGACGCCCAGACCGCTCACATTCTGCACTGGCTGCAGAGCTAATCACCTGTAAGTCCGGAAAGCCCCGGCTCGCTGCCGGGGAGCAAGGGGCCCCTGCCTTCGCCCCCGCATTCCGGAAGCCCACCTTAGCTCCTCTCGTCCGAGGGGAGATCCCAACCGCGAACATTCATCCCAAGCCTGTCTGGGGCCCATACCAGACAACAGGAGGTACCGTGAACTACCAACATCTGCACTATCAGTTTCCCGCTGAGCCGTTTCAGCGGTGGCATGTGATCGAGGACAGAGACCTCCCTCGCCCTCTGCGCTTCCGGCATCCGCGCCAGCCTGCTGAGAAGCCTGATCCGAAGGTGAACTTCGGGGTCGAGGAGCTGTCGGCTCGCCTGGAGCACGCCGGGGTGGAATACCTGCGCATCGCACTCGGTCATGATGCGGAGTCGTTTGACCTGGCGTGCTGCATGGTCTCAGATGGCCTGGGTGGCCTGGAGGTTCCCGGTGACGGGGTCTGGTATCCCGTCATTCCCAGGGTCCGGGACGACGGCTTCTACGCCGTGTGTATGCGCGAACGTATGCCGTTCCGGGACGCCTGCCATCTGTTTGGATTCGACATCCCCGCCGGGAAGCCCAGTGTCCCCAAGCGCATCAAGCGGGATGTCGCCCGGGGCCGCACCAGCTTGTTCGGCGAGCTGCTTGAAACTCGCGAGCTCAATCAGTGGGACCTTCTCCACACAGTGATGCTTGCCGACGGCAAGACCACCTTTGAAGTGGCCACCTACAATCCCGGTAATCGCTGGCCGGAGGCCTGGACTTCCGGAGCGGCGCTGGCCTCTCCGCGGGGCGGCGCCATCCTGACCGGGCATCCGGTTCAGGTGGGTGACCTGATCCAGATTACCGGTGCCATGCCCAACGGCCAGATCAAGGCGAACTGCCTGATCTGGGATATTGAGCATGATCTCGTGGTCTGGGACGTCAAGGAGGAACTGCGGGCCTGGCAGGGCCAGATCTATCTCAGTGTTCTCAATGAGCTTCATGGTGGCCCGGCCAACTTGGATGTACAAACCTCCTCCAACCTCGATCTGGCCAATGTGCGGGATCACAAGCTGATCCAGTTCCTTTGCCAGCAGTATGCCTGCGACGTCTTCGATCTGATGCGAGACGATGATCGCGTCAAGGAGGAGATCGGTTTTTATAACCCCGCAGCATGGGCCGATGAAGACGGTAATCCGGTAATCAACGAGAATCGCTGGAAGCTCTGGCGGATGTATTCCGCGGGCTTGCCGGCGATGCAGTTCCGGAACTGCCGGGACGCCTTCTATCGCACCCAGATGGAATCGCCCGAGAACAACAATCCCGATCGCTTTCGGATTCGCTTCCGGGAGCCTGGGGATCTGATGACGGTCCAGTCGAATGATCTGGCCGGAGTGGCCGTGCGAAGGTATCTCTTCCCCGAGCCGTTTGTCTTTGACAAGCAGGGCTACCCGCACTGGGAGCGTTCAACGTTACCCGACGTCGAGTCGGTATATCTCGGCGGGTTCAACGGTGAGTTCATCTCGCTGAGGAACCCCAACGCCTCGCATAAGGAATCAGGAGAGCTGCGGGGCCGGCGGCTGCAGCACTTTGCTGACATCGACCGTGGCGCCGTGATGTTCGTGCATCTCGGCTTTGCAGCGAGTCCGGAGGGCACCCCAGGTTTGGCAAAGAGTTTCAACGGTGCTGACTTCGACGATTCCGTGCTGGCACTGCTTGACCCGGAGATCGTCGCGCACTGGAAGACCCTGCCCGAGTATCCGTGGGTCGTGGCCACGCCTACCGAAGTAAAGGTCATCGACGACGGTGATGCCCTGTTCGACCGGCATCCCGAAGTCGCGCTGTACGACCGCGATTATGTGACCTGCATGCTCTACGACGCCAAGCGGGGTCAGACCGGCATCGGATACGTGGTCAATGCCATCACTTGGTTCAACCTGCTCTGGCTCAACCGGGAGAGCATCGTGGCGGAGCTGCGGCGGATGCAGCCGAACCCCCAGGTCGCAGCGGCCATCCTCTGGATGGAGCAAGAGCTGCCCAGGAGCCGGATGCCGATGGTTGCCTCACGCCTGGAGGAGATCATCGACGCCATCAAGCTGAACGGGAGATCGATTGACTGGGCGAGCGGCGTGATTACGGAGTTCCGCGAGACCTGTCCCGTGGCTCCGAAGTTCTGGTGGCAGGGCGGCTACCAGGGCCAGGGGCGCATTCCTCGCGATCGAATCGAGAACGGCAATGAGCCCATTCCAGTCACGACGGCCATGGACGTGGCCCGGGAGCAGTGGATTGAACTCTTCCAAAAGGCACGCCGGTTCGCCGACAAGGAGAGCTGGAAACACTGCTGGCGAGTGCCACCGGAGATCCGCAGCTTCCCAACTCGCCCTGAGGCAGCAGCTGCCGCACGGGACTTCTGGATGTTCTATAACCGCACCCGGGAGGCTAAGAAAGCGGAGTTCCTCAAGGCGGGCAGGGACCATCGCGGAAAGAAAGTCACGAGCGAGCAGGAGGCGGGGATTGCCGCTTATCTCTACGCGGAGGAGGATGTCCATGACCGGATCAAGGCCAGCGGGATGTATCTGGAGATCTACGCGGAACTGGTCAAGCTGGTCTTTGACCGGGGAATGACACTCGAGCCGCCTCGCAATCCCGATGGCACGGTGAAGCCGGTAGCGAATGGCATCCTGGGTGGGCCACATACCTTGGACGGGCTTCTGGATATCGCCAGAGCCGCCGGAGTGACTCGTTGCCATGTGCCCTTGACCTGGGAGTCCGAGCGCGTGCGCGCCGACTATGGCGATCTGAACCTCGACGTCGTCGTGGAAGACACCCTGGTGCGGATGGCGGGGAGCACTCCGAACCCCGCCAGTTGGATCGGCATCGTGGATCTGCCCGACGGCCAGTATCGGCTGGAGCATGGCCTGGTGGTCACCAAGGACACGACTGAGGCTCCGCCTCAAGAACCGGCTGTGGCTCTTGTGGCCGTGAATGACTTCGAGCAGCGGCTGAAGGATGAGAAGCTCCGGCAGAAAGATCGCCAGAGGATCGAGGCCGAACTCAAGGCCTTCCGGGCCCAGGTTTGTAATGGAGTGACCATCAAGCCTGTCACTTACCGCAATCCTCAGAGCCAGGAGGACGAGCCCGGCGCTGAAGTGTTTCTGGAAGGGACCTCCGAACCACTCGGCTGGATCTCCCGCGAGCACCTGCCCCTGGTCAGGAGTGAACTCAAGGGGGTGCTGGTCTCGGGCGGTCAGTACACGCTCAAGGTCCTCTGCCCGCTGCCTGAGCCAGGCGCCCACCGTTGACACAAACCATCATCACGACATGTGCTCCCGGATTCGAGGCTTTCGAGAGTCCGGGAGCCGGGAGGAAGTATGCAGAACTTCAGCAGTGCGTTCTCTCCATCGAGGTCGTTCCAATTCGTGAACGAACAACTCAGTCGGGAGCAAGAAAGTCCTCACCGCAATGATTGTCACAGTCCACGACATGCTGCTCGCGTGGGACTTCACGATGACAGATCCCCACCGCGAAGATTGGCTGCGGTTGCAAGGTCAGACCCCTGGAAGACAACACCTGCTCAGGTGGGATTCCCGGGGGACGCAACTCGGAGGCGAAGATTGCCCTGGGTTGTGCAGTCAGACCTCTGGACCAACAAACGTGGCGAGGATTATCGACCGAGGGACACGCCAGACGAAGATGGCGACCCCGAGGAGGAATTTTGTGCCCTCGCTGCCTTAGGACCTCACATGCGGCCTGCTGCTATACTCGCAGCTTGCAGGGCTTATTTATCCTGTTTTCCCGGTACTTGAAGGTTGGCGAATGCGGGCTAGGGCAGGGCCATGGCCAAATCACCAACAGCCTCAGAGGCTGCTTCCTGGTTCAGGTTGCCCTGGCCAGTCTCCGGACCAAGGCGATAACAATTCCCTGGTCCTTCGCGTTCAGGTGTCTAAAGGTCTCAATGACCTCGTTTTCTCGCCTGTCCGGCGTAGCCCTGCTCTCAGCGGGGATAGCTTTCGGCTCCTTATTGCCTTCAAGGAATAGCTGGTACGTTTCGATTTCGAGCGCTTTTGCCATCTTCTCGAGGGTTTGGATGCTGGGTATGGTGTGCCCGTTCTCGACTCTGGAAATATAGCAACGCAGAAGCCCAGTCCGTTTCTCTATGTCCCCCTGAGACAGCCCCTTGACGCCCCTTAATTCGCTCAACCGTTTTCCGATGTCCATGGGTGTCTTTTATCAGACCGGATGTCCACAGGCAAGTGCCGAATAAGGTATGAGCCGACACTGCCCCTCTGAATTCTCCCCTGCAAAGAAAAGAAGGAGTGAAGGAAATCAATCCTTCTGGCGGAGGACGCTGAAATGCAACCAACCGTCAGTCTTTGACTTTAGCTTTCGCTTCCGGGCCAGGACCCGGGAAAGGATGGTGCGTATGTCCAAGACCACAGCAGTGGTTCAACTTCCTGAGATTCTGAGGAACAGAACGAGCCATTTGGTGAAGCTTGCGGGAAAGGTCGATTCCTTTTCCCTTTTACTCCGCGAGACGCCGGAGGGCGAGCTGAAACGCTCGATCGAAGTACAGTTTCACACTATGGTGTTCGCAACCCGCAAGGAAGTTCGGAAGTACTGCCCCCGCTATCGTTATCTGCCGGGCGAGGGAATTCTCGACTTCAGTACCGATTGCACCTCTGGCCAACTCGAGCCGGGGGATCTGGGCAAGCCCCCTCAGCCCAAGCGAGGCAGGCTCTGCCATGAGTGCCGTTTCTTCGTGGGCATTCCCGAGGAACATTTGTCGGCGCGCATGTAAAAGCGAAGAAATTTGAACAGAGGCCGGTTGGCTGAGTTGAGACTGAAATTCAGCCGATGGTGGCAGGTGTGTGACCGCCTGCAGGGCGCATGGCGACTTTGCTGCGCAGGTAGGCGACGTAGGCCTGCGGGAGCGGATGGGCGAGCAGTTCCTCGATGACGGGCAAGAAGTAGTGGAGCGAGCGGATCGGCCCGAGGGGCAGGGCGTGGGCAGGGCGAGCGGCGCGACGGGCTGAGGCCAACAAGAGGGCCATTTCAACGAGATGCAGTGGGACCTGACGCTCCCAGAGTTGGCGTACGAGTCGAAGGTCGAAGCGGCTGAGACGGTGCGGCGTGTCCGGCAGACGGAGATAGAGATCGAGCAACGCTTGGCGGTAAGCGTCAAGATCGACGGGCATGGGGACTCCCTACGGGCTTTTTCTTGCGCGCGGCGGCTTCCAGTTCGCTTTCCCGAACGCGGTAAGAAGTCCCTTCGATCAGGGTGATGTCGGCGTGGTGAGTGAGGCGGTCGAGCAGGGCGGCGATGCAAGTGGCGTTGGGGAAAACGGTGTTCCAGTCTTTGAAGGCCTTGTTGGTCGTCAACAAAATCGAATTGCGCTCGTAGCGGAGATTGATGACTTCGAAGAGCAGGTCAGCGGCGTGGGCATCGTAGGACAAATATCCACATTCGTCGATGGCCAATAAAGTGGGGCGGGCATAGAAGCGGAACTTGCGGCGGCGCAGGCCGGGGGAATCGCCATCGAGATCGGCAAGCAAGTCGGCGGCGGTACGGAAGAGAACCGAGTGGCCCGCGAGCACGGCGGCATGGGCGATGTTTTTGGCAATCAGGGTTTTGCCCAGGCCGTTCGAGCCGCACAGGATGAGGTTGCGGCCTTGGGCGAGGAAGTCCAGCGTGAGGGCGCGTTCGATTAAGGGACGGTCGATTTTCTGGGGCCAGTGCCAATCGAAATCGGCGAGGGGTTTGAAGCGGCCGAGGCGAGCCTGAGCGAGGCGGCGTTCTAGGCTGCGGCGGGCGAGGTCGGCGGCTTCGGAGCGCGCGACTTCTTCCAGGAGTTGGCGTGGGGACCAACGCTGGGTTGAGGCGCGCGCCAGGAGATCATCCAGGCCCTGAGCTGTGACCAGCAGGTCCAGATGTTTCAATTGCGCCGCCAAGTCATCGTTCGTCCTCGGGGTCTTTGGGGTCTTGGGAGAGTTCATCGTAGGCCTCCAGGGAGGGATTCGAGACGGTCAGGTTTTCCAGATCGGGGCGGCGCGAGAGATTGACGGGCAGCAGAGCGCGGCGCTGTTGCTGGCGATGGCGGCGGGTGAGGATAAAGGCCACGGAGGAGAGGCGCGGGGTGTCGTGGTCGAGGGCCTCGCGGAGAGCCGCAGCGAGCTCGACAGCCCCATAGTCATCGAGCAGGCGGAGGAGTTGAGCGGTGAGACGGGCGGCGGATTCACCGCGCTCGAAGGCGGCCCGAAGGAAGGCTGGGCTTTCCGGCACCAAGGTGGCGAGACGGCCTCCCGCGGTGGAGCCCAGGGCCTTGCGTTTTTGTTCGAGTAAGGCCTGACGGTGAGCGGGATCTTCGACGAGCTGATGACGGTCATAGGAGCGGCGGTGGGAAGCGATTTCGGTGGAACCGTCGAGCAGGCGCACCGTGGTGGGGGAAGCCACCAAGGTCAGAGCACGGCCCAAGGCCTGGAGAGGCACGGAGTAGTCATTGAGATCGAAGCGGACGCAAAGGGTTTTATCGGCATGCACGGGGCGCATCAAGTCACAGGAGAAGGGGTAAGCCGGAAGAGGCAGCAAGTGCGATTTCTCCTCCTCGAAAACTTGGGCGACGGAACGGGAGTTATCGCCCGGCCAAGGGCGTTGATGAGCGATGGCCTCGCGCCACTGAAGGGCCTGACGGTTAAAGTCGGCCAAGGTGGTGAAGGAGCGCGCCGCGAAGAAGCTCCCCCGTGCGTACTGGATGGCGCGTTCGACGCGCCCTTTCTCATTCCCCCGGGCGGGGCGGCAAGGGCGGGCGGCGAAGTGGTAGTGGGCGGAGAGTTCGAGCAGGCGGGGATGGAAGTGAATGGCATCGCCGCGGCGCTCGAGCACGACGCTTTTCAAATTGTCATACAAAACGGTTCGGGAGGCCCCACCCCAATCGGCGAAGGCATGGACGTGGCCGAGGAGAAAATTCTCCAGGGTCTGATCGAGGAAGAACTCCAGCCACAAGGCACGACTATAGGAGAGGGTCAACAGGAAGGCGGACAAGCGGCGACGGGCACGGCCGATCGTGACTTCTCCAAAGTGGGCCCAGTCGGCTTGCGCCTGCTCGTTATGGAACGCGTTCCATAACGAG
>JAIQEZ010000204.1 GCA_020073545.1 Terriglobia bacterium | reverse complement strand
AAGGCACATGGGGACTGCGAGTAAAATCCACCGCCAGGCCCGCGGTCGCGCGAAGTAGAACACCAAAGCCGAGAGCCACAATATCCTTGCAAACGCGTTTTTGTGTGGGAAGGCCCCCTTCCATGCGCCAGGGAAGAGATCGTGATCGATGCCATATCGTGGAAAGAAGACCACAACGAAGACACTGGAGAGAACAACCAAGACACATGCCCACCCGAGCAACTGCAACTGTTCCTTGACGGTGTAGCGGCTCCCGAAGTAGATGCCAAATGCTGTTGTGGCGACGAGCACGATGCCGCGCCTGAGTGTGAAGTACGGATCCTGCGACCATGCCGCCGACAAAACTGCAATGATGACAAGTGCGCCAACCCATTTCGCCTTCCACGCAGCGTACAGGAAACAGCGCCAGCTCATGGCCATAAAGATGAAGGCAACTGCATAGAACGTGACTTGAATCGCGAGCAACCTGACGTTTCCCTGCATGGGTGACGACCCCACAAGGGTTCCGGTGAGAAGATGAAACACCGCTCCCGTAAGATAGAACAGCATTGCGATGGTGAATGCTTTTTCAGCTTGTTTAATCATAGGAAGTGTGAGGATTCGTTCGGTCTGACGTGAGTCTAGAATTCACAGCTGGCGGCCGGTACATCTGCTACTCGCGCAATCTCCAGGTTGAACCCGCGACCCATGCGGGTGACGAGAAACGACAGGCTCAGAGCCAGCAGCCCGTCGCTGGCAATACTCGACCATGCGGCCCCCCGCCAGCCATAGGCAGGGATCACCCAGAGATTGAGCAAGACGTTGAATATGGCGACGCCCACCTGGAGGAACGTGCGCTCACGTTGATGACCCGCTCCGGTCAGGGAGTCGCCAATGAAGAGATGCAGGGTCTTCAAGACCGGCAGGATTGCCAGCCAGCGCAAGGCGGCCGTAATGTCCGCATAATCATGGCCGAGGATATGCGGTACAAGAGGGGCGCTAATCCATACAGCTCCGAATGCAAACAGCGAATACGGGAGTGTCCGCACCAGCATTCGCCGGCCATACTGCAGGCTGCCCTGGAGTCCAGCGGCGCCGCTGCGAAAGAAGCCAGGGTAGGTGGCGCTCAACAGCGCCCGTACAGGCGTAAACACCACATCGATGAGGCGATAGGCTGCTGCGTAGATACCGGCGGCTCCGAGCGTCGCCAGCCGCGCAACCATCGTTTTGTCAATATCGTTGTAGATCGTCATCGCGGAAAGGCTGGTTGAGAAGTAGAAGCCTTCCGTTCCCTCTCGCGGGATGCGATGCAGGGCAAGTTTCGGTCTGCCGAGGCTCCACATCACCCAGATAACCGCAATCAGGGCAGCCGCGACCGAGCCGGCCAGATAAACGACCGACCAGGCCCTTACGGTTGGGTGCGGAAATGCGAGCGCCAACCCAGCGATGCCAATGAGGCGGGTCAGACTGATCAGGACGTTCAACTTGGCGTTAACCGAAAGACGCTCAAAGCCCAGGAAAGCCCATGCTGCCAAATCGAGAATTCTGACGAAAATGAGGTCCGATATACACACTAGGGTGATCGCCAATGAGGGAATGGCACGAGGGAGCAGCAACCTGCACAGCGCCATGACAAAAAAGGTGAGCACGCTCCCCGATACGACCGTCATCATCAAGCCGTTGCCCCAGTACTCGGGGAACAGCCGCCTGTCACGTGCAACATTTTTGACCAATAGGTTTCCGGAACCCAGGCCTACAAACGGCGAGATCACATTGGCAAGGGCTGTCGCAGCGATGAATCCGCCGTACTGCTCCGGCCCGAGGCAACGAGCGATGATAACGAAGTAGGCTGCCTGGATGAGCAGTCGAAGGCCATAGCCTCCCAGGGCCCACAAGGTGTTCCGGGCCAGAGGGCTGATCAGCTTGCCTTCCATACGATTCCGGAAGGAAACCCACGACATGGTTATAGAGGACATATCCAGGAGAAAACAGACTCGCTGATTATTGCCCCGTGCCTGCGAGAACCACGCCAATGGTCCTCCAGAGTATTCTGCAATCGAGCCCGAGGCTCCAGTTATTTACGTAGTCTTTGTCTAGCTCGATATAGTTGCGGAAGGATGGGTCCCGCCGGGCCGTGACTTGCCAAAGCCCCGTGACGCCCGGGGTAACATCTAGCCGGCGGAGGTGTTCGAGAGCGTATTGGGTGTACTCACCGCACACTGGTGGCCGGGGTCCGACCAGACTCATGTCTCCCTTTAGGACGTTCCAGAATTGGGGTAATTCATCGATACTGAATTTGCGAAGGTACCGGCCAGCGCGTGTAATACGCGGGTCTCCCGCGATCTTAAACAGGACCCCATCTCGTTCATTCAGATGGCGGAGGGAATCTATCAAGGCGTCTGCGTTCTCAACCATCGTTCGGAACTTGTAACAAATAAAGGTTCTGCCCTTCTTTCCGACGCGCAGCGAACCGAAGAGAATCGGCCCCTTCGAGTCCGTCTTCACGATCAAGGCAACCACCGCGAAAAGCGGCAACAGCGCGAGGAGTGCGATTGCAGAAACTGCGATGTCGACCAGGCGCTTTATGACGAGCGCCCCGGTGGGGATAGGACTCTCGCAAACAGTCAAGGTGGGAATTTGTCCGATGTATTCGATCGGTTGGTCCATTGTCAGGCCGTCGTACAGATCGGGAACGACTCGGGCTTGCACCCCGGCGTTACGCGCATGGCGGGCAATTTCTTTGACCAGATGACGGTCACTGGGCACGCTGATCAGGATCTCGTCAATGAAATGCGCCCGGGCTATTGCGGGCAATTGGTTGACAGGCCCCAGAAGGTCGTTGTCTGTTGAATTGGTCCCTTTATCCGTAGATCGGGGGCTGCGCCGCCGGCATAAGAAACCCTTCACGACATAACCAAGCTGCGGGTTCTGTTCAAGATGTGCTCGCAGGAGGTGCGCAATGCGGCCGCTGCCAACGATCAGAACATTTCGCTTTTCGGTGAGGCCGGGGATTGACTGCAGACGAACAAACTTTCGCCAGGCCGCGAGCGAGACCCAGGTCAGTAGAATTGTCAAGACGAATGCTTCCGGCGAGACGACCTTGATCCCCTGGAGATATGAACAGGCGCCAGATACAATTCCGGCGGATGCGACCGATTCAGCCAACAACTTGAGATCCTCACGGTAGGTCTTTTCCCAGGGGAATTTGTACAACCCGCGCATGGTCGCAAACAAAACAACCAGAACCGACAGTAAGAATGAGAAGCTCGGCGATCCCACCTGGAAGAACTCCTGGCGGTAAGCATTCTGGATCGCTCGGCTATGAGCAAGAGAAAGCCAGTGAGCAGCTCCCGCGCTGATCCACACGAGAGCGAGATCGAAAAAGCGAAAGAACACTTGCGCAAGCTTTTGGTCTCTGGGGCTGCGAACGTCCTGCATTCCAGTTTGGGGGAGTCCTTTGATGGCTAACTCTCGTTCGGGTTGGCGTTTCAGTTCCACTCCGGTCACAGCTAACCGCTCCGTGGTTACGCAATCACGATCGCTAAAATCAGTTTGCCGGATTGCGGGGAATGGTCGGACGGGTGGGCTCACCGTAATCCGTCTTGGGCTCAAGAGTAAAGTTGCGGGTGTTCGAGTACGCGGAAACTCTCAACGGAATTCCTCACATCGATACAGGGGATTGTGACGATTGGAGGGGAGATGGCACTGGGCCAATAACTTCCACGTCGTCTGCATCCACTTCCACTGCGACGGCCTGCCTGATCAGATCTAACGCAAGCACAACACGCAAGCCCCGGGATTTGCGCACGAGAAATCCGGTCAAGTTGACGAGCGGGCCCCCCGTGATTCGCACTCTCTGGCCAACGGCCATGTAGGCATGAGGTTCGAACATGTGCAGATGCAGGTTGTCGCGAAGATATGAAATCTCGGAGTCGGGCACCGGCCACGGCTCACGTTGAGAGCCAACGACAGACAGGGTCCCGGGGATTTCCAGAACCCGGAAGCGCTCCTGGGGATCGATTTCTACGAAGATATAGCCAGGAAACAAGGGTAGCTCAACTCGCGCCTTGCAGCCGTTCCTCCAGCGGTGCACAGTCTCGTACAGGGGAAGAAAACACTCGATGTTTCGGATTCTTAGGTCTTCGTGAACGCGCTTTTCGTGCCGGGGATAGGTCTGAACAGCATACCAGTGGAAACCCGCCTTTGCATACTGAACTGCAGAGCTGTCACATTGACTGCTTATATCGAATTTAGATAAGGCTTCGCCATGCTCACTTAGATGAGTGGCTCCGCCAAGTGAAACGTCCATGGAGCCTCACAACAACCGTATTCCCGACCAAGCAATGCCTTATTGCATCCCGGGCACCACTCTTAAGAAATCACTTATTACTTCCACGACCCTCAATCGTTTCAGGTGCTTAGAGTGAAATGGCACAAACAAACCAGTACTGGTCAGTCCCCCAAAGATGTCTCACTGGTGGATAACTGTATCAAGACCGTACACATTGACGATTAGGTCGCCGCAGTGCGTCGCCAAAGGCTGTTGGCCTTTGGAATTCAACACCTTAGAGCCGATCCTCAGGATGACCGGAGGTCTTGGTGAACCGGTCATATGTTCACACTTGTGTTGACCGGTCGCGGTAGGGATACCAGTTGCCGGGTACCCCCCGCACGGATCCGTACGGGCGCTGATTAGCGGTCGGGTAAGGCAATGGCGCGAACCGGGCTTCGAATGATGCCGACGTTTCCATCGCCTCCCCTAGAATTCCGTACGGCGGGTTTTCCCCGGTACGGCTTAAAGGCCGGAATATCAGACGAGGCCTTCCCACGCCCGGGTTTGCCATCGTCCTTCGTGCTCTCTGCGTCCATCGGGATTCCCTGCTCAGTGTCAGGGACGATGTGCTTGCGAGCACCTCCGTGCAAGCGGTTTTCCGCTCTACCCCAGGGGCCCTCGGTGAAAGGGACGCCGTCCCGAGTAGTTCGGCTCTCGGCATCAGCTCCGAGAAAACCCATTAAGTCGGGCGCTGTTCTGGTACATCGTGAAATCCTCCGTTTTGTGCTCCCGCTTCTCGCGCGGCATCCCGCCCAGCGGGACGAGAGGGTTCTGCTCCCAGACGACCCCAACGGACTCAACACAAGTGTGAACATATGACCGGTTCACCAAGACCTCCGGTCATCCTGAGGATCGGCTCTAAGGTGTTGAATTCCAAAGGCCAACAGCCTTTGGCGACGCACTGCGGCGACCTAATCGTCAATGTGTACGGTCTTGATACAGTTATCCACCAGTGAGACATCTTTGGGGGACTGACC
>JAIQEZ010000056.1 GCA_020073545.1 Terriglobia bacterium | reverse complement strand
GGTAAATCAGGTTTTGGTGATGATAATGATGAGCCGGTCATAGGCCGTTAAATTCTCCCCTTGCCTATCGAATCATGAGTATTAACGAAATCGGCACGATTCTATATTGGTGTGAAGGGAGCAAGAGAGAACTGGATTGTCGAGTCGAGTTCGTGAATTCCGACCCTGGGATGATTTCGATTTTCTTGAAATTCCTCCGCGCAAGAGGGGTCGAGGAGAATCGCCTGAGAATCAGGATGGCCATTCACGTCCAAGATGACGAATCCGTATGCAAGAAATACTGGAAAGGAATAACTGGCCTTTGTGACAAGAACTTCATTTCCTCAGTTGTCAAGAAGCCCAGTATCGCTAGAAAACCGCTCCCCTATGGCACTGTCACTATTCGATACAACTCGTTAGCGCTGCTTCGTCAAATCAAGAGCG
Organism: Terriglobia bacterium; assembly: GCA_020073545.1. GTDB lineage: Bacteria > Acidobacteriota > Terriglobia > UBA7540 > UBA7540 > Bog-366. The sequence goes on along the minus strand of JAIQEZ010000056.1, from coordinate 30,062 downwards.
ATATATCGCACGTGGCACACGAGTTTCAGGACATCGACTGACTCAGCTTGCTCGAACCCGGACGTCAGGCTGTCTCCTCTCCTCGTCATTCGAGGCGATTGGGAAGCCTAAATCCTAACCACTGGATCACGGCCGCGATGCATCATCGAGCGCGAAACCCGGTATGAATGAGGTTAGCCCCTTGTCAACCTCGAAAACCGTATAAGACGAAGCGCGCTCGGCCGTCGACCGTGCCTAGCCGGACGGGAAATGACCTCTTAGGGAGCTCCCAGATACTTGGGCAGCTCAGCGCCCTCGACAAGGGCGGCTACGTGAGAAGCCACAGGAACAACGGGAAGGCTTACCCGACCGGATTGCACGCGGCGGTGGCCAGCCTTCTCGACTCTCTCGGCCTGAAGTACGAAGTGGACTCCCCGCTTTCCCAAGGCTCCAAGCTCAAGGCCGAGTTCCTCGTCGCCGGGCGGACGGCAATTTTCATAGGCAGGCGGCTTACCAAAGGGGAACGGAGGGCGGCCAGAAGTTCAGGGATCAGATGCGTTCTGGTCGGGATGAGCGCCGCGAGGAGCGACTCTTGGGACGCCGGGCTAAGGGTGACCGCCCTCTCAAAGGGCGAGGGGGGCGACGACTCTCTCAAGGAGGGACGGCTCCAAACGATCTTCCTGGACGACCCATCATTCAATTTCGACTACGCGCACATACTCCCGAAGACCGAGAAGTGCTCTGTGATGCACGGGCACACCTCTTCCGCGTTAGTCGAGATAGCAGGGTCCCCCGTGGAGGGGATGGTCGTAGACTTCAACGACGCCAAGCCGATTATCAGGGAGGCGATCTCGAACCTGGACCACAAGCTGTTCATCCGCAAGAAATACGTCGTGGGCGAGACCAAGACGCACATCGACCTGAAGTTCGAGACCGTCCATGGAGAATTCGCGCTTCACGTCCCGAAGGAGACTACGGTCCTATTGGAGGGGGAGGCCACCGTCGAGAACCTCGCGAAGGAGCTGCTCGACAGGATAACCCCCAAGATGCCCGGCAACGTCGAGGCGGTGGGGGTGTACGTCTACGAAGGGATGAACAAGGGGACCCACCTCCTAGCCCGGCTCCACACCAAAGAGGCAGAGAAGGGACGGAAGCGGTAGTCCTCCTCTCCGGCGGCATCGACTCGGCCACATGCCTCTACGTCGCGAGGAGGGACGGGTATTCTGCGAGGGCGCTGACGATAGAGATCCACGGGACCGCGAGGGCTGAGCTCGCGGCGGCCAGGCGACTTGGGCGGCGCGGCGGCGCCCTCGAGCACAGGTTTGTCAGGATCCCGGAGCTCCGCGAGGTGGCCGACATCGTCGGCTCGAGCGAGCTCTCTATGGAGACCGTCCCGTCCACCTACATACCGATGAAGAACGCCGTCTTCTACTCCCTGGCGGCGGCCTTCGCCGAGGAAAAGGGTGCCCGGCGCATAGCGTTCGATGAGGTTTTCGAGTTCGCGGACGTTGCCGGGCCAATGATAGCGCGTGAGTGCTTCCATCTCTTCGGCGGGAATCGTCTCGATGCGGCGGTCCATGCGGCGGGCGTACTTCTGCGCGAAATAGCGGACGAGCAGGGGAATATCCCCAGCGCGCTCGCGCAGCGGCGGGACGACGATAGGGAAGACATTCAAGCGATAGTAGAGGTCGCTCCGGAAAAGGCGGCCTTCGACCATCTGGGGCAGGTCGCGGTTGGTGGCGGCGACGACGCGCACATCAACGTGCAGGGTGCGGGTGCTGCCCAAGCGCTCAAATTCCTTTTCCTGGAGGACGCGCAGCAACTTGGGTTGGAGTTCGAGGGGGATGTCGCCGACTTCATCGAGGAAGAGCGTGCCGCGGTGCGCGAGTTCGAAGCGTCCGACCTTTTGCGCGATGGCGCCGGTGAAGGCGCCTCTCTCGTGGCCGAAGAGTTCGCTTTCGAGGAGGCCCGTGGGGATGGCGGCGCAATTGACTTTCACAAACGTGCGTTCGCGGCGCAGGCTCAAATCGTGGATGGCGCGGGCGATCACTTCTTTGCCGGTGCCAGTCTCGCCGAGGATGAGCACAGTCGAATCCGTCGCGGCGACGGTTTCCACCTGGCTCAGCACCCGCTTGAGCGCGGGGCTTTCGCCCACGATTTCTTCGAAGGTGTATTCGGTGCGGATTTCCTCTTCCAGGTAGAGCTTTTCGTCGACAAGCTTGTTCTTGAGTTCGGCGATTTCGCGATAGGCGAGGGCGTTTTCAATCGCAATGCCCACTTGGTTGGCCACCCGCACCAGGAGGTCGAGGTCTTCCTGCGTGAAGGCGCCCGGTCGGAGGCTGGCTAAGCTGAGCGTGCCGAGAATCCGGTTGGCGGTGATGAGCGGCACGATGCAGCCGGAGCGAAGACCTTCGGCGATAAAGAGGCGGCTGATGTCCGGGTGGAAGCGATCGACGTCCGCGCTGGAAATGATCAACGGTTTGCGCGTGACGATGACCTCCCCGGGGGGCGTGCCCTCGAGTGGGATGATCATTTCTTCCTGGAGAAAGCCTTTGCCCCTGGGGAAATCGAGCGCTTGCAGGCGAAGCTGTTGGGCAGCCGGATCATAAAGCGCCAGGCTGGCGTATTCGTGATTCATCACGCGCCGCAGGCAGGCGGATATGGCGGAAAGCAACTGCCGCAGGTCGAGCGTGGAGACGAGTGCGTTGTTGACTTCCAGGAGCAAGCGCAGACGGTCGCGCTCGCGCGCGAGTTCCTGCTGGTAGGCCTGGGCATTCTGAAAGTTCAGGGTATTGTCGACGGCGACGGCCACCTGCGCGGCTACCTGCTGGAGGAACTCGAGGTCGGCGGCATCGTAGGCGCTCACCTCGACCGAGCCCAGTGCCATGGCGCCCACCCGCCGCTGGGCGGTGGTGAGAGGCAGCGCGCAGAGCGAGCGCACGCCGTCCTCGCGCAGCAGGCGGACGATGATCGGGAAGCGATCGTCGTGCTCGAGATTGGAGATTACCAACGGCTGCTGATTCTCCCAAACAAGCTGGCGGATGTCTTCCTCCATGGGGATTTCAAATCCCGGCTGAAAGCGGGTTGGAATTGAGCCTTCGAGCACGTGCAGGCGGACCACGCCGTGCGCCGGGTCGGGAAGCGTGAGGCAGATGAAATCAAAAGTGACCAGGCGGTGTAGCAGCGCAGCGAGTGAGCGGAAAAGCTCCGGCAGGTCACGGTGCGCGGCGATGGATTCGGAAACCCGTAGCAGCGCGCGGTAGCGCTCGACGGCCGTGAGGTTTGCGGGTTCGAGGGAGTCAGGACCAGCCATCCGGTTGAGCTTAGCACCGCTGCGTGTTGCGGCTCAAGGTGTGTGCCTTGGCACGCCTGGCGGGGGCGTGCGTGGAGACTGCGCACGTCTGAGCCAAGCCCGTGCGCGGGTTTTGGCTCAACAATCAAGTGGCGAGGCGCTGCGGTGCGGCGATGACGAGAAAGGCATTAAGAGAAGCGAGATGGATGCGAACTTGAGGTTTGCGACGCTAGACGCACACAAATAGGGCCACCCTGAAGCGCCCGGGATTGACGAAACGGGGATGGCATCTCAGATAAATCTGTGGCGAAAACTAACTTGCACTCCTCGCTTGGATTACAATCCACCCAGGCTGGATAGTCACATGTGGAGCTTGCCTCAAGCCAGCAAGAGGTTCTGGGCCCACGGAGGCGACGTAATTGGGGCCTGCGCGCTCGCGGCTAGCGCGATCTATTTCCTGAGCGGCCGCTTCACGACGGTGAGGTTCGACCAGGAGCGCATTGACGTCGAGGTGAAAGAAGGGTTGATTCACGTCCACTGGCTTTATCATTACCGGAACACTTCTCGCCTGCCGGCCGTCCTGACTTTGGGCATTCCGTTTCCCGTGGACCACGATCATCCTGCACCGGAGGTTTGGACTCTTGCCGAAGTGCACGAGGATGCGCGCTTGGTAAGGGATTTCGCGCCGGGCAGGCAGCAAGAAGAGCCGCGCGTCCGCCTGTTTTTCCGGCCGGGCGAGGCTAAGTGGATATGGCTCGACTATTGGCAACCAACCCACGGGCCCGAGGGTTGTTACCTCCTGACGACCGCGCGCGCCTGGCGGCGTCCGATTACGCAGGCTTCTTTCCGGTTGCTGCTGCCTCCAGGTTATCAATTGAACGCGTCGAATTACCCGCTGACGGAACTCCCGGGTTCACAGGGGTCCACTGCCTTCACATTCTCGAAGACTGATTTCTTTCCTGAGCAGGACTGGAGATTCTCCTGGCGAGAGCCGCGATCGGTCTCCTCCCGCCGCACAGGAGGTGTTCCGTGAAGTCGCGCCGCCAGGTTTTTCTCTTGCTGCTCTGGTGTTTGCTCGCCGGCGCAGTCCCTGTTTATGCCAACAACCCGCCGCAGCCCGATGGCATGCTCACGTTGGTTTTGATCTTTCCGGTCGTGATCCTGGGATTTCGTCTGGCCGGGGCCAAGCTCAGCGAGAAGGAACGGAAGTGGCGCGTGCTGAGGGGCCTCCTGCTAGCTCTTTGCACGCTTCTGACTTTGGGCGGCACGGGCATCGCTTTGATTCCGCTCCTGGTCCTTCTCGGTTATGGCGTAGTACGTGGCATCCAAGTGATGGCGCGTGGGCAAGGCACGATTCACAAGGTCCTGGGCGCCGTCGTCATCCTCTTCACGCTTTTCGCCGTCGCTAACTATGTGATGTCTTTAAACTATCCGCCCGAGGGCCCCTCGGTTGAACACGCTGCCTATGTGAACCTGCGAGTGATCAACGACGCCGAGCAGAGGTTTCGCAGCGATGCCGTGATCGACGTTAACAAGAACGGCTTGGGCGAATATGGCAGCCTGGAAGATCTCCACAAGGCGGGCTTGCTGGATGAGGCGTTCTGGGCACGGCTCCAGAGGCCCATCTATCGCTACGTGGTGGTGCTGAGCGGCGATCCTGCTCGGGATGAGAAACAGTATTTTATCTACGCCACGCCGGTGCACTACGGTCGTCCTCCGCACGGACTTTCTCTTTTGCGGGCGCTGCAAACGTACGTGCCCTATGCGCGCCGGACCTTTGCGTGCGATCAGACGGGTGTGGTCCGGGCTGCGGACCTAGGCGGCTCGCGCGCGGTGACTGGCGAAGAGGCGGCCAAGTGGCCCGAGTTTTAGTCTCTCCAGGCCGCGCGTGCACCCGACCCGCGGGCTCCACGTAGTGGCGCATCGCTTGTCTTCACTAGGGGTTAACCAATAAAAAAATGGCGGAACATCCGCAGCCGGGGCGGTGTCGAATAGGAGTGGAAGGAGAAAGCAAGCAGTCGTCGGAGCGCTCCACGGCTGTCACCTGACACGCCAGAGGAAGGCATCCCGCGAGGAGGTGCAGCCATGTTCGAGGACGCGCTACTGGAATCTTCTCCCGGACGGTCGCCCGTACTCCACCGGATTCACTACCTGCTCTCGGCTCTCGTCGGCACACTCGTCTGCATCCAGGGCCTGTACCTGCTGCCCCTCGTGCTGGCGCCAGCAGGAGCGCGTGCGCTACACATCGCCGCAGGGATCGTGGGGACCGTCGCGGCCGCCTACGCGCTGATGCTCTGTTACGTCTGGGCCGACACGAAGCAGCAACGCCTGCGCACGTGGCCGTGGTTCGTCGCGACACTGGCGCTGAACACCGGGGGTTTCCTGATCTACCTGGTCTACTCGGCAGCCAGAACCGGCGACTGGAGGCGTGCGGCCATTCCGCTGGCGTACGTTGCTGAGGCGCTGCTGGTCGGCGTCCTGGTACTCGTGCCTCTTATCTACACGCAGGCCTTGCCGGTGCAAATGCTCGTGGAGGTGATACACGTCCCGCCTCCACCGGCTCCCCCTCCCGCGCCAGCGCCGTCGGTCAGAGCAACGCCGCGTCGCACGGTAGACTGGCTGCGCGCGCGAATCGTCACACCCGATCGAGTCGTGCAGAGTGTGGAGAACCCTGAGCCTCCGCCAACGGGCCACGGAACGGGACCGTGGGTGATCGGCGGCATTCCCACCGGAGCACAGGCAACTCCGGGAATCCTCAACGGCGTGCCTTGGGGCATGGAGCCGCCACCTCCGCCTGAACCGCGCGTTGCTGCCAAGCCGCGAATGATTCGCGTGGGTGGCGAGGTCATCGCCGCCAGGGGCCTGCATCAGCCGAAGCCGGTTTATCCGCCGATGGCCATCATGGCGCACGTGCAGGGAACTGTGGTGCTGCAAGCGATCATCGGCAGAGATGGGGCGGTCCAGGACCTGAAGGTGCTGAGCGGACCGGCGTTACTGATCCGCGCCGCGAAGGAAGCCGTCAAGACCTGGCGTTATCAACCCATGCTTCTGAACGGCGAACCGGTGGATGTGCTGACGGAGGTCAGCGTGAACTTTACGTTGGCGGAGTAAGCCAGAGCCCCACGTCTTTTGCCACGCCACGCGAGGGTCGTGTAACAAAAGTTCGTTGGTTAGCTCCCGCGCTTCGGGGAGGGGATGCTCAGCCACGACAGGGGCGGAAGATCGTAGCCCGGGGCTCGCGCCGTGGGCTAAGTTCTTGCGCCCGCTACACGGGCTGACTTCATAAATGAATTTCTGCTACACGACACTAGGATGTTTGGGAAGAAGGCAGGTCGGCCAAGGGTTTGGTCACTGGCCTGGTTTGCGTGCGTCCGGGCCGACGGGCTCGTACATCGGCGCGGTGGGATGATGGGATTTCTCGAACGCCGCGATGCGATCGGCAAGGTGCAGCGTGAGTCCGATGTCGTCCCAGCCTTTCAGCAGACACTCGCGGCGGAAGGGATCGACGGTGAAATTGATCTTGAGGCCTCCGTCGTCGCTGACCGTCTGCGTTTCAAGGTCCACGGTCAAGCGGTAGCCTTCGTTCGCATAGACGCGACGCAAGATATCATCGATTTGAGCATCTGGCAGGGTTACAGGCAGGATACCATTCTTGAAGCAGTTATTATAGAAAATGTCGGCATAACTCGGCGCCAGGATGGGGCGGAAGCCGTAGTCGAGGATGGCCCAGGGCGCATGTTCGCGGCTGGAGCCGCAGCCAAAGTTGGCGCGCGCCACCAGTACCGACGCACCCCGGTAGCGCGGCGCGTTCAGCACGAACTCAGGGTTGGGCGTTTTACCGTCGTCGAGGTAGCGCCAGTCGTAGAAAAGCACGCGGCCGTAACCCTCGCGTGTGATCCACTTGAGGAATTGCTTGGGCACCATCTGGTCGGTGTCCACGTTCACGCGATCGAGCGGCGCGACGAGGCCGGTGTGTTTTGTGAAGGGTTGCATAGGTTTTTGTCCGTTGTCCGTCGTCCGTTGTGGCTGATTGCGTCGTGCAACGGGCCACTGGCCACGGATAACGGACGGATTTATTCCACCTGCCCCAGCTTCCACTCGCGGATGTCCACGAAGTGGCCTTCGATGGCGGCGGCCGCAGCCATCATGGGGCTGACCAGGTGCGTGCGGCTGCCCTTACCCTGGCGGCCTTCGAAGTTGCGATTGGTAGTTGAGGCGCAGCGCTCGCCGCTGGCAAGTACATCGGCATTCATCCCGATGCACATGCTACAGCCGGCGTCGCGCCATTCGAAGCCGGCGTCACGGAAAACCTTGTCCAGGCCTTCCTTTTCCGCCAGCGCCTTGATGCGCATGGAGCCGGGAACCACCAGGGCTCCCTTGAGATTCTTGGCGACGTGTTTGCCTGCCACCACGCGCGCCGCCAGGCGCAGGTCTTCCAGGCGCCCGTTGGTGCACGAACCGATGAAGACGCGGTCGAGTGGAATATCCGTGATGCGCGTGCCGGGCTTGAGCGCCATGTACTCGAGCGCGCGCGTCGCGGCCGTGCGATCGACAGAATCGGCGAAGGAGTTCGGTTCCGGCACGCTTCCGGTGACGTCCGCCACCATGCCGGGGTTGGTGCCCCAGGTGACTTGTGGCGCGATCTGCGCGGCGTCGAGTTCCAGGACTCGATCGTACTTGGCGCCCGGGTCGCTGGCCAGGGATTTCCAGTGGTCCACCGCGACCTCGAAATCCTTGCCGCGCGGAACGAAGGGACGCCCTTCGAGATAAGCGAAGGTCGTCTCATCGGGAGCGACCATGCCCGAACGCGCCCCGCCTTCGATCGACATGTTGCAGACCGTCATGCGACCTTCCATGGAGAGCGCGCGAATAGCTTCGCCGGCGTACTCGATCACGTGGCCGGTGCCGCCGGCAATGCCGATTTTTCCGATGATGGCGAGGACGATGTCCTTCGCGGTTACGCCCGGCGCGCGACGCCCTTTGACGCGCACCAGCATCGTCTTCGACTTGAATTGCGAGAGGCACTGCGTGGCGAGCACGTGCTCGACCTCACTCGTACCAATGCCAAAGGCGAGCGCGCCGAAGGCTCCGTGCGTCGAGGTGTGGCTGTCGCCGCAGACGATCGTCAGGCCGGGCTGGGTGATGCCGAGCTCCGGGTTGACGACGTGCACGATGCCCTGATTGGAACTCTGCATGTTGAAGAGCAGAATTCCATACTCGCGGCAGTTGCGCGCGAGCGCGTCAATCTGCGCAGCGGCCACCTCGTCCGTGACGGGCAGGTGGCGGTCCTTGGTCGGCACGGAGTGGTCCATGACGGCAAAGGTCAAGTCGGGCCGGCGCACTTTACGCCCGGCGGCCTTCAGGCCGGAAAAAGCTTGTGCCGACGTGCCTTCGTGGACGAGGTGACGGTCGATATAGAGGAGAGCTGGCTGGCCAGGCTCCTCGGCGACGAGATGGGCTTCCCAGATTTTCTCGTACATGGTTCGAGCAGGCATATGTTTGACCAGCGGGCAAGAATTTCAATGGTGCCCCGGGAACAGCCATTATACGCCACGGAGGGTGAGGTATCAAATTCCCCTGCCGCTGTTTTCTGAGCGCGTCGCAAGCGAACCATTCTGCTGCCACCCTCGGCAGAAGGCCTGCGCGGCAGGCCACAATCGCGTTAGACTAACGCTCGTGAGTAAATGGAAATCGGACAGCCAGGATGGCGGGCGGCGGTCGCGAAGAGCCTTTCTGCAAAAGGCGTTGGGGCTTGGCTTGACATTCACGGCAAGGCCGGCACCGGCAGCGAACACGTTGAGCGCGGCGGTGAGGAAACGCACCATGATTCAGTGGCGGACGCACGAGGTCGCGAAGATTCCCGATGGCTACCAGGTGGCAGTGGCAGATCTAAATGGCGACGGGCGCCCGGATATCCTGGCGCTCAGTTCGGTCGAGAGCATCGTGGAGTGGTACGAGAATCCCACCTGGAGGACCTGGCCCATTACCACGACGACGCGGAAGAACATCAGCCTGGCGCCGTTGTTTCACCTGGGATATCCGGCGCGCGGCCTGGCGCTGGCGAGCGATTTCGCCCTCGACGACAGCATGCACGGCGGCAGCCTGTGGTGGGCCGAGCCCGCACGAGGCTGGGACGCGGAGTGGTCGTTGCGCCTGCTGGGACAGATTCCCACCTCGCACCGGCTGCGCTGGGCGGATCTGAACGGCGACGGCCGGCTGGAACTGGTGGACGCGCCGCTGCTGGGCCCCGGTGCGGTGGCCCCGGAGTACCAGGTGGCTGCCCCACTCACGTTGTTCGAGATGCCGGAGGTGTTTCTGCGTGGACACGTCTCGGCGGGAGAGCGGGCGCCGGCCGAATGGACTCCGCACTTGATCGACGCTTCCCTGACGGTCGTGCATGGCCTCAATGTGCTGGACTGGGACGGCGACGGGCGCGACGAAATTCTGACGGCGAGTTTTGAGGGCGTGCATTTGTTTCATACCACAGGGCACGGCGCGGAACTTACCTGGACCAGGACGCAACTTGCCGCCGGCGACCAGCCTGCCCCCGCAGGCAGGCAGCCAAGGCCGCGTCGAGGCGCGAGCGAAATCGGGGTGGGGAAGGTGGGCGGAAAGCGGTTCCTGGCTACCATTGAACCCTGGCACGGCGAGCAGGTGGCGGTTTATTGCGAAGGGAAGCCGGGAGAGTTGTGGACCCGATACGTGATCGACACGAGCTTTCGGGATGGCCACGCCCTCGCCTGCGCGGACCTGGACGGCGACGGTAACGATGAGATTGTGGCAGGCTTCCGCGGGCCGGGAACCAGCCTTTATGTTTATTACGCCGCGGATGCCTCGGGAATGAATTGGGAAAGGCAACTCCTGGATGCCGAGATCGCCGCTTCCGGCGTGGTCATTGCAGATCTAAATGACGACGACCGCAAAGACGTCGTGGCTATTGGCGCCTCGACCGGAAATGTAAGGTGGTACGAGAATCGGGCAGTGTCCTAATTTGAAAAGCTGCGCCTCAGGGAGTTGTTGGTCGGACCTTCATCTCCGACAGGATCGGGCCGCACGCAGTCGGGGGCTTTAAGCCCCTGAAGCTTCAGGGCCTAAAGGCCCCGTCTGAAGGCTTGGCTATTGTCGGACCTGAAGGTCCGACCCCCTTTCTGGAATTCAATCCCCCATATTGGGACACTACCCAGAATCGGGCGTGAGCGAGGCGGCACTTTCCCGTTGGCTCGACGCGATGGAACAGGGGAAAGGGGCATCGAGCTGGTCAGGCGCGGCAGCGGCAGAAAAATCGGGCGACCCTGAGGGGAATGGAGACGAGGAAAGCAAAACCGCGGGCCAGCCGGCTGCTCGGCAGCGACACTTCCGGGCTCGTCGAGAGCATTGCCGCAAGCAGACTGGAAAGAACGACCAAGAATTGAATCAGGAAGAACATCGGGATAATGTGGTTCAAGATCCTCATTTCAACCTCCCGCCGTTTGCCTTAGCCCCTACAACTTTCTAGCTCGTTACTGCTTGGCTCGGCGCTCACTGGTCTTATCGACGGAAGGTCTGGCCTACGTGAGAGTTTTTTAATGTTGCGGGTGGGACAATATGTAGCTGTGGGATGATGCCGCCCGCGAGTGCGGCGGGATGTTCTTGTCGGCGGGTGGGCGGTGGCTTCCCGCTTCGGGTTGGAGCTTGGACGGTTCGACCGGCTCCGCGCCCGAAGACCCTGGGAGAGCCTGTCTGCCCGCGGTGCGTTCTAGAAACGATAGATTGGCAAGAACAGCTTTGAGCGGACGAAACGCGCGAGACGCACGACGACCCTGAGAGCCCGACCGGGCAGGCTGATCAGAAAAGCCAAGCTCCGGAGGAGGGCCTCGCGACCGGTTTCGCGGCCCAGGAGGGGGGCTTCCGGTCGGGCCACCAGCAGAGCCACGACCATAATCGTCAGTACCACCAGAAACTGGATCAGGAAGAACATGAGGGCGATCCGAATGATGCGGTTCACGCTGCCTCCCTGCCGACCGGCGCGCGCTTCCAACCTGCTTGCTCGTCGCGTCACAGCGCGGGGTTCACCCATCTAATCGGCGGGGACGCAGTGCTTCATGAAGGCTTCTTAATGTCGGGGGCGAGGATAAAGGGTGGGGCGAGATGGCGTGGCGGGTTGGCCCGTCGAGTGCGGGCTTGGGGTTGGCTGGCGCCGGGCGTAGCTCGCCGGCTAGAGCAAACATGCGTCTTCTGCGCATGTCCGCGATCTCCCGAAGGGACGGCTCTGCGCGCTTTGTCAATTCTCCGGTCCGCGCTGGGCACGAGGCGACTCGTCATCCGGCTCGCCGATCGCGGACGCAAGCCTGAATCTCTCACCACGCTGGGCAGCTTTTCGTTCGGCGGGTGGGAGGGCGGGGTTTTAACCCCGCCGAAAAAGCGGCTTCCAACCCTTTGTTCGTCTCGCGCCCCGCGCAACTGTTTCTGACAAACTGCGCGGGGCGCGAGACGAAGAAACAATTACGAGCGTCGTGTAACTGCGGGGCTAAAGCCTCGCCCTCCCCCCTCTGTCGTGAGAAATTCAGGTTAGAATCAGCGTCTGTACCGCCCGCGCATTGGAGGTTACTGAAACCTGCAGCTACGCCGGAGCGTTTCAAAACGAGGCAGTGAGGTGTACACTCACTGCGAACCAAGGGACCAGGAAGGAAAGCGCGGTCCAGGAGTGTTCGAGAGATTCCCGCCCGCTGACCCACATCAGGGGAGGTATGCGATGAGACTGAGGGCAATCCTAATGATCCTTTTTGTGGCCAGCAGCCTTCTGGCCCAGGCGCCTCCCTCACAGAAGCCACTGACCAAGGAGAACATTCTTCAGTTCCTGCAGAACGACGTCCCCAGCGAGCGCCTTGCCGATTTGGTGGAACGCTACGGAATCGATTTTGAGCCGACCGACGATTTCCTCAGGACTTTGCGTAAGGCGGGAGCCACGGATGTCCTGCTCAACGCTCTGGGCACGGCCAGAAGAGTGGGCACGGGTGCCAAGCCGGGCGGCTCGCCGGGACAAGCAGCGCAAATCAAGGAGCACTTGGACCGCGCGGCGGAACTGGTGATCAACGGGGACCATGAAGGCGTGATTGCCGAAGGCCGGCAGGCGCTTCAGATCGACCCGAAGAGCGCCGATGCCCACAGCACGCTGGCCGCAGGGTTCCTGCTGAAGGGGGACTACGAGAGCGCTCTCAAGGAATGCCACGAGGCGGCGCGCTTGGACCCCCAGAACGGCATCGCGCCGGCCAATTGTGCCTGGGCACTCTACAAGAAAGGCAAGCCTGAGGAAGCCGCGGCCGAATTGCGCCTCGCCCTGCAGCTTGCGCCCAACAGTCCGCACGTGCATTTCGTTGCCGCCTTGGGGTCCTTGCTGCAGGGGAATCCGGACGGCGCCATCACCGAGTGTCACAAGGCGTTGGAGCTCGATAGCCACAACTTCGGAGGGCACGCTGTCCTGGCGACGGCGCTCAACACCAAAGGGAAATTTGACGAGGGCGCCGCAGAAGCGCGCGAAGCATTGCGCCTTGCCCCCAGGAGTTCCGAAGCTCACGCCCTCCTGGGCTGGACACTGATGCGAAAGGGAACCTGGACGAGGCGATCCGCGAGGAACGCGAGGCCATCCGGCTCGATGCCCACAACGCGTCGGCGCACGAACGCCTGGCGGCAACACTCAATTTGAAGGGCAAACCTGACGAGGGCTTGGTTGAGGCACGTGAGGCCGTCCGACTCGACCCGAACAATGGTTGGGCGCATCAACGCCTGGCCTGGACTCTCAACCTGCTGGGGAAGTCTGATGAGGCACTCGCGGAAGCTCGCGAGGCGGTGCGGCTTGAGCCCGGCAACGCTGAATACCACGCACAAATCGCCTGGGCGCTCTCCGAAAGGGCGACTACGATGGCTCTCTGGCGGAATGTCGGGAGGCATTGCGCTTGAACCCCAATCTTGGCTGGGTCCACAACCTCGCTGCTTGGCAACTCGATGCCATGGGGAAGCCCGATGACGCCATTGTGGAAGCACGCGAAGCTCTCCGTCTCGATCCCAACACCGCAGATTTCCACCTCCCCTTGGCGCAGGCGCTCATCCGAAAAGGTGATTTGGAGGGCGGCCTCGCGGAGTGTCGCGAGGCGCTGCGATTAAGTCCCAACAATGTACTGGCACACATTCATGCTGCTTGGGCACTGAGCGGGGAAAACAAACCCGATGAAGCCCTGGCGGAAGCGCGCGAAGCCATTCGCCTCGACCCGAAAAACCCTTTGGCGCATTATCATGCAGCCTGGCCCTTCATCCAAAAGCATCAACCCGACCAGGCAATTGTCGAGGCCCGCCAAGCCGTCCAAGGCGACCCGAATAATGCGTGGTATCACAACATGCTCGGCTGGGCACTCGAGTCAAAGGGGGACCCGCAGGGAGCGCTTCAGGAATACCGTGCGGCTTATTTGCTGTTGCCCAATGAGGCAGGCATAAAAAGCAATTACGAACGGCTGCTCAATCAAGTAAAGAAATAATCCTCGAATCCGAAGTCAGCTTCATCTTTTGACTTAACCCTATTGTCCGCAGTAACTTGCATGGAGGAGCTTCAATCTCGGTGGTTACCAGAGCCTCGAAGGGCGCGGGGCCGTCACGCCACGGTCCTGAGCGGATGGCCAGGGCGGCATGATGACCGACGGCGTCAAAGGGCGCGGGGGCCGGGGTATGGGGTAACGCTCCTGGACAAAACGCCGAATGAGAAATGGCAAATCGCCAGGTTGCTCCGCCCCAGGGCCGGTGGGTCTGGTCTGGCAGAAGGGAAGATGCCTGCAGGCTGTAGGGTCCTGGTCGGCGAGAGGGCATTCCCGGGGTTGAACTGGAGGGATGGCCGGGGAACCTGGGGCCTCTCGCGATTGTTTGCCTGAGAGTCGATTTCTGTATCTCCGAGGCTTGCAGGAAGTGGTATGATGGAGCTCGTCAGCAACCACGATGACTGGCGAGCGCTCTAGCCGAGATTTACCCGACAGATGCTAGGCCAGACTCGCCAGAGCCCAGTCGAAAATGAGCCTGGGCAAGCGGGAGGGCGTGAGGGCAGGAGGGATCCGTTTGCCTGGGGTAGGCCTGCTCGTCCGGCCCTACGGGTCCAGCCCGGGGACGCCGAACGTGGCGCTGCCGAAGACCAACCCCTTGGCGGCACCCCAAGGGAGAAGCAGAGACCATTGGTTAGGTATCCTAAGATTATTATTATCAAGGAGTTGCCCTTTCGAGCATGTCCCCTTTCGTATCGGGAGGTCAGAGGTGAAAAAGGGTTCACTCGGGGGCGGGTGAGCTTCCACGGGGTCGCAGGACCTGTTGCGGCAAGCGTGGGCGCCGCCGGGCGGTCTGGGCACGGACGGGGACGCTGCTAAGGTGATCCTGGGTGAGACCTCGCAATCCGCCCGAGGTATCCTCGGCTGGAATCTGAGAGGGTCAAGCACATTTGGGAAAGTGAGGTGGCTCAAAATGGAAGCGATTAGCCCAGCGAAAGTCATTCGCAGGGTCCGGAAGAGACTCGAGGTGAGCCAGGAAGGCTTGGCGCGATTGTTGAATGCGACCAAGGGAGCGGTCCAGCATTGGGAGCGGGGCCGTAATAATCCCGACTTGGCACGACTGAACGCCTTACGCCAGCTTTGCCCGCCAGGAGCCGAGCGGAGGGAACTGGATTCACTCATCAAGCAAACGCAGGCCCGGCTTGCGCCTCTGCCCATACTCAAACCCGGAGAGCCTACGAAGACGGGGCAACCCGGGGCGGCTGGCACGGCGGTGGTCCCGGGTGGAACTTTCATTTATCTTCGCCGCGAGAATCACAAGCTGCAACGCCAAGTTGCGCGCCTGGAAGGATTGGTGCAGCGTCGCACCGAGCAACTGCGCATTCTCGAGGACCTGGCGACGGAGCTGCAACGCGAGATCGCTAAGCTGAAGGCAGGCCAGGAAGTCGCGGCGCCTCCCTCACCGAATACCGCCACTGTGTCCAAGGAGTAGGCTCCGGGCGTGAGGGATCCTGTCCGTGGCCCGAGGCTAGAGGGTAGTCAAATCGAAAGGTGCAGCACTGCCGGCGAGGCAGGGGCGCTGACGTACACGCGTCAGTGGCGGCAGCGAGCTTGAGTTCCTATGGACGGCTCGCCGACTGCGCACACCCTCTCCCTGCCATCACAGTGCGGCTTGCTCATTCACGGTCATCGCACGCTTTCGGGAGGGAGACTGAACCGGGGCGATACCTTTGACCTGAACGAGCTTTCGTAGCCTGCCCGACGGAACAGTCCCATACCGGTAGGGTGTACGCGCTCAAGCTCTCGCTTGGGAGGCTGGTTGTGGGCTGTCGGGGGTGTGGGGGTCGGGGAACCTTGGATATTGCTTGCCCTGAATTACTGGCGGGTACTTGTGTCTTCAGGAACTTAGAACTTGCGAAGCTGCGCCACTCGGACTGAAAGCATGATCGGCGTGGCATTCACCCCTTTTTCACGCACCAGCAACTCAAGAAATGCGATCGCCTGACTCAGCAGTTGAGGGGCATGGCGGCGCGCTCGCAGTTCCAACAACAATCCGAAGGCGTGCCTCGTCATCTCTTGCGTAGAGCTGAGCGTTCTCTTCATCGTTAACGTTTACACCTTCCCCGGCATTAAGGGCGACCCGGCCGGGGTGGGAGGGGGAGCCATTCAGGTCCCCCAAGCCTGAATCTGGCGCACTGTTGTTCCTCCCCGCTCCGGCACTCCGGCCTTGTGCTGACGGCTTTTAGGCCCAACAACCATAGACCGCCTTAGGATATAAAACTCTAAGAGCTGCCCTGCATTTTCGCAATAGTACACGCGTACTAGCCAGCAGGTACCTGCCGCGGCTCCAGGCAGACGGCTCCGCTTTTAGCCTTGCGCTGTGAAGTTGTCACTTGCGGCTCCTCCGGCAAGGGCGTCGATCTCGTCGGAAAAGAAAGCGTCGACTTCGTCTCAGGAGGTCAAGGGAGCCTGAAGTTGGAGGGACACAGGGGTTTTGAATCGCGTGGTGGAGATTGACCGGCGCACCCCTGTCCTTGTCGTGACACGCTGCGTCGACATGAGTGCTTCCATCGAACCCATGCAACTGGGAGTTGTAGACTATCTTAGAGAGCCTATTCCTCTGTTAGAGATGAGACGATTGATCGTAGGCCAAATACGGTCTGACCGGGTGGCTTGCGCCCCTGCCAACTGGGGCTAGTCACGCCGCCACTGGGAACCGACCTAGTCGAATTCCGGGACTGCGAGATTTCAGCTGATTTTCAGGTTGGAGGGAGAGAATAATACTGCCTTATGCGAATTCTTGTCGTTGAAGACCAAAGAACCATGGCGGAACTCCTCAAACGCGGTCTTGAGGAGGAAAACCACTCAGTGAGTCTTGCCTGCGATGGGAATTCGGCTCTGGAACTTGCAGAGATGTACGAATTCGACGTCATTGTGCTGGACGTCATGCTCCCAGGGCTGGACGGTTATGGGGTCGCGCGGCGGTTGCGACGAGGCCAGAACCCGACTCCGATCCTGATGCTTACAGCGAGAGACGCGTTACCGGACGTCATTAAGGGACTCGATACCGGCGCCGACGACTATCTCACCAAGCCTTTTTCCTTTGAGGAACTCCTGGCGCGTTTACGCGCGCTGGCACGGCGCGGGTCAACTCCTCGCCCGACGCGACTGGAGGTTGGCAATCTGGTTATGGATCCCGCTACGCGCCAGGTTTTTCGAGGTTCGCAAGAAATCCATCTGTCCCCCACAGAGTTCCGTTTGCTGGAATTCCTGATGCGCCGCGCCGGCCGGGTTGTGTCCCGCGACGCTCTTATTACCGCTGTCTGGGCCCATGATGACGAGGTTGAGGACAATACGCTGGACGCCTTCATCCGCCTGCTCAGGAGCAAGGTCGACCGCGATTTTGATAAGAAATTGATTTATACCGTTCGCGGCACGGGCTATTGCCTGCGGAAAGAAGAAAAAGAATGAGCGCTCTCTCCCTGCGAACCAAACTCACGGCATGGTACTTTGCGGTCTTGGCCGGGACCTTCTCCCTGTTTAGCGTAGTCGCCTACCTGGCCATGGAGACCAGCATCCACGCCACCGTCGATGGGGAACTGAGAGGCCGCGCCAGGCTCATCCGAGGCCTGATGGAAAGACACGCGCGAGAGGGGCTTGAACGGCTCCCGCACGAACTGCGCGAGCATTCCCAACTGGAATCGGAAGGAAACCTGTTTGAGATCGCGGACGCCCAGGGGAACTGGATTTATCGATCCGTCGCTGCGGGCCAGAAGGATGTACCTCTGTCCTCGGCGAAAGACGGCACGGTGGAGACCCTCCATGTGCAGGGCGTTCCGTGGCGGATGTTCACGACCGTCGCGGTCGTGACCGGCCATCCTTACCGCATCCAGGTGGCCGCGTCGATTGAGAACTACGTGGAAGCCCTGCACCGCTTCGGATGGACGATGGTGCTTCTTGCTCCCTTCTTGTTGGCACTGGCATCCGCCGGCGGGTACTGGATGAGCCGTCGCGCGCTGATGCCCGTGGACCGGATCACGTCCACAGCTCGAAGCATCAGCGGCAACAATCTTTCCAGCCGCCTCGAGGTACCCCAGACAGGTGATGAGTTGCAGCGTCTCTCGGAGACGCTCAACAGCATGCTCGATCGCCTGGAGAAAGCCTTCCGTGATGTCATTCAGTTCACGGCAGACGCTTCTCATGAGCTGCGCACCCCGGTTGCCATCGTTCGGACCCGCACCGAGCTTGCCCTGCGCAAACCTCGTGCCGAGGCCGATTACCGCGAGACGCTCGGTCAGATTCTCAAGGAAGTAGAGGGGATGTCTTATCTGCTGGACGAACTGATGTTCCTCGCCAGGACCGATTCAGGAGTGGCCTCCCTCACGCGGGCGCGGACCGACCTGGTGGAAAGCGTCAATAACGCTTGCGCGCAAGGTCGTACTCTGGCCGAGACGAAGAGAGTCTCATTTACTGCCCAGATTCCCAGCGAACCCGTCTGGGTGGAAGGTGATCCGCCGTCTCTTCAACGTGCTTTTCTGATCCTGATCGACAACGCTGTGAAATACACCACTCCGGGAGGAAGCGTCACAGTTTCCCTGAGCAGCAAGAACGGATCTGCCGTTGGCGAGGTGCGCGACACGGGCATCGGCATCACGGCGGAGGACCTGCCGAATATTTTCAAGCGCTTTTATCGTGCTGACAAAGCACGCTCCCGCGAGTCGGGAGGAGCAGGCTTGGGCCTTTCCATCGGCCGGTGGATTGTCGAGGCACACGGTGGCGAGATCGAAGTTCACAGCACGCCTCAGCGGGGGTCCGTTTTTCGAGTCAAGCTTCCACTGGCCGGCTGAGACTTGTCGCGCTGCGCTTTGCGGCATCCAGCAGAGTCGTAGGATCACGGCCGGCATTCCCTCAAGCCTCTCTGATAGCCCCTCCTTATCCAGGGTCGAAGCCGTCGGTCTCACCGCACCCTTGGCAGTCTGTTAGCATGGCTCTGTTCCGCGTAAGCGATACGCGTTTCCAGCAGTGAGACATTTCGCCGTCCGTACCTTTCATGCAATCTTCAGGTACAACAGGCAAGAATGAAGATGGGGTTTTCGTTATGCGATTCCCTATTTTCATCCCCTCTTCCCGAGCCGAGGTTGCGCACACGGGAGCTAATGTGACGCACGACTTCCGTAACTACCCGCAGAAATGGTTCATGAGGAGGCGGGGAAGCCGGCAAAGAAAGAAGTGCTCAGGCAACCAAGTGACTCTGCCGAGAGCTGGCGCCTCATGAAACCGATGTCCGCGTGTGGGGCTGCATTTCACGAAGAATCTCAGGAGGCTCTCCAAATGGTCGATTCTCTGCGGTATCTGAGACGAGCGTTGCGTGCCATCCTTGCATCGTCTTTTCTTTCGGGTATGCTCTTCGCGCAGTCAGGCGACATCAGCCTGCGCGGTCAGGTCACGGACTCATCAGGCGCCGTTGTGTCCGCCATAGCCGTCACCCTCGGCGGATCCGATGGGGTGGTACGGAAGGTCCAGACGAATGAAGAGGGTCGCTACGCTTTCCGCAATCTGCCGCCCGGCACCTATACGGTGCGGGTCCAACTGAAGGGCTTTGCTGATTTCGAAAAGGCAGCCGTCGTGATCGCCCATGGGCAGCCCCAAGTTGTGGATGCCCAACTTCAGGTCACCCTGGAAAGACAGCAGGTCACAGTGAAGGGCGAGGCTTCCGAGGTCAGTGTCAGCCCTACGAATAATGCCGGCGCGCTGGTGCTGCGAGGTGCTGATTTGACCGCGCTTTCCGACAACCCGGATGACTTGCAGGACGAACTGCAAGCGCTGGCAGGGCCGGCGGCAGGTCCGAACGGAGGTCAGATCTACATTGACGGCTTCATCGGTGGCCGCCTACCGCCGAAGGAATCGATCCGGGAGATTCGGGTTAACCAGAGCCCCTTCGCGGCAGAATACGACCGGCTCGGTTTCGGGCGTATCGAGATCTTCACCAAACCTGGAACCGACAATTTTCACGGCCAGGCTTCGTTGGACTTTGGCGATTCGGTTTTCAATTCACGCAATCCGTTTGCCCCCAATAAGCCCCCCTACCAGTCGCGGCAGTTCGGCGGTAACGTGGGCGGCCCGCTCGGCAAGACGGCCTCCTTCTTCCTTGACGCCGAGCGTCGCAACGTGGACGACGTCGCCGTGGTCAGCGCCGTCGTGATCGATCCTTCCTACAACGCGATCCCGTTCAGCCAAACCGTGTTGAATCCAACCTGGCGAACAACCATCAGTCCCCGCGTGGATTACCAATTGAGTCCGAAGAATACTGTCACCGCAAGGTACAGTTACTCCCGCGCCGGCGCCACGGACAGCGGCATCGGCCAGTTTTCCTTGCCTTCTCAAGGCTACGACCTGCGCAACACGGAACAGACGGCACAGGTCAGCGAAACCGCTATGCTCACTGAGCGAGCAGTCAATGAGACGCGCTTCCAATATGTCCGGGAGGTCAACAACCAGATCGGTGACAACTCGACGCCCACCATCTCGGTGCTCGGTGCTTTCACCGCTGGTGGAGTCAGTGTGGGGCCCGCTGCGAACAACCGGGACCAGTACGAGGTCCAGAACATAACCTCGCTGACGATCAACAAGCACTTGTTGAGATTCGGCGGGCGGCTGCGTGACGTGAACCTTGGGAGCCATTCCCTGCAGAACTTCAACGGCGCCTTTACCTTCACTTCAATCGGAGCGTATAGCTTGACGCTCCAGGGGCTGGAGAATGGCCTGACCCCGGCGGAGATCCGAGCCCAGGGAGGCGGGGCGAGCCAATTCTCGATGATTGCGGGGAAGCCGCTCGCCAGCCTCAACCAATTTGATGTGGGTCTTTTCTTTCAGGACGACTGGCGGGTGCGGCCGAACCTCAGCCTGAGCGCCGGCCTTCGATATGAGGCGCAAAACCAGATCAGCAATCACCGGGACTTCACGCCCCGCATTGGGCTTGCCTGGGGCACGGGCAAAAAAGCGATGACGGTGCTGCGAGCCGGCGCGGGAATTTTCTATGACCGCGTCCCCGAGGATATGACGCTTCAGGCGCTGCGCCTGAACGGCGTCACTCAGCAGGAATACCTGGTGGCGGACCCGGATTTCTTTCCCAACATTCCATCCCCAGAGGTACTGCTGCAATCCTCCGCGCCGCAGACCATTCGCCAAATGGCTCCTAACCTGTGCGCCCCTTACGTCGCGCAGGAAGCCATTGGGGTCGAGCGGCGGCTGCCCAAGAACATCACCGTCGCCGTTACCTATACGAATTCGCATGGCGTACACATCCTGCGTTCGCGAAACATCAACGCGCCGTTGCCAGGGAGCTATGACCCGCAGAATCCGGCCGGCGGGGTGCGCCCGTACGGCGGCCAAGGCAACATTTACCAGTACGAATCGAGTGGGATTTTCAATCAGAACCAGCTCATCGCCAACATCAGCGCTCGGTTGACTCGAAGGTTCTCACTCTTTGGGTTCTACATGCTCAATCGGGCGCGTAGCAACACGGATCGAGCCGACAGCTTCCCCGCCAGCCAGTACGACTTGAGCAGAGAGTACGGCCCGGCCGCCTTCAGTGTCCGCCAGCGGCTGTTCATGGGCGGGGCGGTTCCCCTGCCCCTTGGCTTTCGCGTCAGCCCCTTCGTCGTCGCTTCCGCGGGTCGGCCCTTTGATATCGTGACGGGACAGGACCTGAATGGGGACTCTCTGTTCAACGACCGGCCGGCCTTTGCCACCGACCTCTCTCGCCCCAGCGTAGTCGAAACAGCCTATGGTGTCTTTGACACGGTTCCCATGCTTGGGGCGACCATCATCCCGCGCAATTACGGCGGCGGTCCAAGCCAATTCAGCATCAACATGCACCTGACGAAGACCTTCAGTTTTGGCAGGCTCGTGGGTGAATCGGCGGGCGACTCCGAGGGTGGGCACGGCGGACACTCACACGGGTCGAGGGGAGGTCCCCCCGGAGGCAGCCTGGGTCCGCGGGGGCTGAGCGGTGGGGGAGGACCGCCCCATGGCATGTTCCACGGTGAGCCGGGAAACAGGCGCTACAACCTCGAGATCACCCTCGATACCCACAATGTCTTGAACAATGTGAACTTGGCGCCGCCCATCGGCAACCTCAGCTCGACGCTGTTTGGACAATCGAACGCTCTGGCGGGCGGCTTCCACGCATCATCCACCGCCAACCGGCGAATCGAGTTGGAAGCGCGCTTCTCCTTCTGATCGCTAAAGGACGCCTCAACTCTTTCTCAAGAAAGGCAACGCCAGAGTCTCTCTTCTCAGAGACTCTGCGACCTTTCTGCGTCGGGCTGGGGCGAAGCACCGTCAGAACACGAACTTGATCTGGCCTTGCCACACGCGCGGCGTCACAAAGTGCGTGCCGCTGAATGTAGACAGGAAGTTGTAGAGAGCTTCCTGGTTGGTCAGGTTGATGACGGTGAATTACAGATTCACCTTGCAGCGATCGGTGTGAAGGACGTTATCGATGCCCGTGCCGAGATCGAAGAGGTGCCGGGGAGCTACGCGCGGGGGATGGGTGTCATCGTTCTCCGTTCCGGGGGCCGGATTCATTTCCAGTCGCCGTTCATCCCCAATTGCCAGAAGGTGAAGCTGAACTCGTCGGTGAGCTCATCGACGTCCTGGCTCAAAGTCGA
Organism: Terriglobia bacterium; assembly: GCA_020073545.1. Lineage (GTDB taxonomy): Bacteria > Acidobacteriota > Terriglobia > UBA7540 > UBA7540 > Bog-366. The sequence continues at coordinate 7,620 of JAIQEZ010000056.1, read as the reverse complement.
GCCGCCGTTGTGCCCCACGTTCTTATCATAAAGCAGCAGGATGGGATGGCCCGAGGTGGTCGCCCACTGCAAGGCTGGCGTCATTTTGCGGGCCTGGAAGGGCTGCACACGCTGGTCGGCGTCGCCGGAGGTGAGAAACACCGCGGGGTAGCGCGTGTCCGCCTTCACGTGTTGGTAAGGCGAATAGGCAGAGAGGAACTTGAACTGCTGGGGATTCGCACCACTGCCGTATTCGTCGGTGGCATAGACGTTGTGGGCGCCGATGTGCCGCCGCAGCATGTCGAGATCTGGCATGCGGCAGAGGACCACCCTGAACAAGTCCGGGCGCTGGGTGAGCGCCGCCCCCATGAGCAACCCGCCGTTACTGACGCCGTCGATGGCCAGCTTGTCGGGATTCGTGTAGCCGGACTTGATGAGCCACTGCGCTGCCGAAAGAAAATCGTCGAACACGTGCTGCTTATTACCGAGCATGCCCGCCCGGTGCCAATCCTCACCGAACTCTCCACCCCCGCGCAGGATGGCCAGCGCGTAAACGCCGCCGCTTTCGAGCCACAGGGCGTAGCGCGCTTCGAAGTCCGGCGTCATGCTGACGTTGAAGCCCCCGTAGCCATGCAGCAAGGTGGGTTGGGAGCCGTCAAGCCGTGTGCCCTTGCGATAGACCACGAAGATGGGCGCCCGCGTGCCGTCCGTCGACGTGTACCAATCTTCTTTCACCTCGTAGTGGCTGCCGTCGAACGGCACTTGGGGAGCATGCCAGACGCTTCGCTGGCCCGAGGCCACGTCGTAGCGATAGATCGTAGGCGGGATATTGAACGACTGATAAGTAAAGAAAGCCTCGTTACTGTCCCAAAGGCCGTAGAGAACGCTCAGCGAGCCGATCCCGGCGAATGCAATCTTGCCTTGCGCTTGGCCGCCTGTGTCGAAGACCCGGACTTGCGGAACGGCGTCTTGGAGGACGCGTACGAAAAGCTCGCCGCCGACGGCGGAAAAGCCCTCGATGATGTCTTTCCCCTGCGGGATCAGTTCTCGCCAGTGGGCGAGGTCCGGATGGTCCACATCGCCCGTCAAGATGCGGCCGCGCGGAGCCTTCCAATCCGTGAGGACAAAGAGCTGACGCCCTCCGATCTGAACCTCAAACCTGGCATCGAGTCCCTTGACGAGCGTCACCACCGGCCCATCGTGGGCCACGTCCTTGAGGTAGATGTCGTCACGGGTCCACCCGTGCACAAGGTCGATCACCAGGTAACGCCCGTCGTCCGAAAGGTTCAAACCTACCGTGGACTCGGGCCCGATCCCCTGGCCGAATACCACCGAGTCCAACTTGGGGTCAGTGTCCATTTTGTGATGGAAGACACGAGGTCCTTCGGTGCCATAGCGTGAGTAGTAGAAGCTGCGGTCGTCGTGGGTGAACGAGATGCCCTCGTAGAAGTTCGCGGGCAGGACGTCAGGCAGGTCGCGGCGGTGATCCACGTCGAAGATCCTCACGCTGGAGGCATCCTCACCTCCGTGCTGCACTGAATAGGCCAGCAGTTTGCCGTCGAAGGACACGGATTCGATGCGGACGCTGGTGGAGAGATCGGCGCTCAGGGAGGCAGGATCGACGAGGACTTCCTCCTTGGCCTCCGCCCCCTGGCGCAGGCAGATCGTGTAGAGTTGGCTGCCCTTCTTACGCTGCATGAAGAAATAGTGCCCGCCCCGGGCCCAAGGGACGGTCACCCGATCGAAGTCCAGAAGGGCGCGGATTTTGGCCCGGAGTTTTTCTCGCCCGGAGAGGCGGTCGAGAACCGCTCGGGTGTAGGACACTTGAGCGTCAATCCAGGCTCGCGTCTGGGGACTCTCCTGGTCCTCCAGCCAACGGTACGGGTCGTGGAGCACGGTACCGAAGTAGTTGTCGGCGACGTCGATCCGCTGGGTGGGTGGCGGCTGGGGCGCGGCCACGGCCTGGTCACGGGCTGGCGCCCGAGAGGGAATGAGTAACAGCAGGAGAAGAGCGGCGGTACCAAGCACAGTCATCAACACTGCGAAAATGGGGCTTCTGTCCATGGCGCCCGCCCATCGGGCTCCAAACTGCCAGCGTTCCGCGGCGCGTCCCTTTCTCCGTATTCTGCCCACGCTGAACCGCGATCGCGAAGGAGGAACCCGGGTTGGGGTTTGGATACGTTTGGTGGGTTGAAATCTCGGGATCGGGCTGAATGTCTCTTTTCTTATCATAAGCCTCGTTTCATTTCAGACCAAGTGCTTTATTCTCACCAGAAGCGTTGGAGATTCCCGCGGGCGAGTTCACTCGCCCTTTGTTTTCAACAAAATCGTTAGGAATACCTTCATCTTACCATCTGTTTTTGTTTCCCGCTCCGCCAGAACCTCAAAATGCTAAATGCTCGTATTTCGACAACTTGTCGCCGAGGCCAAGTCAGGGAATATCCCCACTCGCTGTCGCTAACCACTTGCCTTTTCAACAAGATCGTTTCAAACGCGTCACCGCGATGGGGTTCTAGCAGTTTGCTGGAACACGGCTCGGGGTTGTCATTCCGAGGCCTTCGCTGTCATCCTGATCCCGCCCTGCGGGAGAAGGATCTCGCTCTGCCCGCTCAGAGAAACTCCGCGAAGCATCTCAGTGGTTCAGAATCCAGCAACTCCAGAGATCCTTCGTCGTCCCGCAAGGCGGGGCTTATCAGGATGACATGCGTGGAACGTCCTTTGGCAACCTGCTAAATCGAAGCCGTGGCGTTTTACTTTCAGCCATCAGCTTTCAGTGATCAACCAAAGCCTTAGCTGAGAGCTCACTGCTGACCGCCGATCGCTTCATTCGCACCCCAGCGCCACCATGGGATCGACCTTGGTCGCGCGGCGCCTCATGCCTTTATGGTAGCAGTCATCCCAGGGCGTTTGTAAAGAGGGCAAAGTGAAAAAATTCCTACCGGTGGGAAAGAAGTTGAAGGCTATCTGGAGGCACCATCTAGCCATTGTTGACATCTGAGTGACGTGGGTCTGTAGCTCAGTGGGCGAGCAGGGCGCCGTCGTTTGCGGTGGGACCGCTCAGGATCAGGAATGCGCGGGTCGAGGGTTCGATCCCCTTCAGGTCCACCGAGTTTAATACCGATCCGTAGACACCGGCTGGCTCGAAGGGAAAACTCTTCTGCATGGGATCATACGGTATTATTTTGCGGTTTCTCGGAAACGTGCTGCCCGTGCCAGGCAATCTATTCCGTCCAGGTTCTTCGAGGCGAGGCACGTGGACTCCAAGGGCCGGACGGAATCCCACGCGCCCCGCCATCTCCAGGATCGAGGAAGCCTCACAGTCAAGACAGGGACGAGAGCGGGCCACGCTACTTGGCTTGTCCTCCAGCTTCAGCTTCCCCGGCGACCCGGAACTGTGCATTCGTACCGGAGTCAAGCCGCAGATCACCACGGCGAGTGCTAAGCACGGAGCTTGTTTGGGCCTGGCCGTTCCCCTGTGATTCAGCATGCAAGCTGACGGCTCGGAGCGGCGCGACTAGAGATCCTTCGCTGTTACTCTTCGTGGCAGCACCCACAGTCCCACCAACCTGTCCCACCGCCGAACCGGCCACGCTGGTCGCGGACCGCAGAGTAGAACCCGTACCGCCCAGCAATCCGCCACCAGTTCCTCTCTGTCCGCCGGCGCCCGCGGCTGGAGCCATCATGGGTATGGGCTCAGACGCCATCGGTTGTTGCGCGCCGCCTTCACTTTGCGTGGAAAAGACTGAGGTCAGGACCGTATGCAGTTGCGAGGTGGACTCCCCACTCACGAGCTGGTCAAACGTTATCGCCAAACGCGAGCCTGCATTGGCTGTCTGACTCGCCTGGACTTCGGTAACCTGCCCAACAAGCCGGTCACCCTTGTGTATCACAATTCGTCCGTCCTGCTTCACGCTTTTGGTCACTCGTGCCTCCACTTTGTCGCCCTGCTTGGCTGTGTGCGCATCAACGGTTGATTGGAGCTGAGCGGAGATTTTGGTCCCAGAGCGCAAAGTGGCCGCACCTCCCTTCCCTGATGCGGTTGCCTCACCGCTTCCTTCAGACCTTGCCCTTGATCCTGCAACTGCCTGTGCTTGGGCCTGCTGCTCAGCCTGGCTCCAGGCAGGTGATGCAAGGGTTGCGACCACGACGAATGACAAGGCAAAACACATAGAGACGCGCATAAGCTTTACCTCCTGTGCCCTGGATTAGGTTTTCTTCCTTTCCTCCCTGGTTACCCGACAATATTTCCCCTTGGTTCCTCCCTTGCATATTGCGCGCCATACGCTCCTTTATCTAAGTTATTGAAAGGACAACGCCTGGAATCTCCGCAGAACACGGCCTCTGAGGAAACCGTGACAGAGTATTATGTAAATTCTGCCGAGCCAGAGCCGCGTCGAGTGCTCGGCATTTCAAAGAGATAACGATTCCGGCCCACCGAATCCCCCGGGATTAATTCCCCATGATGCGGGTTTTGCATCAAGAGTGGTTGCCAGAGCCGGCCCGACTCCTTCCTGTCGGCATTGATGCGTAGAGTCGAGCCCACCTTAGAGTCTCAAAGCCAGAGACTTTGCGCTGCCAGTCCGGCAAGCAATAAGAGTGCAACTTGATTGAGGTTCTTGTCCGTGCGCGGTGACGGGTGTACAATGTTGCTTGGGGTTAAAGAAGTGAAGCGTTGGGTTTTTCCTTTGGTCGCTGTCTTTCTGTTGCAGCTTTCCGGACTGCGGGCGCTGTGTGTGCCCAGTCCCGGAAGACCCCACGCCTGCTGCCCCGCCGGCGAAAGCCCCACCCTCCCCAATCGGTCTTCATTGCCGGATTGTTGCCTGATTTCCTTCTTGAATTACCAGGGTTCCATTACGGAGGTCCGGGGCTCCGACCACCGCTCTGACCTGACCGCCGTGCTCGGGAGGGTGTTCACGCCCTCCACCGTGCCGCCGGACATTTCCAATCCGCCCGTGCGGCAGGTCGCATTGCCCTCGATCTCTCCTCCTCTAAGTCCGCTTCTGCAAACCTGCCTGCTTCTGATCTGAGACTCTTCTCTCGGCATTGAGCCGAATGTAGAATGTATCGATCCCGGAACGCGCGGAAGTGCGGCTGTTGTCATCTCGTTATTATCCGTTAGGCGGCAACACGCCGCCCTCGTCACAATAAGTCTCGGCCGGATTGGAGAGTTGATCATGATCCCGGTAGGACGCGCCTACGGACAGAAATCGTATCCCGCGAGGCTATTCGACAAGTACCGTAAATTCGGAGGAAGAAATGCCAAATCGGTTTGATCGCAGCATTTCTCATATTGCATTCGGAACTGTCTTAGCAGTGATGGCCGTTGCACCCGCACCTGCAGCGGTGGCCGAACACGGGGATCAGGCGGCGTCGCCATTAAGCTGGGAATCGGCGGCGCACTGGCATCATGGCCTGACGAAAACTCCGGGCACGCTCGCGCTCACCGACTCAGGCATCGAGTTCCGGGCAGCAAAGGGTCCACCGCTCCGATGGCCTTTTGTGGAAATCCAAACCTTCGATCTCTCTCCTCGCCGGCTGACGGTGACCGGGTACGAGAACCGCAGATGGCATTTCCACGGCGAGCGCCGATTTTGCTTTGATCTCGAATCCGCCGTGCCGCCGGCAGTCGCGGCGGAGTTGAGTCAGCGCGTCGCAAAGCCCGCAGAGAATGGCGTCCCAGATCCGCACGCGCTGGCCTTTGCCGCGCTACCCGCCCGCCACCGGACGCCCGGTGGCGGCACGAATGGTGTCCTTCAGTTCAGCGACTCCGGAATCGATTACGTAACTGATTCTGGTCACGGAGCGCGAACCTGGCGCTGGGCCGACATTCAGACGATAACGAATCAGGACCGTTACCACCTAATTGTGTTCGGGTATCGCGAGACTTATTCCTTCGACCTCAAGCAGCCACTTCCACCGGGGCTGTACGATCGACTGACTGACAAAGTCTATGACCATAACGCCAAAGATCTGCGCGGAAGCGTAAAAGTGCAACCCGAGAGCAGTAGATGATGATCAACTGAGGAGTTATTACCGGAACGCGCAATTTGAGATCACAGGAGGGAACGTGAAAATCCAGACGGGGTCGAGAGGGAAGCTGGGTAAAGGCCGGGCAGGTCGGGCTGAGTTAATCCACGAAATCCCTCGCACAATCACTATCGAACCGAACACGGAGCATGGGATGAGGAAGGTGAGCCAGGTTTCAATGCGTTTAATCAGCATGGGACTAATGGTGTCTTCCCTGCTCGCGGGAGTGGCGCGGGCTCAGGCTCCTCATACGTCCCGACAAAAAGGGGAAGGGGCAGTGAAAGTCATCATGACCACTTCCAGCACCGACCCTGTGGCTGCGGCGGGTTCCCAGGAACCGGCTGCGGTCACGTTGCAGGATCTGGTTCGCGAGGCTCTGGACAGGAACCCAGCCATCAAAAGTGCGGCGCGGCAGGTTCAGGCCTTACGCGCCCGCGTGCCGCAGGTGCGAACGCTATGGAAACTGGGGCGGATATTGCGGACCCTGTAGAGCTCGTCCCAGAGCCAGCTGGCCTGGAGCCGGGCCATGTAATCCTCGAGTTCGCCGGTCCGGCCCCGCTCGAACGCCGCCATGACCGCTTCCGCCGCCGTAATGCCGGATTTCATCGCCGTGTGGCTGCCTTTGATCTTGGGCACATTGACGAAGCCCGCGGCGCAGCCGATCAGCGCGCCGCCCGGGAAGACCAGCTTCGGGATCGACTGGAAGCCGCCTTCGTTGATGGCGCGCGCGCCATAGACCAGCCGCTTGCCGCCCTCGAAGGTGGGACGGATCGCCGGATGGGTCTTGAAGCGCTGGAACTCGTCGAACGGCGACAGATGCGGGTTGCGATAGTCGAGCCCGATCACGAAGCCCACCGACACCAGATTCTCGTCGAAATGATAGAGGAACGAGCCACCATAGGTGGCGTTGTCCATCGGCCAACCGACGGAGTGCGAGATCAGCCCCTTGCGATGCTTGCCGGGCTCGATCTCCCAGATTTCCTTGATGCCGATGCCGAAGGTCTGCGGATCGACGCCGTCGCGCAAGTCGAACCGCTCGAACAGGGTCTTGGTAAGCGAGCCGCGGCAACCCTCGGCAAAGAGCGTATATCGGCCATGAAGCTCGACACCCGGGGTGAAATTCGCCGTCGGCTGCCCGTCCTTTCCGACTCCCATATTGCCGGTGGCGACCCCCTTGACCCGCCCGGCCTCGTCATAGAGCACCTCGGCCGCGGCAAAGCCGGGATAGATCTCGACGCCCAACGCCTCCGCCTTCTTCGCTAGCCAGCGGCAGACATTGCCGAGCGAGACCACGAAATTCCCGTGGTTCGACATCAAGGGCGGCATGACGAAATTCGGTATCCTGAGCGCGCGCGTTTCCGAGAGCCAATAGAAGCGGTCCTCGGTGACCGGCGTCTTGATCGGCGTGTCGCTCTCGCCGCGCCACTCCGGCAGCAGCCGGTCGAGGGCGATGGGGTCGATAACCGCGCCCGACAGGATGTGGGCGCCGACCTCCGAGCCCTTCTCGACCACGACGACGGAAATTGCGGGCGACAGCTGCTTGAGCCGGATCGCGGCGGAAAGGCCCGCGGGCCCCGCACCCACGATCACCACGTCGAATTCCATGCTTTCGCG
>JAIQEZ010000055.1 GCA_020073545.1 Terriglobia bacterium | reverse complement strand
GCTGACCTGCCCCCGTTTTCTGTACCAATCATAATGCGAGTTCCAGGGTAGTTTTTTGCTTTTGTTCTTCTCTCCGGGGCGGCTCGGGGGGGAGAGCCGCCCCGGCGCCTGCGAATTCTTGCGGGGTCCGATTCCCCAACGAAGTGTGGGGCCGAACCTCGTTATAATCCTTCCTCCAAGCCTCAATCGTCTCCCGCGCTTCCCCCAGGCTCAGGAACCAGTGCTCATTCAAACACTCGTCCCGCATCCTGCCGTTGAAGCTCTCGATGAAAGCATTCTGCACCGGCTTCCCCGGCTCGATGAAGTGCAGCTTCACGCCTTGTTGGTAAGCCCACACGTCCACAGCCTGGCCTGCAAACTCCGGGCCATTGTCCATCACCAGGATCTGCGGTAACCCTCGCCGCTCGCGCAATCGCTCCAGCACGCGCACCACCCGAGTGCCCGTAATCGACGTGTCCACTTCCGCCGCCAGGCATTCCCGATTGAAATCATCCACGATGTTCAGACTCCGAAACTTCCCTCCCTCACTCAGAGCATCCGAGATAAAATCCATCGACCAGCGCTCGTTCTGCCGGGTCGGGATCGCCAGCGGCTGGCGTTCCACTGCCCCGATCCGCTTGCGCTTCCGCCGGCGTACTCCCAGCCCTTCCTGCCGGTAGAGCCGATAGACCCGCTTGTGATTCACCGCCCAGCCCTCCCGCCTCAGCAGCACCATCAACCGCCGATACCCGAACCGGCGCCGCTCCCCAGCCAGGGTGCGCAGTCGCGCCTTCAGCTTCTCCTCCTCCCCCTGGCGCTGCGGCTCATAGCGGCAGCTCGTCCGAGCCATTCCCACCAGCCGGCACGCTCGCCGTTCACTCAACCCCTGCGCTTGCCGAATCACGCCCACCGCCTCGCGCCGGTCCGTGGGCGCTAGAACTTTTTTGCCAGCACCGTCTTCAAGGCTTGGTTGTCCAGCGTCAGCTCCGCCACCATCTGCTTCAACCGCCGATTCTCGTCTTCCCCGCCGCGGCGGGCCGCAGCCGCCGTGCCTCACTCACTTCCAGACCCCCATACTTCGCCTTCCACTTGTAATACGTCGCGCTGCTGATCCCCTGCTGCCGGCAAATCTCCGCCGTCTTCATCCCGGCTTCGGCCTGCTTCAAAACCCCAATAATCTGCTCCTCCGTGAAACGGCTCTGCCTCATCTCCTGTCCTCCTTCGGGCTTTTATACCCTGGGAGCACTCTCTTTTACACTGGTACAGTTTTCGGGGGGCAGGTCAGCTCGGCAGAACGCGACAACAAAAACGTAAAGGAAGCGATTGAAGAAAAGCTAATCGATATCTACCAAAAGTACGCCAACCTGCCGGTTTTGCCTGGATGTGATCCCCTCAGCCTCAATGCACTCGTTGCGTTGTCGTTAGGCCAGAAGGCACAGCGCCACCTTTATTCCATTACTGGGCCGTCACTTTCGCCAGTTCAAGATTTCGCGTGCATAGGCATAGGTGAGTATCTCGGTTACCATCTTGGGGAGTTATCTTTCTCTCCGACAATGAAAACTGACGAGGCCGCACACGCGGCGGCATATGTACTCTATTGCGCAAAACAATGGGTTCCTTACTGTGGCGGAACGTCTGAGATCATGATACTGGATGACGACAAGGGGTGGTCTTATTTTCCCCCAAATCAAATCGAGTCGATTTCCTTAAAAGACCTTGAGTCCGACTTTGGAAAGTTCCAGCTTGCACTAAGAGATGTAATTGCCGGACTAGGGAACTTTGGATTAGACCGCGGTGTCTACGATAAGTCATTGAAAGCGTTCGTAGACCAAGTTACCAAAATGCGCAAAAGGCATTCCGTTAAAATCGAAAAGCTTATTCAGTCAGAGAGGGAGAGGCAAGAAGAGTTGTTGGAAGATTTCTTGGCAGAGGAGAGCGAAAAAGAGAAGCCTGAAAGCGCTGAAGGAAAAACTCCGCAAGGGCTCTAAGCTGTATCCTTTTTCCACCTTGCTCTTGCAGCTTTACGTGCAATTTCGGCTCGTCTCTCTGGCGTTAGCGCTCTGGCCCCGGCAGGTCCGCCCTTCGGCCCTTCAAGCTTCCCGAGGGCCACGGCAGCCGGGTTTTTTGGAGGAGACTCAATTCTGTCGAAGACGCGTTTGGCGAGCAAGATCGGGTCGGTTGTTCTTGAACGCGTATGCATGGCTCAATCGTCGCACCCGATGGAGCCCGATGGAAGAAAAAAGTGAGGAAAATTCAAATTGACCCACCACCGATTCTCCCTTGGAACCCAAAGGGCCCTGCGGGGGCGTGACCACCCTGCGCTGTTCCGCAATCATTATGTCCCCGTGCTGCTGTAATTAACGACGCCGCGGTTGCACACCACAATCGCCAGCAGGGAAAAGCCCGCCGCCACTACCGGTACCAGGTGGAAGTACACGGCGAAGGTGTTTCTTCCCAGGAAGTGCGTGGTGGGGTAGAACGACGCGAACCCGAAGGGGATGATCCAACTCAGCAGGAATTGAATAAAGACGTTGTAGATGGTCAGAGGGTAGCGCCCGAAATTGAGCATATTGAAGACCGGCGGCACAATTCCCACGCGGTCTTCAAACCAGAAAGAGACCGCGGTCAGGATCAAGAACACGGCGAGATAGATCACAGCCCCGCAAGCGACCATCAGCGCGAACCAGAAATAATCCGCAACCCCCAAGGCGAGATGCATTCGCCGAAGGCAAATGGTTACCACCGCGAGGCCGGTCACGACCTCCTGCAAGGACTCCAGGCGAAATTTCTCAAAGATGACTTGGAAGAGGGTATCGACAGGCCGCAACAGGACTCGATCGAACCGGCCCTCGATAATGTATAGTTCGCCGAAGTCATAGAGATTCCAACTCACCACGTTGAAGAAGCCGAGAGGAATCAGCGAGAATCCATAGAGGAACATCACCTCGTTGAAAGACCAGTCCTGCAAGCGCGGAATCTTTGAGAACAATACCAGAACGAAACCGAACCCCAGCACCGTGGCCGCCATGGAGGAGAAAAAGGCGATGAGGAAGTCCGCCTTGTAGGCCAGGCGCACTTTCGTGTACTGGGCGAAATAACGAAGGAACAGTCTGAGGTGCCTCTTCATAGCAATCACTTTGCCTGCCAGTACGCCTGGTGACCGATGTAGTCATCATCCGGCAGGTTGGCGATAATCAGCCGGCGCAATTCCAGGGGATCGATTTCATCCTGATGTCTGTAAACGACTTCGCCGCCGGGCTTGATGAGCATGGTGTAAGGCACGGCGCCGCTCCAATCCGGATCGAACGCCGCCATCAACTTGTAAATATCCATGGATCCAAATAGCAGATTAGTGCTGGAGGCATGTTCACGCTCAAGCACCCGCATCACCCCGGCCTGCGCGTCGGGGTAGTTCGTGCTCACCGTAACTAAATCAAAGGGGCGATGGCGATACATCCGGTACATGCTCTGGAACTCAGGAAATTCCTTCACACAGGGCCCGCACCAGGTGGCCCAGAAATCGATCAAAAGGAGTTTGCCGGCCGGATTCTTGCGGAGTGCCTGCAGGTCTTCGACGCCGGCCAGCTTCACGGTCACCGCGGCGCGTTCGATTTCGGCGAGTTCTTGCTTCCGCCCTGCTGCTTTGTATGCCCATTTGGTTGAGCAGCCGAAGGAAGGTGTCTTCGCGACGGGCACAGGCTTGCCGGCTAACAAGGCCTCAATCGCGTTGCGGGCGTCCTGTTGTGTGACGAACGGCTCACGGGGGTTATTGTCAACACGCCCTTCGTAGCGAAGCTTACGTTCCGAATCAAAGATGAAGACGTGCGGAGTGGCGCTCGGACCGTAAGCCCGTGCCACGCTTTGCGTTTCGCCGTCATACACATAGGGGAAGTTGAAGTGCCGGTACGCGGCGCGAATCTTCATATCCTCGAACGAATCGCCCACATCAGTATAACCCATCTCATCAAGCCTTACGGCCTGGGGATCGTTGGGCTCGATGGCCACAAGAGCCACACCGCGGTCGCGATAATCGCTAGCCAGACGCTTGATTCGATTTTCGTAGAGCTGAGCCGTCGGACAGTGATTGCAGGTGAAAACAATCACCAGGACCTGGCTGGAACTGTAATCCTTGAGGCAGTGAGTCCCGTCGTCGATACCCGGGAGGCAGAACTCCGGTGCTTGGGCCCCGAGGGGTAAGGTGGGGTGCGCATCCTCGCCTCTGAGGACAGGCGTCAAGGTGATCGTCAGTAATATGACACTTAGAGCGCGAAGTAGCATGTCAGCTTTCTCCTTTGCGAGGGGGTAAGACAAGTGCGCGTCTTATCCACCCTGGATAGTAACCTTCCGGCTCGACCAACTCCACAGGGCGTTGCCGATCGCCAGCAAGACCGCGACCCAGAAGAACTGTAAGGCGATGGCACGGGCCAGGCCACTGTCGTCCAATTTGCCCAGGTAAATCAACATGGGCACGTAACTGATGTATTCGAAAGGCAGCAGGGCGAAGATTTTCTGGAAGACTTGAGGGAAAAAAGAAATAGGAAGCAAGAGTCCGGAAAGCAGTTCCAGCAGAAAAAACTTCGCACGCATGAGGCCGAGAATGGACTGCAAGCGCAAGGCAAATGTGCCCACCACAAAGTTGATGGCCGCCACAATCAGAAAACTCAAGAGGACGCTGACCAGGAACGCCCCGCCGTGCCGAACACTCGCGGGCGGCCGCAGGGGGTAAACCAAGAACAACACAAGTGCCGTCGGTGCGGTGAGCAAGACGAGGCGGAAGATGGACTCGCCCGCGGCGCGCGCCACATACATCAACTGAATGTTCACGGGCTTGATCAGGTCCATCGCCAGACGGCCTTCCATGACCTGATAGGCGAGCTCCTGGTCAATATTATTGAAGTAGAACGAACGGATGATCCAGCCGACGCCGATGTAAGTCAAAAGATGAGAAAAGTCGAACCCCTCAATGGAGGTGCTGTGCTCGTAGATGGCTTTCCAGATGAAGTAATATACAGATATGTAAATAAAGTACGTGACGATGCCCGTGACGTACCGCAGCCGGTAAGCGAGGGCGTTCACAAAGCCCACCCGGCCGAATTCCAGGTAAAGCCGCAGCCATCTCCAGAAAAGAGAGGAAGGCCTCTCGCCTCCTCGTGCGCCGGCGACGGCTGCGGCGGGCATCAGGCGACCTCGCCACTCAGATAGATTCGCTTGACGATCTCTTCGATAGGCTCCTCTTCCACGAAGATGTCCCGTACCTCGAGGGTGTTGACAATCTGCCGAATCACTTCGGCGCTGGAATGTTGTTCGCGGTCGAAGCGGATCAGATACGTGAGTTCGTCAACGCGTTCGCAGACAATTCCGTCCGATTGTACCCGGGACAGGTACGCGACCTGCGAGCGGTCTTTCAGGAAGAATTTCACCTGGTTGTACTTTGCCAGCCGCTTCTTCATTTGCCCCAGGTCGCCATCGAACACGATGCGCCCCTTGTCGATAATGATGATGCGTTTGGAAAGTTCTTCAATGTCGGAAAGGTCGTGCGTGGTGAGCAGCACGGTCGTGCCCTCGGTTCGATTGACCTCCTTCATGAACTCGCGGATGCGGTCCTTGGCCACGACGTCAAGGCCGATGGTAGGCTCATCCAGGAATAGCAAGGGCGGATTGTGCAGCAGGGAAGCTGCTAGGTCGCAGCGCATGCGCTCGCCCAGGCTGAGCTTGCGCACCGGCGTGTGCAAGTATTCCCGCAAGTTGAGCAGGTCACTGAACATATCAAGCCGCTGGCGATAATCTCGCTCGGGGATTTCGTAGATTTCCTTCAGCAGCTTGAAGGATTCGATCACCGCGATGTCCCACCAGAGCTGGGTACGCTGGCCGAAGACGACTCCAATGTGCTTCGTGTAGCGACGGCGCTCGCGATAGGGAACAAAGCCATTGGAGACGACATGTCCGCTCGTGGGCACGAGAATGTCAGTGAGTACTTTGATGGTCGTGGATTTTCCAGCCCCGTTCGCTCCGATATAACCCACCATCTCGCCGGGCTCAATGGCAAAGCTCACGTGGTCCACCGCACGCACCGTCACATGTTCCCGAACAAAGAGGTTCTGCAGAGCGCCCAGCACGCCCTCCCGCCGGCGGAAGGTTCGGAACTCCTTGGTCAGATCTTTAACTTCAATAATGGGCGGCATGGGAACTAAGTTTCCCGAATGGGTTTCCGTAAACTGATGATTTCACCACTTTGATTCTAGCAGAGTCTGGTTCGTCACGAGCCAACCCGCGCCACTCCGAGTGGGGCATGCATGAGGGTGCCATCGAAAGGGGCAGGCCGGACGTTGAGAGTCGAGAGTTGAAAGTGGAAAGTGAACATCCTTTGCTTTCGACCTTTGACTTTCAACTCTTCAACTTCTCGACTTTCAACGGTTTTTCACCGCCCCCATCATTCGCCGATCACCTTGATCAACACCCTCTTGCGCCGCTGGCCATCGAATTCAGCGTAGTACACCTGTTGCCAGGGGCCGAAGTCGAGCTTGCCGTTCGTGACCGGGAGTAACACCTGATGCCCAATCAGCAGGTTCTTCAGGTGGGAATCGCCATTGGTCTCGCCCGTGCCGTGGTGACGGTAATCGGCGCGAAAGGGAGCCAGTTTTTCAAGCCACTCCTCGATATCCGCAATCAGGCCGTCTTCAGCATCGTTGACGTAGACGCCCGCGGTAATGTGCATGGCCGAGACGAGGATCAAGCCCTCCCTGACCTGGGACTTCGCCAGCGCTTTCTCCACCTCGTCAGTGATGTTGATGAACTCCCGATGCCTTTTGGTGTTAAACCAGAGATACTCCGTATGCGATTTCATAGTATGTCCTCTTTGTAGTGTTGCGCGACTCCTTCGGGTTCCAGAACGACCCGCGATGATGCCCGAGGTGAGCTCACCGAAACTCCGCAGAATAACAGAGTTTTGGCTTAGGTGTGCTGATGCGGGTGGGACGAAAGGGGACTATCGAGGAGTTCGACGGCTGGGCAGAAGCGCCTGGCAATAAGGTACAGAGGAAGGCCGAGTGAGCCAGGGCCGCGGGCGGCTTGGCAAATTCACCCAACTTGTGTAGTCTCATCCAGATGTCAGCCAAGCAGAAATATGTGGCGGGCCTGGTGCAGACGGCGTGTTCCCCGAGCCCGGGCGAGAACCTGCAGCGAGCCGCAGCGCGCGCCGAGGAAGCGGCCCAACGCGGCGCCGAAGTCATCTGTCTGCCGGAGCTTTTCCGTTCACAATACTTCTGCCAGCGCGAGGATGCGGCGCTGTTCGACCTTGCCGAGCCGGTTCCCGGCCCCACCACCGAAACGTTGGGGAAAGTCGCTCAAGCACGCGGCGTGGTCATCGTTGCGCCGCTGTTCGAGCGCCGCGCTCCGGGCGTGTATCACAACAGCGCGGCGGTGATTGACGCGAGCGGCGAAGTGGTGGGCCTTTACCGCAAGATGCACATTCCGGATGATCCTGCTTACTACGAGAAATTCTACTTCACGCCGGGCGACCTGGGATTTCGTGCCTTCGATACGCGCGTGGGCAGAATCGCCACGCTGATCTGTTGGGACCAGTGGTATCCGGAAGGCGCGCGCCTCGCGGCTCTCCAGGGGCCCAGCATCTTGTTCTACCCGACGGCCATTGGCTGGCATCCTGCCGAAAAGGAGCAGTTCGGCGCTGCGCAGCGCGATGCCTGGCGAACGATTCAGCGCGGCCACGCCATCGCCAACGGCGTCTACGTTGCGGCCGTCAACCGCGTGGGCTTCGAGAAGCCGGCCGTCGCGGGCGCGGGTCTGGAATTCTGGGGTTCGTCGTTCATCTCGGACCCGTTTGGAGTCGTGCTTGCCGAGGCGTCGGCTGACCGAGAGGAAATCCTTCTGGCCGAAATCGATCTCGGCCGCATTGAAGACGTCCGGCGCAATTGGCCTTTCCTCCGCGACCGGCGGGTTGATGCCTACGCCGGGATCACCAACCGTTTCCTGGATGAGGAGCCGTGGCGCAAAAAGAACTAAGCTCTCAGCATTCAGCCTTCAGCAATCAGCTAAAGCTCTGGCTGAACGCTGAACGCTGATTGCTGACTGCTATGGACACATGGGCGAAGCACGTTGGGACGGACCCAGGGCAGACCCCCGCCGCGCTCGGCTACCGCTTGCCCGCCGAGTGGGAACCGCATGAAGCCACCTGGATCGGGTGGCCGCACAACCTTACCGACTGGCCACGAAAGTTCGCACCCATCCCCTGGGTGTACGGTGAGATCGTCCGGAAGATCGCCCCCGGCGAAACCGTGCGCATTCTGGTGAACTCGAAGGCGCATGAGGAAGGGGCCCGCCGAATCCTCACGCGCATCGGTGTGGATCTTGCGCGCGTGGAGTTTTTCCGCTTTCCCACCGATCGCGGTTGGACGCGCGACTTCGGGCCGATGTTCTTGAAGCGCAGCGGACCGCGCCCCGACGTGGCCATCCTCCGTGGCGGCTTCACGGGCTGGGCGAAGTACCCGAACTGGCATAAGGACTGCCAAGTCCCGGCACGCGCGGCGCGCGCGCTTCATCGGCGGCTGTTCGAGGCCAAGGTGAAGCGCCGCACCTTTGTTTTGGAGGGTGGCAGCATCGACGCGAACGGGCGCGGCACGCTGCTGACCACTGAAGAGTGTCTGCTGGATCCGATTACGCAAGTACGGAATCCCGGTCTCAGCCGCAAGGAGGTCGAGGCGGCACTCCAGGAATTTCTCGGGGTGACGAAGGTTCTGTGGTTAGGCAAGGGGATTGCCGGCGACGACACGCACGGTCACGTCGATGATCTGGGCCGGTTTGTGGGGCCGCGCACGATGGTTCTCTGCCAGGAGAAGAACCCCCACGACACAAATTACCGGCCGCTCGAGGAAAACTGGGAGCGCGCTCAAGACATGCGCCTCGAAGACGGGTCGAAGCTCGAGGTCGTGCCGCTGCCCATGCCTGGGCCGCTTTACCTCGACGGCCAGCGGCTGCCCGCGAGCTATGCGAACTTCTACATCGCCAACGCCGCCGTGCTGGTCCCGACGTTCAACGACCCTCAGGACCGCGTCGCTCTAGGAACACTCGCCGAACTCTTTCCCGATCGCCCGGTCGTGGGAATTCACGCCGTGGACCTGGTTTGGGGCCTGGGGACTTTGCACTGCCTCACGCACGAACAACCCTCCGGTTGATAGATGCTGGTAGTGACTCGTTTTGCCCTCTGGGTGACCATCCCCGGCAGGTCTGAAACGTATGGGGAGAAGGTTTCCGTGCCCTGCAAGGGCACAAGGCAATAGCCGGGGGCAACGCCCCCGGAAGACCCGCCCGAAAAGCGGCCGACCCCGAAGGGGTCGAATCAGGGCGCCCTCGGGGCGAGCCACCCGGCTTCCACCTTCGTCGATGTGACCCTTTCAGGGTCAGGGTGACTGGGGTGTCCCGTTTTCCGGGGGCGATGCCCCCGGCTATTTCATCCATCCCCTTAGGGGATCAAGTCTGAGGAGGGTCGAGACCCGTTTTGCGTGGGAATGAGTTACCACCCGCATTCTTCTCTCTTCCTCTTCAAAGGGTTGTTCGCGGTTCTTAGCGTGCGCGTGAACCCGCGCGGCAAGCCGCTCATGAAGCTTTTTCCAGCCTTCGCTTGATCTGTTCCACGAGTTCACCCACATCCACCGGGCGCAGAAACGTCATCTCGAATCCGTGGCCACGCAGGCCTTTCTCGACGATAAAGGCTCGGCTTGCGATGATCCAGATGGGGACTTTTGGTGACCAACTCGCCAGGGCTTCGACGTCGGCGGAAGGTTCATCGCTCTGCGAAATATCGGCAATGAACAGATCCGGCGGATGCAAGCCAGACTCCAATGCCGCCAGAGCCTCGCGAATGGTTTCGTGGGCTTCCACCTCAAATCCTTCTTCGATGAGTTGAGCGCGAAGCAGAGCCCGCGCTTGCCAGTCTTTTCCGGCGATGAGGATTTGGCTCATATCGAGCCTCCGCGAAGTGTGCGCACGCGAGCAAACTTGCATCCAAAATTGTGTGAGAGAAATTGCCGTGGTAATCTGAGCTTGAAACCGTGCGCGCAGCCGGCGCACCCAGCATTATGCGCCTCATTCTTTATTCGGGCAAAGGCGGAGTCGGCAAGACCAGCATTTCCGCGGCTACGGGCCTGGAACTGGCCCGCCGAGGTCATCGCACCCTCGTCATGTCGGTGGATCCTGCGCATTCCCTTACGGACGCGTTCGATCTCGAAAAGCGCCTCATGGATCATGAGGCCGGCAAACTGGTCAGCGTTTCGAAAAATCTCTGGATTCAAGAAGTGGACGTGCAAGAGGAGATTGCTCGCCACTGGGAATCCGTCTATGCGTATGTCTCGGCGCTCCTCAACGTGTCCGGCCTGGAACAGACGCTCGCGGAAGAACTGGCCATCTTCCCCGGCATGGAAGAAGTCAGCTCTCTCTTGTACGTCAACCAATACGTCCGGGAAAGAACTTTCGACGTCATTCTACTTGATTGTGCGCCCACCGGCGAATCGCTGCGCTTCGTGAGCATTCCCACGACGCTCGAATGGTACATGACGAAACTCTTCAAGCTCGAGCGGCGTGTCGCCAAAATGGTTCGGCCCATGATCAGCACCTTCGCCAGTGTGCCGATCCCGCAAGAAGATTACTTCGAAAACCTCCAGGCGCTGCACCGAAAGCTCGCCGGCATTGACCGGCTGATGGCCGACCCCAAGGTAACGACGGTGAGGCTGGTGACAAACCCGGAGAAGGTTGTCATCAAGGAGACGCAACGCGCCTTCACCTATTTCTGCCTCTTCGGGCTTACGGTCGATGCCGTCATCATGAACCGGATTCTGCCCACGGAGATTCACGACACGTTTTTCGACACCTGGAAGAACACCCAGGAGCGCTGGGTGCAGAATATCGAGGAGTTTTTCGCTCCTGTGCCGGTGTGGCGCGTCCCCTTGTTCGAGGATGAGGTGTTGGGCATCGAACGTCTCAAGCGCCTGGGCCGGGAGCTCTACGGCCCGCGCGATCCGGTCCGAGTATACTTCCAGGAAGCGCCTTATCGTTTTCGCAAAGCCGACGGGAATTATCAACTTCACCTGCGGCTGCCTTTTGTTTCCAGCGACGACATCCACCTTTTCAAGAAACAAGATGAGCTGATCATCCGCGTGGGAGGACTCAAGCGCCACGTTTCGTTGCCGCCGCGCATCGCCCGCTGCGAGCCGTTGAGCGCCCGCGTCCGCGACGGCGAGTTGATCGTCATCATGGGGAGGACCAATGGCCAACGGGAAACGAAATCGGAAATCACGGCGGCGACCTGAGCCGCTGCCCATGGGCATACCTTCTTGCGCGGCGTGGTTCTTGCACGAAGTCGCGCCGCTCTTGCGCCGCCCCAGGCTGCTGCGCTCCCGCTCGGCGCAACACCTGCGACAAGCCACCATCGAGATGCTGGAGGCGTTGCGCGCGCTGCTGGATGAAACGATCGAGTGGCTCAAGCATGAAGACAAACGCTCGCCCGACCTGAAACGCATCCGAGTGGAAGGTTGAATTATCAGCCCTCCAGGTGTCGTGCTCTCGTGACTCGGCGCGGCTGCGGCCGGTCAGGGAGCTTCGTGGGGCCACTCGTAAACTCGGGCTGCGCGCACCGAAGGGGAAAAAGCCTTCCTCAAGAATAGGCCGCCGCACCTCTCTTCGACCGGCTGAAGGTTGCTCCGATGCGGATTCTGCTGACAGGCTCCGGCGGATTGATCGGCCGAGCGCTGGTTCCAACCCTGACCGCCGGCGGTCACGAGGTAACCCGCCTCACCAGATCCCGGGCTCCAACGGCCACAGGCCAAATATCTTGGAATCCGAGCAGCGGCACCATCTCGGCGGAAAGTCTGGAAGGCTTTGACGCCGTCGTTCACCTCGCCGGTGAAAGCGTTGCCGGCCGATGGACGTCCCGCAAGAAAGCTCGCATCCTGGAGAGCCGCGCCAAGGGCACGCGGCTGTTGAGCGAATCCCTGGCGCAATTGCGGCATCCCCCCGGAGTTCTGGTGTCTGCTTCGGCCGTCGGATTCTACGGAGACCGTGGTGACGAGATTGTGAACGAGGCAAGTCCCGCGGGCTCATTGTTTCTTTCGGAGGTTGCCACGGCCTGGGAAGCCGCGACCGAGCCCGCCGCGCGCCGCGGCATTCGCGTGGTGAATTTGCGCATCGGTTTTGTCCTCAGCGCGGCGGGAGGCGGGCTGGCCATGATGCTGCTGCCTTTCAAGCTGGGTGTGGGTGGACGCGTGGTAAACGGTCGCCAGTACCTGAGCTGGGTCGCCCTCGATGACGTCCTGGGAGCCGTTTTGCATGTCCTCACCTCTGATGCCCTGCGCGGGCCGGTTAATGTGGTCGCGCCTCATCCCGTGACGAATCTGGAATTCACTAAAACTCTCGGTCGCGTGTTGCGGCGTCCCACGATTTTTCCGATGCCCGCCTTTGCGGCCCGCCTGGCATTCGGAGAAATGGCTGACAACCTGCTTCTGGCCAGCACGCGCGCAGTACCCTCGCGACTGCTGGCCACGGGCTATCAGTTTCGCTTTCCTCAACTCGAAGCAGCTCTCCGTCACGTGCTGGGGGAAACGCGGCAATTGTCATCGAGGTAACAGGTTGGATTGACCGTTGCACATCGAAGAGGTCTAGGCATTCTGCGCCTCCTGGAACTGTGGGTAGCCATCCATGCTGCCCACGCCATCCATGCAGCCCACGCCATCACTGTCATTCCCGCGAAGCTTGTCCTCCGCGGAAGCGGGGGAGCGGGAATCCAGATTCATCTTGGGCATTTGCCATTTCAGCGGGCTACCCAGACCTTTCCTCTCAGACCTGCGATCATTGGGGTGAAGAAGTGACCCCTCACCCGCCCTCGTATCCCGCGCCTGCGGGAGACCCCCCTCCAAGGGGAGAGAGTCCTGGCCATGTGCCGCCGGGTGAGGGGTCTTAACCGAGGCATTCGGGACCCTGGAAATGCCACTCCCAGAGATGTCGAACTTCTGCTGCCTCCCCGGCAGAGCCGCGGGAACTCCCTTCGGATTAGGGGTTCGGCACTGGGACCGCCTTGTGCTGCTCGCGGCCTCTGGGATGCGAGTTCAGCCGGTGAGAACTCACGCCCAGAGCACCGAACCTTGGGTGCTGGGTCAGCTTCCGGGCACGCCGTCTTTCGGGCGCAACACCTAAACGGTTTATTGTTGCGGTATATTGACGACTGGTTAATGGACTGGCGCTCAGGCTGTTTCGGCAGGTTCAGGCCCGCGGAACGATGTGATTGCTTAAGGCTGCGGTTTCCGCTTCGGGTTAAAGAACACACCATCGGTGACCTGGGCGAGATCTTCTAGTGATATCGCTGTCCGGTTGATGTCAAACTCTCTTTCTGTCCGCTCGTAAAGATGATAGGGCTCTAGCTCACTTTCAGAGAGCATGATCACATTTTGCACGTAGTACGTCTGGCCGCGGTCCTCAAAAAGCTTGCGCCTGGCCCCCTTGCAGCGCTCAATCTCCTCCGGTGTGAATTGGCCACATTTGGAAAATAGGATGAAGACTTGACATGGGCTCTTCTCAAGAGCTTGGGCCGCTTTGGTCAGCTTCCTAACGTCATCTTCCGAGATCTCGCCGCCCCGATCTTTGCATTCGCCAATCACAAGCTGCAAAGGTTTCTCCGAATGCGGAAAGCTTGAAACAAGCAACACAAGATCCGTTTCGCACTTCTCGATCGGGGCAGAATCCGGGTTTAGTTCGATTCCTGTTGTGTACAACAAAGTGTGGCCAAGCAGGGCAGTCTCCAATTGCTGTAAAGTCAATGCGACTGGTATTCCCCCACTTTGATTGTCCTCACGACCGAAAAGACCAGAACGGCGATAAGCCCAGTTACGGTCTCGCAGTTGGAGTAGAACATTGAACTCCTTGCCGCAGTAAACGCATTTACTGCTGGATTTCACCTCATCCAGGTGGACCCAAAAGTCCAGTTGGCACGTCGGACACGTAAGCTTAAGACCCGCGCGGAATACCCCTCTCTTCAACAAGTACATGAAAGCATCCTCGGGCTTGAGGTCCATCTTGTCTCTGGGTTCTATGAATAATGACGCATAGGCATCAAAGCGCGGGAGATGTGTCACAGGGTCGTTGTCTCCGATCACGGTCACGGCCTCTGTTCGCTCGAAGCTCGCCACCGGCGGGTACTTCTTGATAAGCGACCGCACGCCAACAATCTTGAAGACGCGACATCCTTGGAGACCACCCATCTGCTCAATCAATCGCGCACCGACCAACCCCGCAGCGCTCGGGTGTGCCTTCATTCCGAAGGCTTCGAAGGTCTTGCAGACTATATCGGTGAAAGGCAAAGCCCTGATGGTCAGCTGGTCTTCAGTGACGCGCAGGATTATTCCCAGACTCCCGCGCTCGGCGCGCACCTTGTTAGGCAGAAAATATGCATGATGAC
Source organism: Terriglobia bacterium (assembly GCA_020073545.1). Classification (GTDB taxonomy): domain Bacteria; phylum Acidobacteriota; class Terriglobia; order UBA7540; family UBA7540; genus Bog-366. The sequence continues at coordinate 16,098 of JAIQEZ010000055.1, read as the reverse complement.
CATAATACTCATTCAACTGCGGAATGAACGGCGGCGTTAACAGCGCGTTATCAATGTTACCGGCTGAAATAGAAGCGACAACCATCTGTGAGTGCAACTCGAAGTCTGAAAAGAAGGGTTTCTCTGGAACCTGGAATGTCACCGATGTACCAAGTTGGTCTTCGGCTGCGGCACCGAGAGTTGACTTCGGCTCGAACCCCATCACGGGTGGATTCAGGTTTAGGCCGTTCCACGTTGAGTGACGCATGGTGCAGAGTAAGACGCCCGCTCCGAAGGGGCTCAGGTCAACCTGGGCAGCGGGGTCCTTCCCCCAGACGCTGATTTCCGTGAGCCAGTCATTTCGTTTCGGTCTGTCATGTATTAGCTGTGACCACGCTTTTGTGAAGGGAGCAAGGCGTCCAGCTAGGTTCGGGTCATAAAAGAAGATGTCGATGTTGCAGGCTCGCAAGTTCCAGAAGTTGACTAGATCTGTGAAGTCGAGCGCGTCTCCATGATAAAAGCCCGGCTCTGCCCGAGGCGACGCTAGTAAGTCGGGCTCGAGATTGATGCTGGTGAGAATGTTCGGTGTCAAGTGGCGATGAAGGTCATTCGGGATCTCGTCGTCCCGGCCGAGATTCCGCACCTGAGCTGCGAGGGCCTTCCCAAACAACTGATTGTAATCTCGTCCAATTTCGTCCTTCAAAGGGTAGCCTCCGCAGGAAGCGAGAAGGACATAGCGGAGCGCGTCGTCGATGCTCCATTGATATAGTACAGCCTCAATCGAGGGCTTAATTCTGCCATCCACATGAGCCCTATAAAGGTGTTGTGCGGGGTGGCGGACGTCCAGCAGAGTCGGCTCTTTTCCTTTCATGCCATCGACGAAAAGCTGTGGGCGATAATCAGGCCACCGAAGATGGGGAAACTCCTTGATAAACGTGTCCACTGCAGCTGTTCCCGAAATATTGTAGAGGGCATCGACTTGGAACGCGGATACGAGAGCTTCTGCCATTGCCCTATTTGCGCACGGGATGATTGGATTGAATCTGCCACCCCAGAATACGTGGGACAGTTTGACGGCGGCTGTGAAGTCATCCAGGCTATCTGCCTCGATGCACCAGCCTACTCGAAGTGGACGATATCTGACTCTTATGCTGACCGGGCCCATGACGCGCCCCCTCTCATGATGACACTCTCTATCATGGCATCCCGGATCTCCTTCAGCAACGACGCAAAGACCAAGCCGCCCCTGTTCGAATCCTTGCGGACTTTGCTCGCTCTATACCACCACCCACTGAATGGGTCGTCCGTTGAACTGACCCGGGGGGCATAGTCGCCCGCTCGGAGACTGACCCATGACCTCGGCTACTGCTTATGGAGCTTGCGCTTAAGGTCGGGCCGGAATTCTTTCAATTCGTAAGCGGCGGCATCCCAGCCGATTTGAGTCCACCAGATACTGATGTTGTTTCCGAGAGTCCGCGGCGCGGGATGGTAGGCGTTGGCAATGAGGGCCGCTACGCCAACGCCGAGGAGTTCGGAAAAGTTGAATTATTTCTGACCGGAATCCGAGCGGGTGATGAAAACCCGGCAGGCGCCGCAAGTGAGCCCTCACCCACCACCTTGCGGTCCCCCCTCTCCCCAAGGGCGAGGGTTGGAATCAGGTGCGCGCACACGCGCATCGAGTAGCCCTCTCCAAGGGGAGAGGGTGTCCCGATGCATCGGGACGGGTGAGGGGTCTTGACCGGGGCATTCGGGACCCTGGAAACGCCACTCCCGGAGATGTCGGACTTCCGCTGCCTCCCGGCAGAGCCGGGGGAACTCCCTTCGCATTAGTCAAGCTTCAGGACCTCGCCTGGACAAGCCTGGGTCAAAGCGCCTCGGCTGATGTCGTGTCGCTGCTCCTGCGGCAGACTTGGGTTTTTCAACGCCCTTCAATGCCCCCCCGTGTATACTGGATATGCGGCTGTACTGCTGCTTCGATGTTCTCAGGTCCGTTCAGAGTTACGGGCAAAGCATGAAGGTGAACGTTTTGTTTTTCGGCCTCACGCACGACCTGACGGGTTTCGCGCAGGAGCAAGTCGAGCTCCCCGAAGGGGAGAACCTCGACGGTCTTTGGCGCCGTTACGAAACGCGCTTCCCGCGCCTGGGCACCGTTGCGGATTCGCTCCTCGTCGCGGTCAATCAGGAAATCGCCCATCGCTCGACGCCCCTGCACGACGGCGACGAGGTGGCGTTCCTGCCTCCGGTGAGCGGCGGCGCTGGCAGAGACTTCTTCCGCATCACGCGCGATGCCATTTCCGCTTCCGACCTTGCGAATGAACTCCGCGCTTCGGAAGACGGGGCGGTGGTGATTTTCGAGGGCGTCGTGCGCAATCATTCGCACGGCCGCGCCACGCTCTATCTCGAATACGAAGCTTACGAGCCGATGGCGATCCGCAAGCTGGAAGAGATCGGGCGCGAGGCAAAGCAGAAGTTCCCGATCGATCGCCTTGGGATGGTTCACCGCCTGGGCCGCCTGGAGATCGGCGAGACCAGTGTGGCCATCGTCGTGACTTCCGCGCATCGCCGCGCCGCGTTTGAGGCTTGTCAGTACGCCATCGACCGCCTCAAGCAGGTCGTGCCCATTTGGAAAAGAGAATATTTCGCCGACGGCGCGGTGTGGGCGGAAGGAGAAGGGCTAAAAGCAGTAGGCACTAGGCAGTAGGCAGCAGGCACTTACACTGCGATGTCGTAGGAAGATTTGCTACAGCGGTGGGCGGGCCGCACTCCAGAGCGCCTCGCGCCAACGCTCCTTTCTGAGCACAGTCTGGGAGAAAGGCTCGAAGCTTAGAATACTGGGTGCATTGACTTCATGCCGAACTATCTCAGCACGGCGGTTGAAATCGCGCGCGAAGCGGGCGCGCTGCTGGCGGAACTGTTTACCCAGCCTATGGAGATCAGCTACAAGCGTCGATCGGACCTCGTCACGGTGGCGGACCGGCGCTCTGAAGCCCTGATCGTAGAGCGGTTGCGAGGCCATTTTCCGGACCACGCCATTGTCGCCGAAGAAGGCGGCGGGCACCGCACACCGTCCGACTATTGCTGGTACGTTGATCCCCTGGACGGAACCACGAACTTCGCTCACGGCTTCCCCGTGTTTTCTGTCACCCTCGGGCTGGTGTACCGCGGCGAGGTGATTGCAGGTGTGGTCTACGATCCCACCCGCGAAGAGCTTTTCACGGCCGAACGCGGTGCAGGCGCGTATCTCAACAACCGTCGCCTGCAGGTTTCCCGAACGGAGAAACTGAGTGAGTGCCTGGTCGCCACCGGTTTTCCGCCCTTCGCGACGAATCACGATTTGAACATTCAGTTCTATTTGCGCCTTACGGAGCTTTCGCACGGCATCCGGCGCGCGGGCTCTGCGGCGCTCGATCTCTGTTCCGTTGCGGCCGGCCGTTTCGACGGTTTCTGGGAACTGAAGCTCAACCCCTGGGATAAGGCCGCGGGCTCGTTGCTGGTCACGGAGGCCGGCGGGCGCGTTTCCGACATCCAGGGGCGGCCCTTCAATCTGCTTGGCGACGATGTTTTTGCGTCGAACGGCTTGGTTCACGATCAGATGCTGGAAGTCTTAGCCGAAGTCTTGGCGCAGCGCGCCAAGTAGCCAGCACTTTTCCGCCGCTCGGCGCGAGCTGCCCGCCCGCGACGCTTTAGGCAAGGCTTCAGGAGTCTAGAAGCTATTTCAAAACCCGATGTAATGCGTTAATTTCGCCGTAGTTGTCTTTCCCAGGGAGGGGGGAAGAGCGCCAGGGGGAGGGCGAATGCGACGGTACGGTGGCTTGCTGAGCGACGCGCAGTGGAAGAAGATCGAGCCCTTGCTCCCCCGACCGCCACGGCATCGGCAGGGAGGTCGGCCACCGGTTGCGAACCGCAAGGTACTGCAAGGCATCTTGTGGATTCTGCGCAGCGGAGCTCGCTGGCAGGACTTGCCCAGTGAGTTCCCCTCGCCGTCCACCTGCTGGCGGCGGCTGCGCGACTGGGAAGAGCAGGGCGTCTGGCTGCGCATCGGGCGAACTTTTCTGGCGGAGTTGAACGAGCGGCAGCAGTTGAGGTGGAGCGAGTGGTTTTTGGACGGGAGTTTTGCGCCGGCCGAAAAAGGGGCTCCGCTGTCGGCAAAACCAAGCGGGGCAAGGGGACGAAGTGGATGGTGGTGGTCGACGGCGGCGGCGTTCCTTTGGGAGTCCGACTTTACGCTGCTTCCCCGGCCGAGGTCCGGCTGGCGGAAGAAACGCTGGCCACGATCCGAGTCGGGCGGCGGCGCCGCGGCGGGCGTCCGCGACAAAAGCCCGCACGGGTGATTGCCGACAAAGGTTACGACAGCGACGCGCTGCGCGGACGGTTGCGACACCGCGGCATCGCCTTGATCGCACCCCACCGGTCGAACCGCCACCGGACGGCGCCCCAAGACGGGCGCGTGATGCGACGGTACAAGAAGCGCTGGATCGTCGAACGCAGCATCGCGTGGCTCGGCAACTTTCGCCGACTGGTCGTGCGCTATGACCGCTCGCTCACTATCTACCAGGCGTTCGTTCATATCGCCTGTCTCATGATCGTCTTACGGAGGGTTTTGAAATAGCTTCTAGGAACATCTGAAACCAAATCCTGCTCCAGCTCTTCGCTCGTCTCGCGGGGAGCGTGCCTCGCGCCCCTGGTGAGGCACGAGATCCCGAAGGGTAGCCTCAGGCCGCTTTTCTGAGCGGGCTGTCGTTCCATAACTGCGTATAACTTATTGGTAATGGATTAAGCCGTTGATTACCTTCTATCTAAATGGCCGAGAAATCGTGGCCCAGGGAACGCACGGAACTGGCCGGCGGGAGCCTTAGGGGATGGCCCGCCACCGGCTCTCAATACGGACCGGAACGAGAGTCCCGGCGAGGATCCGCTCTGGGGGTCAGGACGCAGCCGACCCGAAGGATTTGACGGCGTCCTCCACGCTATCGTAGACGTCGAACACAGTGACCAGCTTCGTGATGTTAAGCTGCTCCCTGAAGCGCTTGGTCAGGTTGGCCAGCTTCATGTTGGCGCCCTGGTTCTGAGCCGAGGTGAATCCTGCCACCAGCGTGCCCAACCCGGCGCTGTCGATGTAACCGACTTCGGCAAGGTCGAGGACCAACCGCGTCTTGCCCTGTCCCAACATCTCCTTGATCTTGGTGCGGAGTTGGTTGCTCTCCTCGCCCAGCGTCACGCGCCCTGCCAGTTTCAGGACGGTGATTCCCTTCACGTCCCTCTCCACCAGATTCAGTGCCATGCTCAGCCTCCTGTGATGACGTCCCGCGGCGCTCATTCCCTCCCGAGTCGCTTCAAGCAGGCTCCCGGAGCAGCCTTGGGACTCGAGAAAAACGATGATTCTTGCGGGAGTTACCCGCGAGTATGAAAACTTCACACCGCGCAGCCTGCTCCGGACACAAGGTCCGCCTCTCTGCCACGCGGAAACGCGCATTCTACAAGGCTCCTGGCGTAAAGTAAATCACGCGATTCTTCGGGCGGCGATTAATTTGCCATGGCGCCGCCCTACGATTGCCGCCCCGCCGGTCATAGCCCGACTCGACAACCTGGAACCGCCCCACGGCCATTTTCGACGATAAATACCGAGGGTGCTGCCCCAGCCTATTCGAATTCCGAGCAAGACATGAAGAATCCACACCGGGGGCAAAGCACCTTGCGGTGTCGCGACTCGAGCCGGCTCGAGCAAACCGGACAGAACTGGTTCGGCAGCTCCGGCGTGGGCCCGTGGCGGGCGGGTTTCGGCGCGTCCTCACTCATCTCCCCTTATCCTCTTTGAGAAGCGGCCGGTCCACTCCTGCCTTGCGGCCGAGTCATTCCTCAGGCGTAGTGCTCCTCGATGAAGGCGCGCAGACCCTGGTAGGCGCGCTCCAGCGTGGCCTCATCCGGGAGGAAAACGATGCGGAAGTGCTTGGTTCCCGGGGCCTGGCCGAAGCCGCCGCCATGCACGACGAGCACCTGTTTTTCTATCAGCAACTGCCTCACAAACTGTCTGTCGCTGTCCGAAATCTCGATGCGGGGGAATGCGTAAAACGCCCCGCGCGGCGTGACGCAACTCACGTGTGGCGTGGCGCGGCACCGGCTCACGGTCAGGTCACGCCGTGCCCGCAGCTTGCTGAGAACCTCGCCCAAATGATCCTGCGGGCCCTCCAGCGCCGGGCGCACCGCGTATTGCTGCGGGTGGCTCGAGCACAGCCGCGCCCGCAGCAATTGATGAACCCCTTCCAGGTAAGGCTTGACGGCCGCCACCTCGCCGCTCACTACTGCCCAACCCACGCGCCAGCCCGGGACCAGATAGGATTTGGAGAGTCCATTGAACGTCACCACCGGAACATCCGGCGCCAAGGCAGCGAGCGAGGTGTGGGGCTCGCCGTCCAGAATCAGCTTGTCGTAGATTTCGTCGGAGAAGATCACCAGGTTATTCTGGCGTGCCAACTCGGCGATCCGCTCCAGCGTCTTCCGCGAGTAAACCGCGCCCGTGGGGTTGTTGGGATTAATCACCAGGATGGCGCGCGTTCCGGTAAAAATCCTGCGCTCGATATCTTCCAGATCGGGCTCCCAATCGGCTTCCTCGTCGAGCGAGTAGCTGTTGGGCTGGGCATCGAGCTTGGCCAGCACCGCCGAGTACAGCGGGTACTCGGGGCTGGGGCTCAGGACATTCTCCCCGCGGTTCACGAGCGCGGTCAGGCAAACGTCCACGGCCTCGCTCACTCCCGCCGTCAGGAAGACGCTCTGGATGTTGCGAATCCCCTTGCGTTCGGCTTCGGCGCGGATGGCCTCGATCGCCTCGGGAACGCCGAGCGAGGGTGCATAGCCGTCCCTGCCGTCGCGCATGGCTTTGTTCACGGCCTCGATCAGGTGGGGCGGGGTGCGAAAGTCGAAATTCAGGGGATCGCCAATATTCAGCGGGAGAATGGTCTTGCCTTCGCGCGCCAGTCGCTCCGCCACCACCGCCAGATCGCGTATGGCATAGCGCACGTGGTCGAGACGCGCTGCGGCCTGCACTACGTGGAGGTTATTCACCGGTTGCACCTTGGGCATCGTCCGTTTGTAGCAGAAAGCGGCGGGCGCGTCAAACGTTGCGCTGCCGCGCGTAACTTTGCGCTGCTAGCCATGATCGACGCCATGGGAATGGAGGACAGGGCGTCCATGCCACCAGAGAGGCAATTCACGAAGCAGGAAAAGCGGCTCGCGATCGCCACGGCGCACCTCGCCGACCTTCCCGCAGGCGTCCCTTCGACACCCACCGAGCGCGGCGTCGACACGTGTCCCTGCCCCAAGGACTGCATCCTGCACAGCTCGTGTCATCTGTGCGTCGCCTATCATGGTCGCAAGGGCCGTCTGCCCCGCTGCGAGAGATAGTAGCGCGGACTCTGGGTGTTTCAAACTTTGCGCCTTGTATGTTTTATATCGTTGCGTATTACTGAAATATTACCTATCGTACAGGGGTTGAGACACTGCGGCAGCAGACCCCAACGAAGAACCACAGAGTCTCTTCGGGACGAGACTCTGCGGTACGGCGGCCCCGGGTTGGGGTTTGTCCACTATGTGCTGACCTGAAGGTCAGCGCTACTGCCGCGCTGAGGGTTCTTACTGCGGTTTCTTCTTTTTCCTCAACATTCCCGCGATGCCGCTGACAACCTCGACAGGCTGCGCCTTGCCCTGCACGACTCCCTGCGCCACGCCGAGTGCCCCAGGTGCGCCGCCGCCCTTCACCGAGAACTTGGGATTTGCGAATGTTCCTCCCACCGTAAAGGGAAGAGTCAGGCTGCCGTCCGCAAGCGTGGCGCCAGAAGCGCCCTCTAGGACGTTCGTGAGCGGATTAGCGCCGGCGGCGATCTTGGCGACGCCCTGGTAATCCAGGCTTCCCTCACCCCCCATGGTCATGCTGCCGGAGCCATCCGCATTCACGCCTTTGCCCACGATCGTGATCTTGCTGTTCGAAAGTCTCCGCTCCGCAATCTTGAAATCCGTAGAGATCGAGGAGAACGACGAGGGGTCGCCCGTGGCGGGACCGAGGTTTGCCAGCCGTGCCAGCAGGCGCAGATTGCGGTTGAGCTGCAAGCTAGGGAGTTCCCCGTTGCGAACGCTCATCTGGCCTGCGCCGCGGATGCCCGCCAGGGGATCGGGTGAGTGGGTGACCTCACCGTTTAGCTTCGCCGTCCCTTCCGCCGTCCCCGTCATCTTGCCGCGGGCTTCCGGGAAGGTTTTCAGGAACTCGGCGACGTTGACGCCCTTCAGGCGAGCGTCCGTGCTGTAACGCAGATTTTCGCCCGCGAAGTTTAAAGAAAGATCGCCCGTAGCCTTGCCGCCATAGCAGTCCATGTCGAGATTGTCAAAGAACACCTGCTTGGGATAGAGGCGCACCTTGGACTTCAATTTCGTCACGCCGAGGGCGCCAAACTGCAGCGAATCCGCCTTAAGCGTTCCCTGTGCAACCAGCGGGGCCTGCGGAGCGGCGGCGTACACAACGGCGAGGAGCCAGCCTGCCGAGGCCGCGAGCGCACCCGGCGGCGCAGTGGGCCCGCCCAGCGACGCCGTGGTGAAGGCGTTCAAGTCCACCTGCCGCAAGTCGAGGGAGGCTCCGTGAACTTCCATGAACGCCGGTCCCGGCGCCCCCGACGCGAGCAGGTTCGCCGCCACCAACTGCCCTTGATTGATACTCACTTTGGAGATGACACCCAGCGTGAACGAGGCCTTTTCATCGCCCGGCGGATCCACTAGCGCGGCCCTCTTGGCGGGAGCGTTTTCAAAGTTCCATTTGCCATGAACGTCCGAGAGCAGATTGATGGCCGGATCGTCCAGCATCAGAGAGTTGACGACCACCTTGTGGTGCAACAGCGCGAATACATCAACAACCGCGTAGATCCTGCGGGCTTTCACGAAATCACCCGACGGGAAGCCGGGAGGATTACCCAGAGCGAAATCATCCACGCGGATGGCGACCTGAGGAAGGATCGTGAGCGCCAGGCGCCCGATCTGGGCAGGTTTCCCGGTCTCCTGCTGGATGTGCGCGGCGACTTCCGGTCGATACCGATCGACGTCGAGCAGCAGAGGGACGATGATCGCCAGCCCCACGACGATGACGAGCAGGGCAATCAGCAGACTGAGCGCGACCTTCTTTCCGGTGGACATGGAACCACCTCCTCGGGCATTGGGTGGATAAGCTCCACCAGGCCCCCACCGCACGGGTCCTCGAGAAGCCCGTTTGGCAGTTGGCCAGGAAGGATATTACACCCCCTTCTTTTTGTGCAGTCAATGAGCAGGGGTGGTCTTCTGCGCAGGAGGCACGCGCGTGAGGTTGGCGGTGTAATAGTCGAAGAAGGGTTTGGCCGGCGGCGCCGCCTGCACGCTTTCTGTGAACTCGCCCGGGCTGGTGCGCTCCAGGACTCTCCGGAAGAGCCAATCCGGCGGGGGCCGGTCGCCGCCCTCGGGATTCAGGCGGACCTGCGGCCCGTCCACCGTCACGCGATAGCGAGTCATGAAGCCGGTGCTGGAGAATACCTGCAGAGTGAATCCTGGTCCACCGGGGTTCGCGCTGAGGATTCCCATCCAGGACTCTTTCGTCGCGGGCACTGTCGGGGTGGCGGCCAGCGAGGCCTCGCCGCGAAAGATCAGAAAGTGCTTTTCGAGGTCGAGGGCGACGGAGAGCCGGACCTCGCCGGCGGGACTGCTGCCCACGGTTTTGCCCGCCCACTCGCCCAGCAGCCAATCGAGCCGCGAAAAATCGGGCGCCGCAGGAAGAGGAATCTGATATTGAACCGGCGGCTTGTCCTTGGCTGCTGCCGTGCCGCCGGCGAGCGCACAAGCCAGAGCCAAGATCAATGCGTGCAGCCGGCTGCGCCGTCGGGTCGTCGCGCAACCTGGCTTATCTGTGTTCGGTATGAAATCCATTCGGCGCTCCATGACCCATAGAGTCAAGCCCGCAGCACGGGTCAGTTCCTCCAGCTCCTCCGCCCGTCGCGAACAAAACCCAAATGGGTGCGCTCATGCAAAAAGACCTGCGCCTCCGCCAGGGGCGATTCGCGCAGCAAGTCCGCGAGTTCGGCGGGGGTGTAGGCTGCCCGCACCGAGTCCGCGAAGAGCTTGTACATGAGTCCAGAATAGTACCGGCCATGCCAGCGCACGTGAAACGGGAAGGCCAGTCGCGACGGCCGGCGCAGGTCGCGAAGCAGGATCAGCCCTTCGGGTTTCGCCATGCGCGCCATTTCCTGAAAGAGCGCCGCAGGCCGCTCCAGGTGGTGCAGGAGGGAGTTGGAGAGCACCACGTCAAAGCAGCCGGCGGGCAAGCCGAGTTGGCAGGCGTCGCCGATCAGGAACGAGGCGCGTTCTCTCAGGCCCTGCTCGGCGGCTGCGCGGCGCGCGGCCGCGATCATGTTCGCGGAGCGGTCCACGCCTACCACGCGCATTTCCGGGCAGCGGCGCGCGATTTTCAGAGGAATGCCGCCCGGTCCGGTGCCGATATCCAGCAACAATCCCGCTGGCGCCAACGCGAGCACCTGGTCCACCAGCGTGTTGTCGATGGCGTCGAGGAACGCCTGCGCGGCCGCGGAGGCGTACGCTTCCACTTCACCCTGATCGTCCATCACTTCGGTTTCTGGTTGGCGCGGCAGGTCAAGCCAGCTCATGACAAAAGATCATACGGGCTGCCCATCGCCCCGGAGCGCCAGCGTACCTCAAGGGAACCTGGGCCCCCGGCCCGTTCAGCGTGCCTGCCCCGGCGGGGCGGCGCCCTTTTCTGTCAGCAAGTGCACGAGCAATTTCAGCATGTCGGTGGTCGTAATGATCCCTTTCAATTCGCCGTCTGCGACCACCGGCAGGCACCCGATGCGCCGGTCGTAAAGAGTCTGCGCGGCATCGAACAGGGATCGTTCCGGCCGGATGGTAACCAGATCGCGCGTCATGATCTTGGACAGGGGCGTGGTCTCCATCAACTGGTTGTACTGCTCGGCGGGAATTCCCGAGAGGATGGACGGCGCGTAATGTTTCAAATCCCGTTCCGTGACGATGCCCACCAGTTTGTTGTTGCGCACAATGGGAATATGGCGGAGGGTGGAGCGGGCAAAGATCAGCGCCGCGTCCAGCAGAGTCTCGTCCTCCTGCAGGGTGGTGAGGTCGGTTGTCATGAAGTCACGCACCAGCATAGGGCCATCCTTGGGCATGGGTAGATCCGGAGCCGCGCTCAGCGTTGGCGGGGGGAAGGTTGCGCGGCTTCAGACCATCGGTCGGCCGGGAAATTGACTTCCCAAAACCCGGGCGGCTCTAGGATTTCAAAGGCGACTTCATGTGCAGGCTCGGTTGCCCCTGATGCCGTGTACACGACTCGACCCCGCGTGGAACGCTGCGTGTTTCGCATGCGGATATCCAGCAGCGTCCCGACAGGGAATAGCTGGCGGCTGCGGATCAGCCCCCCGTGCAGGTTGATGACCAGGGTCTCAACGGGTTCCCATTCGGCGGTCGGAGGTGCACCCGCGGGGCTGACGTAGAGAGGCACTCTCATGACGATTCGCAGGCTTCGTCGCCGGGTTACCCGTTCTGCGGAAACGGTTTCCATTGGCGCCACCGGGAAGAAACTCCGCTGGGGGTTTTCGCCCCTATTCACCCGCCATCATAGCACAAGGTTGCACACTTGCAAGCCTTGCCGGTTCCGCGGATGTGTAATCTTTTTGGCAGTTGAGAGACAAAGACCCGCCGCAGGCGCGGTGGGAATGTGGAAATCCGGCCGCCTTTTGCCGGATTTCCAAGCACGGGGGGAACGGTGGGAAAGTCGTTCTGGTTCTTGGACTTTTCCACGGTTTCCACGGCGCGTCATTTCCACCGCGCTTTACAAAGGGTACCGGAAAAAGTAAAAGGCTCACGAACCAAGCAAGTCAGGCGATGACGACTTGGAGGTGAGCCTTGCCACAGACCATCGAGGTCGTGGTTCGACTGACGATAAGCGAAGAAGATTTCGACGTCAACCGTTTGGAGAAGCGGGTGCGAGCGGCGCGGGACGAGGCCGGACGGGAGTTGCTGCTGAAGGGGTTCGAGGCGCTGGACGAAGCAGCATTGGCCGCTCACCCGAAGGCGGCGCGGCAACGGCGTGTGGAGCGGGACTTGGACACAACCTTGGGGCACGTGGTGTTCGAGCGCTGGCGCGTGAAGGGCGCAGACTCGACGACCTGCCTGCTGGACCGACTGCTGGGCCTGGAGCGGCACAGTCGGGTGAGTCCGGGGGTGAAGAAGCGCGCCGCGGAGTTGGCCAGCCGGATGACCTACCGAGAGGCCAGCACGGTGCTGAGCGAAGAACTGGGGACGCCGGTGAGCGCCCAGAGCGTGCACGGTTGGGTGCAACCGCTCGGGGAGGCGGTCGAGGCCCGCGAACTCACTCCCTCCGCGCCCTCGGGGTCGAGTCCCCCGGCAGCACGCGAAGTCGTGGTGGCGGAGTGGGACGATACGATAGTCCGCAGCCAGGAAAAAGGGGAAGAGCACTTTGCGATGAAGCTGGGGATCGGCTACAGCCAGAAGGAGCGTCAGGGGCCGAAGCGCTGGAGGCTGACGGATAAAGTGGTGCACGGCGGAGTGGAAGAGCCGGAAGAGTTCGCCGAGCGCTTCTCGGTGCGGATGGAGGACCGCTTTCAAGTGGCGCGGGCGAAGCACGTGCTCGTGAAGGGAGACGGCGCGGAATGGATCTGCCAAGGGGCGGCGCAGGTTTTCCCCGGCCACGTCTTTCAACTCGACCGCTGGCATCTGCTGGAGCAGATCACGTCCTTCGCCGGGCACCTGCCCCGGTTGTGCAAGCGGCTGCGGCGCTGGGTGTACCAGGGTCGGGTGACCGCGCTGATCCGCTCGTTGCGCCACTTGGTGGGCGCCGACGCGGCCAGCGAAGAGGCGCGACAGAAGTTGCTCGCCTATGTGATGCGCCATGCCGAGGCGATCACGGCGGTGGATCGACTGCGGTCGCAAGTCTCGCCCGCCGCCCGCCCCTTGCTCACGCACGGCACCGGAGCGATGGAGAAAAACATCGAGATCCTCATTGGTCGGCGCTTCAAACGTTGGGGCATGCGCTGGACACGACGCGGCGCGCATAACCTGCTGAAGCTCCGCCTCTGGATCGCTCGCTGCGGAAAGAGTCGGTTCGAAGCCTTGTATCCTCGCGGAGCCCAACTGACAAATGCTTGACACAACCCGGTTCCGCTCAGCCGTTGACGCAACGGTAAGAAGCCGCTAGAATTGTGTATTCGGGCTCTTGCGGGAAAGGACTCCGAGGTTCTCCATCCTGTTTTAAGCCCCACCTCCAGCAGAATGAAGGAACGGTTATGAACGCGAATGATCTCCGACCCGGAATGATCATCAGGCACAACAATGAACTTTTTACCATCCACAAGGCGGAGCACCGGACACCCGGTAACCTGCGCGCCTTCGTCCAGGCCCGCATGCGCAACCTGCGCACGGGCTCGCTGATTGACCACCGATTCCGCTCGGAAGACACGGTCGAGCGCGCCCAGATTGACGAAGTTGAGATGCAGTACCTCTATTCCGATGGCGATTCGTATTACTTCATGAACACCGCGAACTTCGAACAGATCTCCCTCCATCAGGAAACCGTCGGCGACCGGTCCTCTTACCTTGTTCCCGACGTCATGCTCAAGGTGGAGTACTTCGAAGGACGTCCCGTGGATATTGAGTTGCCTGCCACCGTGGACCTGAAGGTGGTCGAGACCGAGCCGGGCATCAAGGGCGGGTCGGCGACCAACGTCACGAAACCCGCCACGCTCGAAACCGGATTGGTGGTCCAGGTGCCGCCCTTTATCGGCGAGGGGGAGAAAATCCGCGTCGATACCGCCGAAGGCAAATATCTCGAACGCGCCAATTAGGAATCGGATCTCCGGATTTCAGAAGGGAATCTCGTGGTCGTTCTGTAACTGCAGGCCGTTCGGCGTGATCGAGTAGACGGCCTCGTGCCGGGGAGGCTTGCGCTTGGCCGTGACTTCTCGAATGTACTCGTCTTCCTTGAGATAACGGATCACAACCTTGTCCGGTTGCACGTCCATCTTCCCGTCAAAGAGGTCGTGAGTTTCCCACAGCGACTTCAGGTTCTGTCCATCGAACGAATAGAGAATGGCTGTGAGCCGCAATTGGCTTTTGCCCAGCCGGAATCCGTAGATGAAAAAGCGGAGGTCGTCCCAGCTCTGCGCGGGCAGCATCTCGTAATGAAGATCCGTTCTCGGGACAAAATTCGTGACGGTCGCCAGCCGGCTTTTTCCGTCGCGGTTTTCGAAAACCATCACCACGTTCTGCCGGTCGTAGTCCGTCCAACCCAGCGTGTATCCTGCGCCGATCACCGTGCCACCTTTCCAGGGTTCGGTGAAAGCTGCAGGCTGGCCGAAGAGCGGGTAATGCAGCAGGGAGAAGGCACTCTCCAGTTCGCGCCGCACCTCCACGTCCGTAGGCGTGCGATTCGCCATCCATTGCACCATGTGGTCTACAACCAGTTTCTGGATCTCGCCCGTTAGGGGCCCGGCATCCTCGAGCATCACGCCGGGGAGTTGCTTCGCCAGGTAGTTGATGTGCCCGGGCAGGTCAGGGGGCGGCGGCGACGGCTTCTTCTTCGCCTCCGCCCTGCCCGGGCCGAGCATTGCGGCGACGAGCAGCAGGATTAGGAGATGGAAAACTCCTGATTTTCGAACCGATGGGCTACGCATGCCACCTCGCCTCGCGCAAGACCGGCCCTGGGGAGTTAACGCAGACTCTCACCGCCGGGTTTTCTTCCGTGGGCAGCCAAACCGCTGCGACCTGAGGAGTCTAGCAGCTACCGCCCCGTTCGACCAACAGATTCAGGTTGCGAGCAGGACCTTCAATGCCGAGGTTTGCTCCAGATACTCGAAGGCCTCGAGGCCCTGTTCCAGCGGAAAGATCCTGTTGATCAGATGGTGAACCGTCACGTGTCCTCGCCGGAGCATCTCGAGAGCCGGTGTGAAGACCCCGCACCGGGAGCCGAGCAGGGTGACCTCGTCCACCACGAGTTTCGTGGCATCGAAGTACGCCGCGCCGTGAAATGTGGATTTCATCACCACCGTGCCGCGCGCCTCGACCAACCGCAGCGCCTCGTCGATGCCACGCGGCGAACCCGTCGCCTCCACGGTTACCGGAAAGCTGCTGGGGGTAAGTGCCTCGTCGCCTTCGCTCAAAACCCGAATGCCCCAGGCCCGCGCCAGGTCCAGCTTCCATCCGTGTCGTCCGATCAATGTGACCTGCGCGCCGGCGTGCTTCAGCACCTGCGCGGTAAGCAGACACAGCCTTCCGTCGCCTAGGATCGCCACGCGTGTTCCCGGCGCGAGGGGCATCTGCTCCAGGATTTCCACGGCCGCGGCCACCGGCTCGACGAACGTTGCCGCCTGGTCGGAAACCTCGTCGGGAACTCTGTGCAAATTCGCGATCGGCAAAGTCACGAACTCGGCAAACACGCCGTCGCGGTCCACAATCCCCAGAACGGTGCGGTGCGGGCAATGCCGGCCCAAGCCCTTCGCGCACCATTCGCACCGGCCACAGGCGAGGTTGATTTCCCCCACCACGCGCTGGCCGACCCACTTCGGGTCGTCGCATTCCACTACCCGCCCCACAAACTCGTGCCCGGGAATCCCGCGAAAACCCGAATAACCTTTCAGGATTTCCCGGTCTGTGCCGCAAATGCCGGCGAGTAAAACCCGGATCAGCGCCTCGCCCGGCGCACGCTGAGGCTGGGCAACTTCGCGCAGGCTGAGTTTCCCGTCAAAGAAGAGAGCTTTCATCGCGTGTACCTGGGGCCTAAGAGCCCGTCACGGAACATTCCGTCCATCTCCTGTGCGTGACCCCCTCACCCGGTCCCGCCCTGCGGGACCACCCTCTCCCCCAAGGAGTCCGTCTCAGAACTCAGGCGTAGCTGAGGTGAGGGAGAGGTGTTGGGCCTAAGCGTGACAGGGGTGCGGGTTTCCCGGCGCGCGGGGTGCGGGTTGAGGGGCCCTGCGAACGTCGGCCCGCCTTCCAAAGCTTCTTCAGGTTATAAGCGGTGCACAGCAGCGCCCACTGCGTCCGAACATTTTCCAGTCCCCGCACCGTCCAGCG
>JAIQEZ010000203.1 GCA_020073545.1 Terriglobia bacterium | reverse complement strand
AAAACCTTAACGATATTGAGAACTTTCGTGTGCTCATCTTAGCTTCTCTCTTAATAGGATCTCAGTTAGTGTAACTCACTTATTTCCGCTAATATGTTGTCCATAGTTTCCATGGTTATTCGAGTTACCTTCAGAGTCACCGGTTATTACATCACCGTTAGGAGCTATACCAGTCCAGTCTGCTGGGCCTGCTCCCACACTCCCTTTTATTTTCTCAACGTCGTCATGGTCAAGCCCAAGATTAGGCCCTGCCACATCAATCGGCAAAGTGCCAGGTGGAGCGTCTTTGGGTTTGGAACCCTTCTTTGGCTTAGCCATACAAAATGTTCCAGGCAAGGCCGCCGACGGTGAAAATCCTCCGCTATTTTGGCCCAACTGCCCTGCGAGATTGCCAAGCCCCCCAGCAAACCCACCGTGTGCGTCCGGTGCTTTCGTGTTGAATCGAAACAAGCATCATGGTTTGATTTGCAAGTTGAGCGCATCGCGCAATGAGAAACAAATAGAAAGTTGTTTGCCGAGCCTTCAATAAAGACGACCATCTAACCATATTATTGATAGACAAGGGATGCAAAATGAGGAAGAAGATTGAGAAATTCGCGGAGAGCCGCGAGCGAAGGATCGCGACGGTCGCTAAATGGAAAGCTAGCGGTCTGACCCAAGCCGAGTTCTGTCGGCGCGAGGGATACCAGCAGTGGCAGCTGTCAGAATGGAGGCGATGGGTCGAAAAGCTCGAAAGGCAAACAGAAGTTCTGCCCGGTCAGAACAGGCCGGACAAATCTAGAAGCCGCCGGCAAGAGAACAAGCGAAAAAGTACACAACCTCCACCTGAGCGAGAGGAAATCGCCGCCGGGCCACCACCATTTGTCCCGGTTCGTTTAGTTGATGCTGGTATTGGAACTATTGAGCCACATCCGGCTCATTTGTTCAATTCCGTGCTTGAGCTTGTTCTAAAGCATGGACAGATAATTCGTGTTGCACCAAATTGCCCGCCGCAATTCTTGGATGCAATCGTGGCAACATTGGAGCGGTGACATTTACATTCATGAATTAATCCTTTCCTTAGTAGAGCAACTGGCTACGTTATTGGGAAGACGACGGCGGCGGCTTGTGTCGAATTTGTAACGCTTGGCTGGCATGGTTCTTCGCCTTTCGCCCCCGGGCTTAGCACAGGAAAGAAGGATTGTCCGGGATTTCCGTCTTCAATGCCCGGCACATAGATAGCCTACACCAGACCGCCTCTGAATGCAATAGTCTGGTCGGGCTATTCCTGTTGAGCGCCTCAGCGATCACACAAGGCCCTCGTCCTACCTCTTCGGACGGTTCCAAAGCCCTAAACTGCCACCTTTCCAACCCATAACCCCGACACCTCTCTGACCAAGCCTACCTCGCCGCCGAGTTCCGCCTCCGGCCGGCACATTCGCCTGCCCCGATGGCGATGGTAGCGCCGCCATCCTGCACAGCATAACTGCATACAGCCGCCGCGTCAGATGGCTCTCCGCGAAGAGCAACCAATAGTACCGGGCATGTTTGACCAGACGCCCGTTCGTCTTGACCAGCCGCTGCTGGAGGGATCAAGTGCCGTCTGTACTAGGGGCATTACGAAACTTTGTGTTTTCGTAACGAACAGGATTGAGTTGCCGCTTCTCTTGCTGGAGGGGGGAGGGTACCGTTTTCCATGAGGGCTGGTCTGATATGGGGTTACTTAGTGCCTCCGCCTGCATAGGAATTTCACGAGTGCCCAGGGGTACATTGGGACTTAGGGGTACACCCACAAACGCGTCCCAAGAATTGGGTTGGCGCTTCCTTTGACGGAGGCGGAGGGCTCACAAAAAGGGAGACTACCACGAAGCTCAAGACGAAGGCTCAGCTAGCCGTAGGCGAGACAACACCCTTGAGTGAGCGATAAAGCTGCAAGAGCAAGTATCATTGCCAGCGTGTAAAGCCCCACGCCGTCAGCGGGGAGTTCTGTGCTGGAGCAACAACTCGATCACTCGTTCCTGAATGGCCGGGTTGTACTCCTCGTGGAGCGTGATGCTCCACACGGGGTACTTATCCTCAAGTAGCCCAATACGCTCCTCCCCTTGCCATACCCACTGCACCGCAACACCCCAGCCAAGATCTCCGAGCGTGTCTTCGACCTCTTCCGGTTCCCGGCCTGTGACAATCCCAACTGCCTTGATAATGAGCCCGACCTGAGGGTTGAAGGACTTCAAAAACGCGATGTCTCCGATCTTGATGCGGTGGAGAATGAGCGGTCGAGCGTCGGTCTCCGGCCATCCGACACAGGCAGCGCCGGCTGCAATGAATCGCTTTGATACATCTTCTCGGTCGTAGGTAGCGCCGAATCCAAATATTGCCATTCTCGCCTCCCTGTCCAGTCAGGGCAGCGCACCCACGGCGTTGGGAGAGTCCCCTTGGCAACCCGATGCGGCCACTTGTTCGGTTTGCGACTCTAAGGCCAGTCAGCCGCTAACTGTCGCGGAGTGACTGCGGACGACTGTTTCCGAGTGCGTGACTACACGTTCGCCGGAACCTCCGCTGTCACTTCAGAGGCCCGCTACTCACGCAAGTACTTCGCCGGGTTTACGGGGGTATCGTTGACAATCACTTCGTAATGCAGATGTGGGCCCGTCGCCCTACCGGTCATTCCCACGGTGCCGACGCCTTGTCCTCGTTTGAGCTCCCCGCCCACCACGACAAAAATCTTACTGAGGTGCCCATATTTCGTCGTGAGTCCAAAGCCGTGGTCGATCAGGACCACGTTGCCGTACCCGAAATTGGGTCCGGCCAGAAAGACGATGCCATCAGCCGAAGTCTCGACCCTGGCGCCGTAGGGAGCCCCGATGTCCACGCCACGATGAAAAGCCCCCTCTCCACTGAAGGGATCCAGCCGCTGCCCAAAACCCGCCGTGATCTCCCCCCGTACGGGCCAGAGGGATGGTATGGTCTCGCGTCCCAACTCCGTATTCGCGAATATGCCCATCGCCACGGCGTCCCCGGTAGGGTTCAAAGAGATACGCCTGATCAAGTTGAACGCATAAAGGGAGGCCTGATAGCTCGACTCCACCGTGGAGTTGGTCTGGGTGGCCAGAGCCAGTGCCGCCTCCGGGAGCCTCGTTGACTTGATCCATGGGCATTCGCTCGACCTGCGCTTCTATGCCGTTGCGCGCGGAGAACTCCAGCATCTCCCGGATCAGTGACGGGCTCCCAACAGGATTGCCACACACGGATTTCTGGCCCAAGATGAGGTGCGCAGCGGGGACGCGAATGTCGCTTGGTGGGACACCAACGATACAGAGCTTACCCTTGGGCTTGAGCACACCCAGATAGTCGGCCCAGTTTATGTCCGCACACACCGTGACCAAAATGAAGTCGAGCGAGTTGTTCAACCTTCCCATGGCCGAGGGATCCTGCGAGTTTACGAAGTGATGTGCACCGAAGCGGTGAGTTTCCGCCTCCTTGTCCGGTGAGGTGGAGAATGCAGTCACCTCGCAACCGATGGCGCGTGCATACTTTAGCGCGAGGTGACCTAGACCGCCTACCCCTACGACCCCCACATGCATCGCGTGGCTGACTTCGTATGCGTGGAATGCGCCATAGACAGTGATCCCGCCACACAACAGCGGCGCTGTTTTAGCAGAGTCCATGCCATCGGGAATGGCAAAAACAAACCGGCGGTTGACGCGGATGGCACTCGCGTAGCCACCAAAGCCATGCGTGCAGGTTCCCTCCCACTTCAAGCACAAGTTCTCTTCGCCCTGCGCGCAGTACTCACACTCTCCGCAACAGCCAGAGTTCCAACCCACCCCCACGCGCTGCCCCTCCCTAAAGCTCCTCACCGCAGAGCCCACCTGCGACACCGTGCCGATGATCTCGTGTCCTGGAACTAAGGGATAATGGCTGAAGCCGAGGTCGTTGTTGACAAGATGCAGATCGGTGTGACACATGCCGCAATGTTCTATCTGGATCTCCACAGCGTTCGCTCCAAGCAGGCCCAAGTCGTACTCAAAAGGTTCGAGCGCGTTGCCCGGCCCCAGTGCCGCATATCCTCGGACTTTCATAATGGCCTCCTCTTCCCAGTGCTCAGTTGCCACCGCTCAGCTGCGTAACCCGTGATTTCCATTCTGTAGTGCCGCGTTATTGTGAGTCTACACCGCGCAGCCTTGTTTTTGACACGAATTTGCGTTTTGGCTGTCGGCAAGTTTCTCCCCGTGAGCGGGTTTCGCGGTTGGTTAACGCTGTGAGAGTTCTCATGGTACTTTGGTGCTATTGTGCCGCCGTCACTAACACAGGCAGTATATAACCATGCTCAACAGCGGCCCCAGGCGGCTGTGGAGGGTCCATGGCGAAGGAAGGTGAGAGATACATTTTCACTGCCGAAAAGGCATCTGGTATTCGGAACGCCCTGTCCGTACTCTTGGCAGGCGTCGAATCTGAAGGCGACGTAACCCACAGCGCCCGTGAGAGGCTTGAGGAGTTCATGAAGGACGACTGTGACGGGTTGATTCTTGATCTGCGAGGGGTGGAAGTGCCGCCCAACGGAGTCTCCCCAGTTGTTAGGAACGTCCGAGCCAGCCATGTTGGTCGTGTCTTAGTCATAACCGGCGAGGTCACCGACCCCCAGGTATTTCGGCAGCTCGAGGAGCTTGATGTCCCGCATTTCCCCCTGAAATACATGACCACCGGGCTCCGTACTTTCGCTCATGCGCTCTTCTGACTGTCGCAGCGACGCAGTTCACTTTGTGATGTGTGAGACCTCGTAACTACGCGGCGGGCAGATTCCGTGCGGTGGGGCAGATGCACCAAGCAACACGCAGTGGCAGACGGTCGCCGAGGGGAAAACTAAGGACAAGTGGGAACGAAACGGGTGCAGGTAGCACTGTAATGTTGCATTTCGCGGGTAATATGGCGCATATGAAGAAGAAGCGAAAGGTTCCCGCAGGCGCAAGGAACCGCGTTTGTCCCGAGTGTGGTCAGGGTTTTCGAGCGATGACCGACCTGCTGTGGAGGCATATTTACAGCCAGCACGCGACGTTGTCCGAACGGCACAAAAAAGTGCTGGCTCGAACCCGACCCCCGTAGGTGACCCGGAAACAACCCGCCAGCGCACTAGGATGACTGAATCCACAGGGACAAACTGAGAGGTACTGGGAAATTCTCTGTGGGGAAGAACGCCTACTAAGTGGAAGGGAGTCCCTTTGATTCAGTGGAAAACGGTGCCCTCTCCCTCCGGTATGAGAAGCGGCGAGGCAGGCTGGAGGCGGGAAATAAACCATGGAAGTCGGCGGAAGGGCCGAAACGAGCCGCGATGCTACCTGAAAGGAGCCATGGCGATCTGAACTGGACCCAAGAAAGAAGGGGAGCGGCGTATGCTTTTAGGCGACGGTTAAGCGCAAATCGGAAATTCCGGTTTCCATCGGCAATAGCCTTCGTTCAACAGT
>JAIQEZ010000054.1 GCA_020073545.1 Terriglobia bacterium | reverse complement strand
TCTTTCGGGGCATTTCGTTTTCTCTTAGGAATCGGCGAGGGCTGCAACTGGCCCGGCGCGAGCAAAACCGTTGCCGAGTGGTTCCCTGCCAAAGAGCGCGGCGTTGCGGTCGCTATTTTCGATAGCGGCTCGAGCGTGGGCGGGGCGATTGCGGCCCCAGCCGTCCCCTGGGTTGCCATCCTCCTCGGCTGGCGCTACGCCTTTGTGGTGTCGGGGTTCCTGGGTTTTCTCTGGCTGATCGCCTGGCTCGCCATTTATCACCCTCTGGACCGGCATCCCCGGATGAGTATCAAGGAGCGCGCGCTCATCGAGGCGGGGCGCGACACCGACGCCGCTTCCCCGCAGCGTGGCATGGAGCGCTGGCTGAGTCTGCTGAGGCAATCGAATGTGTGGGGGATCGTCATCGGCCGGTCCCTGACCGACCCCATTTGGTGGTTCTACGTCTTCTGGCTGCCGCAGTACTTGAGTGACGCGCGTGGGTTCAGTCTGAAGCAGATCGCGGCTTTCGCCTGGCTTCCCTTTGTGGCTGCCGATATCGGGAATTTCACTGGAGGCTTCGCGTCCGGTCTCCTGATCAAGCGCGGCGGGTCCGTGGTGCGCGCGCGCAAATGGGTTTGCGTGATCAGTTCCTTCCCGATTTTGGCCGGAATTCCTGCGGCAACCACCCACAATACCTATTGGGCGCTCTTCCTCATCAGTTTCGCGGTGTGGGGGTACGCAAGCTGGTCCACCATGGGCCTCACGTTCCCCTCCGATTTGTTCCCGCAGGACGTCGTCGCTTCCGTGACGGGTCTGAGCGGACTGGGGGCGGGGCTGGCCGGAACCCTCTTCACGCTGCTGGTGGGATGGCTGGTTGACAAGTTCTCTTACTTCCCCGCGTTCTTCCTCGCGGGTACGATCCCGCTGTTGGCCACGGTCAGCGTCCTGCTGCTGATTCATCCGCCGCAACGAGTGGGCGCGCCCGCCAACGCCCAAGCGCATTGACAGCCTCTACACGCTTGACGCGAGGCCCAGGATCGTTTCAGTATGCGGAACCTGACTCAATTGCTTCCCTGATGCGCGCCACGGAGTGCGTGACCAGCGGTCAGCAGCGCTGAGAGTGGTTTCCCCGCGCTCGCCGCCCGGCTGGTCCATCTGGGACTCAGCCCTCATCTCGAAGAGGTTCACAACCTACGGAGAATGATAAACTACAGTTCCACTATTCAAAGAGCTGGGCTTGGTGACTGAATCCTGGTTTTGAATTGCTTTAGATCTCTACAGGTCAAGACGGGAGGTTGCGAACCAAGAGATGAAGGCTGCGGCCTGGAACGCAATGAAGAAATACTTCGTCAGGTGGGCGCGTCCCGATCCCCATCGCCCGTGATGAAAAATCCATAGTCTGCTATTTCCGAAACCGGAGCTTCACTTATGCCCACGCGGAATGCCAACGCCAACTTGAATCAGCACCCTCCGTTGTTCTCGGCCGGGAATACCCTGCCGTTTGTTCTTGTCACTGCCCTGTTTTTGTTTTGGGGTATTCCCAGCAACATGAATGACATTCTGATCAAGCAGTTCATCAAATCGTTTGAGATCACGCGTCTAAAGGCGGGCTTAATCCAGTCAGCTTTCTACATGGGATATTTCCTTCTGGCGATCCCTGCCGCGCTCGTGATGCGAAGATTTGGATACAAGACCGGGCTGGTGATTGGCTTGTTCCTTTACAGCGCCGGCACTTTTCTCTTCTGGCCGGCCGCGATCGTTCGACAGTATGGATTTTTCCTTTTCGCCCTGTTTGTCATCGCCAGCGGCGCGTCTTTCCTGGAGACGGGGGCGAACTCCTTCATCGCCTTGCTGGGCGACCCCAGAACATCGGAGCGGCGGCTCAACTTTTCGCAAGCCTTTAACCCCGTCGGAGCCGTTACGGGTGTCTTGGTGGGGACGGTTTTCATCTTCTCCGGAGTCGAACTAAACCCGCGGCAGGTCGCCTCCCTCAAGGCAGGCGGCACCTACGACGCGTATCTGCGGAGCGAGACTCTCCGCGTTGTCACCCCCTACCTCGTTCTGGGCACGGTCATTTTCATTTGGGCGCTCCTGATCCTAAGAACCAAATTCCCCAAGGTCGCGGAAGAAGCGGAACCCGCCACCAGCCGCCAGCACGGCAAAGCCAGCGACCTCATTCATTACCCGCACTTTGTATACGGAGTCGTCGCGCAGTTTCTGTACGTGGGAGCTCAGGTCGGAACCTGGAGTTATTACATCCAATATATCCAGGACTACACCCATCAGCCGGAGAAAATCGCCGGCTATTTCCTTACCAGCACCCTCGTGGCGTTCGGCGTGGGAAGATTCAGCGCCACGTACCTGATGAAGTTCATCCCACCAACGCGACTCATGGGGGCCTACGGCATCATCAACGTGGCGCTGGTAGGAATCGCAGTTCTATTTCCCGGTTGGCTGGGAGTTGGGGCGGTGTTCATGACCAGCTTCTTCATGTCGCTAATGTTCCCCACGATATTTGCGCTCGGCATCAAGGAACTGGGCCCCAACACCAAGGTAGGCGGCTCCATCATCATTATGTCCATCATTGGTGGAGCGATCGCCCCGCTTGCCATGGCCTTCATTTTCAAGCGCGTGCACAGCATGGCGATTGCCATGCTCGTACCTCTGGCTTGCTACACGTTCATCACGTACTACGCGTTCTATGGATCGAGAGTGCGGGTTCCGGCACGGGCAGCCATCGCGCGGCCGGAGGAATGGAGCCGGCTAAAGTGAGCAGCGGGATCCGGTCCTGCAGATCCCACCTCCAATTAAGCAGAGGCCCTTACCGGGAGATTTCAACCCCTGCAATCGGAGGGGGCCCGTGGCAGGTAGGGGACGCTACAGGGTAAGCAGGCGTTTGCTGGAGTAGCAAGCCTGCCAGGCATCGGCTGGTTTTGTATCTAATCTCTTAAAAGGAAAAGTGGTCGTCATGGACCTTAAAGAACTCCAGGAAGTCGCGATCGTCATCCGGCCCGAGAAAGATAACCTGGCTGTGGTCACGGCGGACGTCATCGAAAAAGGCGCCCGCCTGAAATACGCCGGCCAGGTCATGACGGTTTCGGGCCGGGCCCTGCGTGGCCAGAGCTTTGCGATCAAACCGATTCGCCGTGGCCAGCCTTACATCACCCTGGGCGATCCCATTGGGCTCGCTTCGCGCTCCGTCCAGCTTGGCGAGCCGATCGACGCAAACAACCTGCGTTCGCGCCTGCCCCGCCTGCCGGTCAGATACTGTGACAACCCCACGCCAACTCGACTCGATCCAACACTCTCCTCCCTGACGTTTGATGGCTTCGTTCGACCGGACGGCACGGTGGGCGCCCGGAACCTGGTAGGTGTCGTAACCTCGGGGATGTGTTCCTCCAGCGAAGTCCGCGAAATTGCCGCGCGCGCTAGTCGCGAAATCTATTCTCGCCAGAAGTTCCCCAACGTGGATGGCATTGTCCCCCTCATTCACGAATCCGGCTGCGGAATGCCCGATGGCCAGGCCGTTACAATTCTGAACCAGTTGCTCGCGAATACCTTGCGCCACCCCAACCTAGGTGCGGCCGTTTACGTCGACCTGGGTTGCGGCAAGACCTGTGTGGAGTGCTCCGCACCAGTATTCCAGGAATCCGTTGCCGATTACAGCCGGCGCGTCGTGAATATGACCATCCAGCAATTGGGGGGCAGCGAGAAAACCGTCGAACGTGGCCTGGAAGCCGTTGAGAACCTGCTCCATTACGCCAACCAGTTCGAGCGCGAGCCAGTTTCCATTTCGAAACTGATCGTCGGGACCGAGTGTGGTGGGTCGGACCGCTGGTCCGGCGTCACCGCCAACCCCGCGGTAGGCGTGGCGGCAGACTTGTTTGTGAAGGCCGGCGCCGCTGTCTTCCTCCCGGAAATCCCGGAGTTGCAGGGCGCCGCTATGATTGACCTCGTCAGGCGCGCCCGCACGCGGACGGTCGGCCGCAAGTTAATGAATGCGCTCAAGCGTTATGAGGCCTACGTCCAGAAATTTGGCGACTACTTCCGGGATAATCCTTCCCCGGGCAACATCAAGGGTGGGCTCTATAACATTTATCTGAAGTCCAGCGGCGTCAAAGCCAAAGGCGGAACTTCCATTGTCGAAGATTTGATTGAGTACGGCGAGTGGCTGGGCGATCGCAAGGGCCTCCATGTGCTCTACACGCCCGGTTACGACCAGATTTGCACTCCCGCCCTCTTTCTCAGCGGAGCGCAGGTGGTGCTGTTCACGACCGGGCGCGGAACTGGCATCGGCTGTGCCCTGGGCCCGGTCATGAAGATCGGCACCAATCCCCAGCTTGGCCGTTCATACGCCGATCTTGATATCAACGCCGGCACAATCTTGGAACGAGAGGAAACCACCGAGGAGGTCGGCCGCAGGATTTTCCAGCAAACATTGGATGTGGCCTCCGGTCGAAAGTTGACCCGCACCGAACAAATCGGTTTTCATCACGAGTTCAAGATCTGGGAATCGCTCTGGCCGGCGCTCTAATCAAAGCGAGCCCGGTTCTTGCGGGTTCAATCTCCTCTAGCCGCAGATGACCCCAGGGGCGTATCATCCAACTGATGGAAGGAATATTGGTCTTCATCCTGTTCTTGATTCTCTGGTTTTTCGTCCTCCCTCGCATCCCTGGGATCTCGCGCTTTACCTGAGCGCGACGGTCCGCTTCCCCGTCGGGGGAGAAAGAGCCAACAAGCTGCGCCACTAAACCCAAGCAATAACCCTACTCATCCATGCCCATCTTTGAATATGTTTGTCCGAAGTGCAGCCACGTTTTCGAGAAGTTGATACTGGGCGGGAACCAACAGGCGCCTCCCTGCCCCAAATGCGGCTCCACCCAAGCTGAGCAGAAGTACTCGACTTTCGCGACGGCCAGTGGAGCGCCCAGGTCGAGCCGGGCCGCGTGCGCGGGGACCGGCGGTTGACGACTGTAAAGCGAAGCCGACGGCTTCTGCTGAAGAACCTCAGGCGAGTTCCCGCTCGCATGCCCCATCGAACAAAGGGGGCGGCATCACTCCGGCCAGGGTCGAAACCCCACCCTTCCGGCCTCTGAAATAACACTCCCCTTGACGAGGAAGGACTATTACCGTTTGGGTCGTGGGTCAGTTTGCGCGTGGCCGACTTCCCAGCCGTGCGTCTGCTCATTCTCTTGCGGGACAAGGGAATACGGTAGTCTCCGAGTGCGCGACGATACGCCAAGAAACGGTCCAACGCGGGGGGAGCGGTGGCTAATAGTCCCGGTCGCACTTCTACGGTTGAGGCGTCCAAGCGCGGGAGCTTCCAGCGGGAGCTCGCATCATGATTGACCCCCACAACAGGGCAGGCCGCCCGGTATCCTGTATCAACGACGTGTGTCCGCCACGACAGGGAAGACAACCTGTTTAGCATCAGGGATGCGAAGGGCACACCTCATCGTTCACCTACAATCCGCGGGGATGGCTGATGCAAGCGGCCTTCCTCTCGTGGCTGCGCACCTCTACCTGGCTGGAAACCGGCGATTAAGGCCCCATTCTGATGGACGCCCACCTTGGACGATAGTTCCCGGGTCGGACCACAAGGCTTGCAGGTTGTCAGTTGATACGGACAGGGTTATTCCCGACGACAAGTGCTTGCCGAGCACGGCTGTTCCTCGCGTGTTTTGGCAGGGTTCAGGGCCTCAGCGGGATTTTTCCTGCGCCGCGAGATATTGCTCAACGCTCTGAATTTCGCGGCCCAAGTGCGTCGACTTAGCGGCGACAGGGTCGGCTTGCTGCGCCTTCTTCAGCGAATCCAGCACGGAATGGAAGTCGTTCATGTGGGCGTAGAGTGAGGCCAGCGCCCGGTACGGCAGAGCCGGGCCGTAGTCCGGCGAAGCGACCTGCAGCGTGAGCGCCTTGCGCAAGGCCGCCTCGCCGAGCGCGAACTGCTTCCGCTTCTCTTCGGGAGACTGCGCCATGCCGGTGAGCCGCTCGTAGCAGAGTCCCTGGTACAGGAATGGCCGGGGGTCGTCGGGAAAAAGCGCGGCGGCTTCATGGTAACGCGACAGCGCCTGCCGGTAATAGCCGGCCTTCTCCTCGTTCGAGGCACCCACTTCGCGGCCGAAAATGATGTTGCCCTGGTCCATCATCGCAGTCCGGTATTCGGGATCGCTTGAGGGGACGTTGCCTGCAGTCAGTATTTCCCGAGCATGGTGTATGGCCTCATCG
Organism: Terriglobia bacterium; assembly: GCA_020073545.1. Classification (GTDB taxonomy): domain Bacteria; phylum Acidobacteriota; class Terriglobia; order UBA7540; family UBA7540; genus Bog-366. The sequence continues at coordinate 25,229 of JAIQEZ010000054.1, read as the reverse complement.
GACTTGTTGCGCAGCTTGTCGCGTTCAACGACCAGCGAGTCGCGCTGCTCGGGCGTGGCGTCGGCGAGCTCCTGCACGTCCATTTGCGCCTGACCTTCGCAGGCGTCGGCAAGCCTGCTGAAAAGCCGCGCGTCGGATGGTGCAAAACCCGAGGGATTCTGGGACGCCATCTCGAAATACTTCACCGCACTGACGTACGCTTCTTTCTTTTGCCGCCAAACATCGGAGCCTGGCTTGCCGGAGGCGAGTCCGGAAGCCTGCGCGAGATACGCGTCGCCCAGATCCTGGTACAGGGGCGAGAGGTCGAGCTGCTTGCCGCCCGCGATCTTTGCCTGGTTGGCTTCGCTAAGCTGCAAGGCGCGGTTCAAAAACACCAGCGCCTGGCCGGCCTCCGGCGGATTGAAGCGCAGGTACACGAGCGCCAGGCTGGGGAGCGCGGAAGCATTCTCGGGATCCGTTTCCACGGCGCTTGTCCACAGGCTCAGATCGGGATGCGGACGGCCATTCCACAAAGTCGTTTTGCCGCACCAGACTTCGGTGCGTGCGTACGACCCTACCGTATACAGGGACACGACCAGCACGAGTGCGGCGCACACCGCGAATTGTTTGCGGCGGGAGGCAGGAAACCAGGCGGCGGCCAGCGCCAGCAGCCCCAGAATGGCTCCAACGGTGGGCACGAACAGATAGCGGTCGGCCATCTTCGTGCTCGTCGGCACCAGGTTGGATACCGGGATGAAAGCGATCAGGTACCAGAAAATCCCGAAGGCAATGAGCCGCCGGTTGCGGTCCAGCGAGCCCGCCAGGCGCATACCGGTCCAGACCAGCGCGCAAACCAGCGCCGCTCCGAGCAGGCCTTTCACGCTGACATACGGATAGTCGCTCCAGGTGTAGGAGGTCCTCATGTAGGCGGGCACCAGCATTTTTCCCGCGTAGGCGAGCATGGCATCGAACGTGAGGTTGAGCGTGGGCAGCAGCGTCAAGCCACCCTTGATCGCGCCCACCTGCCCTTGTGCCCAGAAGGTCCATGCGGAACCCGCGCCGAACACCACGCTGAGCACGGCGAACGGCGGACCCAGCACGCGCGCTCCGGCGCTGCTTCCCTCGCGGAAAGCCCCCAATTCCGTGGCCGGCGGCGCCATCGCCAGCATAAGTGGCATCAGGCCTATCGGTACGAAGATCAACCAGCCGCCGTGCATCGGGTCTCTTGGGAGCAAGCTGCGGAAGATTACCGCGCAAACACCGCCCACAGCCAGGAAGATCGCTGTCAGCGCCAGTGTGCGTGTCAGGAGCGGATAGCTATGCCTCTCCCCCCAACGCCAACGCGCTATACCGGCGTGTGGTTCGGAGCAGAACTCATAGGCGACGAAGAGCGCCGGCAGGATCACGGCGATGGGCTTCGAGAGGACCGCCAGCAGAACAAGGAAAATGGTAAGCGCGTGGCGGAACCTCCACTGGTTCGGCGTTGCGGCAGCGCGCGCCCACAGCCAGGCGAGAAATGACAGCGCCATAAAGATCAGCGACGTCAGATCCTTTCGCGCCGAGAGCCAGGCAACCACTTCGGTATGGATCGGATGAACCGCATACAGCAGGGCACCGAGCACGGCGAGAATCGTGGGAAGGCCGAGCCGGCGATATACCGGGATCAGCAGCGACGCGCCGATCACGGCATAGAGCAGATGCGTGATGCGAAACGGCAGCGCATCGAAGGGCTTGCTCTTATCGGCCAGCGCGCGATCAATGAGCCAAGTGGTCGTGGTGACCGGGTGAAAATTCGCAAAATATGGCTCACTCCAAACCGCACCCAGGCGGGAGAATGCAGCGGTCACGTTCACATAGGGATTGTGTAACAGATAGTAGGAGTCCTCGTAATCAATCGCCGGAACCTGGACGGTTTGGGCATAGATGATGACCGTCGAGAGCACAATGAGCGCGATGCCGGCGACTGTGGGATAACGAAACCGCTCGCCCGGCCAGCTTGGCGCCTCAGCGCTCTTCTCGCGCTGCCTCGACACCCCGGTAACCCGAACGGCCCGTTCTTCCTGGAACTTGCGGCGTCGCCCTCGCTTCATGGAAGAACTTGATTCTATACCCGAGCCAAGTAGAAACAAACACCCTGCTTCCCGGGTATGGTTGTTATTGTAGTTGAGCCACAGCTGTCGCCAAGAAAGTCGATTCGTGCTCTGACGACTGAGGTTGTGTGTCGCTTTCGGCCTAGCCCCTTCCAGGGATGCGGAGCTGCCAGGGAGGATTGTCTCTCGGCCCGTTGGATGTAGGTCGATGCTGCTGGACGGTCAACCGGTCCAAGGTTCCCTCCCATACAACTCCAGTGCATCCATCCGACGGATCCCGATACTCGAAGTTGAAAGGGGGGTTGGTGATGTGGATTTCGGAGGTCCGGCGTTTCTTGGATATTGCCGCGACCGGCGCATACGTCGTCCACCTTACTTGAGCCATTTCGCCATACGCTGCCGGACCTCTTCTTGACTGATCAGCTCACCGCAGTCCACTTGGCGAAGACCTCTTTCGACTTAGTAAAGTAGGTAAAGCCGATCCAAGGCATCTTCGACGCCGGCGTCGTCGGGAAGCTCCTCAATGGCGTTCAAGATCTGCTGCTTCGTCCCCACGGCAAATCTCCAGTCTCCCTTCGTATCCTGGTACTGACTGCACGTGAGAGCTGGGTCCCCGGCCATCCGCCCGCTCCGGCGGTCGGCCCAACGACGGTGCCACGACTCCTACGGGGCGGTGTGGGAGACGCTACACCTACCGCGATCACGCGGCGCGCTTCTTGCGAGTCGCCTGGTGACGGCGGTTGGGGCTTAAATCAGATTCCTTTCAACGTATTCCACTCCTTTGGGAGAGATGTGAGCAATCGGAAAGCTGGGGAAGCAAGAACCGGCGCTTCGTGGCTGACGATTGAGTCCCGTGGCACCTCAAAGGCCTGCAGGGGGTTCACGCTGCAAACCCATTTGCGCCGGTCCGACTCTTGTGCGAATATGGTCTGACGCATTCATGCAACCCAGATTGTCCTAAAAACCCAAGATGGAGAGTAATCCCACCGAACCTTCCACTCCCCGCGCTGCCGGGCCTGGTCTTCCCCGGGTCATGGTGGCGACGACCGCCATGCTTGCCTTTATTACCTTCTGGCGAGCGGCGGCGATCGTCTTGAACGATCTTGCCTCCTCTGCCTATTACGCGGGCGGCATCGCGGAGCAGGCCGTCGGCAAATCAGCTCCTTGGTTCATTCTTGCCGTCATGCTCTTTTCCTACGCCGTGCGAGCGGTCTACGTGGAAAGCTGCAGCATGTTCGTTCGCGGCGGCGTGTATCGCGTGGTCAAAGAGGCAATGGGCGGAACGCTCGCCAAGTTATCCGTCTCCGCCCTGATGTTCGACTACATTCTGACGGGTCCCATCAGCGGCGTTTCCGCCGGCCAATACCTCGTGGGATTTTTGAACGAGATCGTGCACTACCTGCACCTCGGCATCGTCTTACCCGAGAACCTGACGGCTGCCGCTTTCGCCATCCTGGTGACACTCTATTTCTGGTGGGAGAACATCAAGGGGATCCCGGAATCGAGTGAGAAGGCGCTGCGCATCATGCAGCTCACCACCGTGATGGTGGTGCTCTTGATTGGCTGGTGCGGCTACACGCTTTGGATGCGCGGCGGCCACCTACCTCCACTGCCGACGCTGGGTCATCTGCATTTCTCCCACGACGCGCTGGGATGGCTGAGTCGCAGCAGGCTTCCGCAGACGATCGGGTTGTTGGGCATTTTCATCGGCCTCGGTCACTCCATTTTGGCCATGAGCGGGGAGGAATCGCTCGCGCAGGTGTATCGCGAAATCGAGCATCCCAAACTGCCCAACTTGAAGAGAGCCGGCTTGGTCATCTTTGTCTACAGCCTGGTCTTCACATCGTTGGTCTCATTCTTCGCAGTAATTATCATTCCGGATGCCGCGCGCAAGAACTTCTTTGAGAATCTGATCGGCGGCTTGGCGATGAACATGGCTGGCCCGCTGATCCTCCGCCTGGTGTTCCACGCTTTCGTTGTCTTGGTAGGTACCCTGATTCTCGCCGGAGCGGTGAACACCGCCATTGTAGGGTCCAACGGCGTTCTGAATCGCGTCTCGGAAGACGGTGTCCTGGCCGACTGGTTCCGGCGTCCGCATCCGCGTTTTGGCACCTCCTATCGGATCATCGACCTCGTGGTCGGCCTGCAGATCCTGACGATCATCCTGAGCCGAGGCAACGTTTACCTTCTGGGTGAAGCTTATGCGTTCGGAGTGATCTGGAGTTTTGTCATGAAAGGCTTGGCGGTTTTGGTGCTGCGTTACAAAAACGCCGGGCCACGCGAGTACCGCGTTCCCTTGAATCTGCGCCTTGCCGGGCGCGAGATTCCCATCGGACTCGGCCTGATCACTCTGGCGCTTCTGGGGATTGCCCTCGTCAATCTGCTCACAAAACAGGTCGCCACGACTTCAGGCATCGCCTTCACGATTATTCTCTTCGGCCTCTTCACGGTGTCCGAGAAGCTGACCCACGCCCGCAAAGGCATTCACGCGGAACTCGATCAGTTCCACCTCGTCCCCGGCGAAGAACTCACACTCCAGGCCGTAGGAGTTCGCCCTGACAACGTTCTGGTTTTGGTGCGTGACTACTACACCCTTTACCATCTCGCGGCCGTTCTGCGGCGTGTCAACACCGTCCGCCAGGACGTGGTGGTGCTCCACATCCGAATCCTGCTGCGGGCCGCTTCCGGCGAGAGTGGGTTGGCGCCCGAACAGCTTTTCAGCGCCAGGGAACAATATCTCTTCACTCGCGCCCTTGCCCTTGCCGAGCACCAAGGCAAGAGCGTCCATTTGTCGGTGGCTGCCGCCACTGAAATTTGGGAAGGCATCCTGCGCTCCGCGTATTCTCTCCAGTCCTCGACAATCGTCCTCGGACTCTCCGCGAAAATGCCGGTGGCAGAAGAGGCCCGGCGCGCCGGGTTCGCCTGGGAACGCTTGGCCAATCCCAAGCCGCAGCTAACACTAGAAATCTTCACACCCGATGGAAAAGAAGAGATCTTCTATCTGGGTCCGCATGCGCCTCACCTGACGCCCAAGGAAATCGATCTGCTGCACAGCCTCTGGTTACGCTTCAGCACAGAATTTGCTCCGGAAGAGGTGCACCACCACGACATCGTCCACTTCGCGCTGAACGAATTGCGCGACGAACTCGCCCAGGGCAAGGAACAGGAAATTCGCGAACGCTTGAAGGAACACCTCAAGCAAATCAAAGCCCGCCGCGTGCCGCATCTCTGAGACGGAATCCGACGTCGCGCCCCAGGAGCGTGAACGCCTCGCTGGCGAACTTACGCTTGGCGCTCGTCCTTGGGCCGGAAGACCTGCGTCAGGATGACCCCGATTGACACCAGAACGATGCTAGCCAACATGAGCAGATTTAGGAATTCGTGCAGGAAGAAGTGCGCGAACAAAGTCGCGACCAGAGGTGTTAGCGAGGAGAAGGCGTATACGCGCGCCACCGCCATCAGGCGTAGCGCCGTGAACATGCAGTAGATGGCGAGCACACCCGAAAGGACTCCGCTCACCACCAGGGCTGCCAGGGCTTGCCCGGTCGCCATCTGAAGAGCGACGGTCCGGCCGGTGATGAGCAAACCCACAAGACTTACCGCCACGCTCGTGGCAAACTGCAGGAAAATCGCCGTCGATTGATGCGCGCCCCGAAGTTGCCCATCGCGCCACAACACCCCGGAGATTCCGTACGTCAGCGCCGTGCTGAGTCCCAAGGGAATTGCCCAATACCAAAGCGGTGAGATGGGGTGTCCGCGCCACTGCCCGAGCGAGAGCCCCACCAGACCCGCAAAGATCAACACCACCCCCAAGAGAGCGTAACGGTGAATCCGCTCGCGAAGAAAGACCCACGCGATCAACGTTCCCCAGATGACGTACGTCTCCTGCACCGGAATCGTGATGGTCACCCCCCCCACGCGAATGGCAAAGTAGTAAAGAAATAGTCCCGAGGTGGAGATCACGCCGGCGGCCACAAACGCGAGAATGGCGCGCCGGCCGATGTAGCGCGGCGAACTGGGCCGCAGCTGGTCGAGCGTGTGGTGCTTCCACACCAGCATGATGCCCAGCAGCAGACTGGGCAGCCCACGCAGCACCGGGCCGATAAGCGGATCAGCGTGAACCACGGCGAGGCGATCGAAAATGTTCGCCGAGGCATAACCCATCACGAAGCCTAACGCCCAGGGCTCTCCGCGACGGCGCACCACGGTGGATGAGGTAGTTCCCATGTTTGGTGGCCCAAGTGCCACATGACGACACGATGAGGCTCAGCGATTATATCGAGTTGATGAGTTTGGGCAAGGGTCAATCGCGGAAAGAAGTGCTTACCACCCTTCACCGCCCCGCCGTGTCATTCCCGCGAACGCGGGAATCCAGTTCGTCGCCGGGCGCCCGCCAGATTTCACACATCGCGAAAGCCGCGATGTACCTGTCACGGCATGCCGGGATGCTCCAGCCCGCCTTCGTAGCGCCGACCTTCAGGTCGGCATTTTTCGCGAGTGCCCGACCTGCTGACCTAAAGGTTAGCGCTACCGCAAGCAGCGCCGCGGGGTAGGCGCATCAGGGCGCGGGTGAGTGGCTGCTTCGCAGCGTAGAGCTGCGCTCTGCGCCAGCCTGCGACCAAGGCTTTTACGTGTTAAGCTCGGGCAAAAGCAAGGCACTGTTTATCCCGCGCAGTAATCGTGCGCATATTTCCCGACGAAAGGGCCTGCATGTGCTTGGTCGCGCTCCGGCGACGGAGACCAACGCCGGGTGGATGGAGAGCGTGTACTTCAGGACGGAAGAGAGTACGATTACTGAAGTGCCGATTGTAGAGGTGACGCGCTGCTGGGTGGCTCCGGGTTACGCCCTCCGCCCTTTAGTAGCTCAACGAGCGAAATGTGAGTTTACGGAATCTCTGGGACTTGGCTAAAGTTCGTTCCATGCTGCCGCGTTCGGAAGAAAAAGAATGGTCCGACTCCTCCGGCGTGAGCGAGAAGTTCTACGCCTACTTCAAACTCCCCAATGCCCTCTTCTTGAACCGCCGGCTCATTTACGGCTACCTGAAAAAATTCCTCGATCGGGAAGGGGACAATTCGATTCTGGATGTCGGCTGCGGCGGCGACCTGTTGCAGTACCTCGCTTTCCGACTCGAGAAGGACGGTTTCCGGTTCTCCATGACGGGTGTGGACGCGAATGCCGTCGCCGTTGCCCTGGCGAAAGCCCGCACCAAAGCTTGGCGGAACGTGCGGGTGGTCTGCGGACAAGCGGAGGAGGTGGATGGCTCTTACCACGTGGCCGTCGTGTCTCAGGTTCTGCACCACCTCTCGCCGGCGGATGCCTCGTACATGCTGAAGTTTGTGTACGGCACGGTGTCGCGCGGAATCGTCATTTCCGATTTCGTCCGCAGCAGGGCCGCCTACTGGCTGGTGAAGGCGGGCATATACCTCACGACGAACGACGGGGTGCACCGGCACGACGGCCCCCTTTCGGTGCTCCGGAGCTATGCGGACGAAGAAATCGGCCGGCTCATGCGGGAGGCGGGGATCCGCAGCTTCAGCATCCGCAACGTCCTTCCGAGGAAGTTCATTATCATTCCAAGAGGGCGGGAGCAAGCGTAGCGTAGACCTCAGTCTTTGAGGTTTGCGGGTCTTCCTCCGATTTGCGCTTTCCAATCCAAGGGCAAACTGGCAATCGGTAACCGGCGGCGGCGCAGGGGTTGCGCCGCACTCGTGCCGGAATACTCGTTCGCGCTGGACCATCGCCGGACGTAGCGGCGCATCCCGATAGATCGGGACAGGTCGGCCATGCGCCCAAGACGCGGAGTGGGTGACAGGTATTCCCAGAGTGCATCACCCTGCGCCGCTACCACAGATGCGTGGCGTGACATGCACGGCGGCGAGGGGATGCGGCTTGCCAGACAAAGCCGTCAACTTATTGAAAACACAGGGACGTTGCTCCGGCGTGGGGCCAAGAAAGGCAAATCGAGGCAACCCCCCTGCCGGTGAGAAAATCGAGAATCCGGCCGTCGCACGCCCCGCATCCCTCGTAACCCTACGTCGCCTCTTGAGAAAGCCACCTTGCGGTGATAAACTGAAAATTTGAGTTAGTGACCTTCGGGGCAGGGTGAGGATTTGCGGCTTAGAGAAACGGCCGCATGTCCAATTCCCGATCGGCGGTATAGCCCGCGAGGGGCGGAAGAACAGTGACGAGTGATAAGTGACAAGTGACGAGCTAAACAGACGCTGCTTGTGACCCGTTGCTAGCCACATATCGCTGGACTTCGCGCTCCACGATCCGGTGAAACTCCGGAGCCGACGGTAGAGTCCGGATGGAAGAAGGTCAGGGCTGGTCCTCGTCCACCGGGCATTGCTGCCTTCGCTCGCAGCGGAGGGAGCCGCCCGAGCGCGTACTTTTCTTCCTCGGTCCGCCCACCTCGCCTCTGCCCCGCCGTGAGGCAATTTCCTTGAGAACGACCAGCGAACTAAATCGGTTCTTGCTTTCAACACGTGTCTGTGCAGTCTTCTTCGCTTTCGCTATGCTCAGCATCGCGCTGGCCTCATGCTCACTCCGCGCTCAAACCTGGAGCAGTCATCTCGAAGGACTTGTCAGCGATCCGAGTGGCGCGGTCATGCCGGGGACCCAAGTTGAACTGAGGAACACCGCCACTGGACAAGTCCGCCAGACCGAGACCGATCAGCAAGGCTTCTACACATTTCCCCTGGCGCCCGTGGGCACCTACGATTTGAAGGTGGCAGCGCCTGGCTTCGCCACCCGAGTCCTGCGCGGACTGGTTCTCGAAGTCGGGCGGACGCCTCGCATCGATCTCACCCTGCAACTCGCGCGCGGGCAGGCCGTAGTGCAGGTTGAGGCGCAGCCGCCGCTTGTGGAAACAGCTTCCCCGGCCATCGGTGACGAGATCTCGAACCAGCGCGTCAATTCCCTGCCCCTGAATGGCCGGCAATTCTCGCAGCTTGCCCTGTTGGCCGCAGGCGCCGTTCCCCCATATCCCAATAGTTCCAGCCAGCAATTCAACACCGCAGCGCTGGGGTTGGGCTTCTCGGTAAATGGCCAGCGCTCCGAGCGCAACAACTTTTCGCTCGATGGCGTCACGCTCATGGAGCCCTTTGCGTACAGCCTAGCCGTGAATCCCTCCGTCGACGCCATCCGCGAGTTTCGTGTCGTGGAGGATTCCTACTCCGCCGACCAGGGCCTGGTCTCCGGGGCGCAGGTGAATATCGCTTCGCGGTCTGGGGCCAACCACTTTTCCGGAACCGCTTACGAGTTCGTGCGCAACAGCGCGTTCGATGCCAAGAATTTCCTCGATGACCCAGCCTGGCCGATTCCGCCTTACCGGCAGAATCAATTCGGCGCGAGCTTGGGCGGCCCTCTGCGGCGCGATCGCACGTTCTTCTTCACAAACTATGAGGGTCTGCGAATCCGCCAGAGCCTTACAAATACCACGCTGCTGCCCACGACCGCGATGCGACAGGGCGACTTCGGCGGCGCCAATCCTCTCACCGGCGAGGCGTTTCCGGCCATCCTCGATCCTGCCACCGGTCAACCTTTCCAAGCAAACCAGATTCCGGAATCAGCTATCGATCCGCTTTCGCGCGCGATCCTTGAGCGCGAGCCACTGCCCAACCTGCCCGACGCTGCGGCGGGGGAAAACAACACACTTAACATTGGACTGCGCCGCGTGACGATGGACCAATTCCTGGTCCGCCTCGATCATCAGTTGAATCCCCACCATCAGTTCTTCGGGCGATTCCTCCTCTTCGACGGCGTGCAGCTCTTTCCTTTCGTACCCAATAGCTTTGCGCAGAATCCTTCGGCGCCGCCGGGATTCGGCACCAACAAGGACGACGCGGGAAGGAACCTTGCGCTGGGATTGACTTCCGTATTTCGTCCCACGCTCATCAATGACCTTCGATTCGGATACACGCATTACTTCGGGACGAAGGAGGCGCAGAACATCCACAGCGGGTTTCTCACCTCGCTGGACATCGCGCGCGCACCCGGCTCGACTAACGATGGTATTCCCGCCATCGACATTCCAGGTTACGCTGATCTGGGAGACAGCGACATCTTCCAGCCGCAGATTCGCAGGAACAACACCTTCCAGTTTACGGACAGCCTGGTGTGGGTGAAAGGGCGGCACACGCTCCAGTTTGGAGGGGACCTCCGGCGGCTGCAGCTCTTCTACCTGGTCGAAGACTTCGGCCAAGGCGTTTTTGACTTCAGCGACGGGGCCAGTTCTGTCTCCGGCACGGCTTTTTCAGACTTTCTGCTGGGCCGGCCTTTCCTTTCCTACGCGCAGGCCGGCAACTCCGGCGGCAATGCTCGTCTCGACTACGTTGGGATCTACTTCACGGACGAATTTCATGTTACCCCACGCCTCAGCCTCACCTACGGCCTTCGCCAGGAGTTCTACACGCCGCCTGTGAATATCGACGGCCGGGCTTCGATCCTCGATCCCACTGATGCCAAGCGTTTCATCGTGCTCAATGACCGCGGCCAGGCTGCCTCACTGATATCGAATCCACTGGTCCAGCAGCTCAGTTCGCTTTACGGCCTGCAATACATGACCTCCGAGCAGGCGGGATTGCCAAATTCACTCATCAAGCCGGACTGGAGCAATTGGGCTCCGCGCTTCGGCTTCGCCTACGACCTGAGCGGCCATGGCAAGAATGCACTTCGCGGGGGAGTTGGCATTTTCAACTCCTTGATGGAACTTGACTACATTTCGGAGACGCGCTTGAGTGCGCCCCTTACCGAGTTTCTTTTCGGGCTCGACTTGTGCCGGTTCTACGGTCCGGGCGCCTGCGGGCAGTCTTATGCCCCACCTGTGCTCACCTATCAGCTTGGCTATACGCTCGGCAACCAGGAGCCTACCGCCATCTCTTCGCCACCCGGCATCCGCAATGGATACGTTTACGAGTGGAGTCTCTCCTACGAGCACGAGATCGCGCCCAACACCGTTGTCTCACTGAGCTACACGGGATCTGAGGGACACAAGCTGCCGCGCCGCAGTCTTCAGAATCAAGGAGTCCCGAACCTGCCCGGAGAACGACGTGGGTACCATCCACAGCCCGGCTCCAATCAGTTCGTACGCGCGACGGACGTGAACTCAAACTACAACGCGCTGGTCGCCCGTCTGGAGCGCCGCTTTTCCGGCGGGCTCTCCTTCGCGGCCGGGTACACTTACGGCAAATCCCTGGACACTGCCTCGGGTCTGAACGGCACTAACCAACCACAGGACAACTACAACCTGCGAGCCGAATATGGCCCCTCCGACTTCGACATGCGGCAGCGCCTTACTTTTTCGAGCACCTGGCAGTTGTCTTTCGGCGCGGGTGGCCGTTGGGCCAGGCAGGGCGCGGCCCGCCGCATCCTAGGCGGGTGGCAACTCGCGAACATTGTCACGCTGCAGACCGGCCAGCCTCTCAGCGCTATCCTACCCACCGCGCTGAGCGGCACACAATCGAACGGGACCGATCGCCCCGACTTGATCGCCAACCCCAACGTGCCGGGCGGGCAGCGCAGCCCCAATCACTGGTTCAATACCAGCACCTTCGCCGCGCCCCCTACCTTCTATGACACGCTGGGCGCATACAGCATTCCCGGAAATGAGGGCCGCAACGTCATCACCGGTCCGAACTTGAAGACCTGGGACGCCAGCCTGGAGCGTCACTTCCGCCTCACTGAGCACCTGAACACGGTCGTCCGCACGGATTTCTTCAATCTTACCAACCATCCGAATTTCGACCGCCCGGGCCTGATCTTCGGCACCTCGAACTTCGGGAAGGTCAGTTCCGCAGAAAACTCCCGGCAAATTCAGTTCTCGTTGCGCTTGAACTGGTGAGGACGCCTCCCTCCGGCGCGCCGCGATAACCGTCCGCTGGCCTTCGAAGGGCAAACGTGGTGCGGCGAAAGAGGCAATTCAGGCAAGCAGACATCTCATGGAAGGCCCAAGGAAAAGACGGTCGCGAGGGATGCAGCCGCACTTCTGGGGTCGCGCCCGAATCCTGCGGACCCCTCCCGCCGCAGAGGGTTCAGGCCTGGATGCCAGGCTCTGGGGCAGGCTTCGCAAAACCGGCAAGAGCTTCCTCTTCCGAACCATAAATCTCGAAGGCCTGCGTTAAACGGTGTGTAGTCAAGATGTTACGAACGAGACGGGGGACTTTGCAGAGGTTCAGTTGCCCACCCTGTTTCACCGTGTAGATGACTGCCTCCACCAGCATGCCGATCCCGGTGCTGTCGATCCGTACCACCTGATCGAGGTTCAGCGAAACCTTCTTGTGATTGTGGTCAACGAGGTCGTGGATCATCTTCCGCACACTGTCCACTTCTTCGCCCGCCACGACTCTTCCGCTTAATTCCAGTATCACGGCTTCCTGGGTCTCCCTGGCATTGATGCTGAGCTGCATAGGTGAATCTCCTTCCGTTGCGCGCATCTTAGAGCGCGTGGCAACTTAAGTCAACGCGCAAAAAGATCGCGGCTCGGTGCAGGGCCTACCCTTCCCCGCACGGCCCGCCACCCGGAGGCGGCAATGCCCGGAGCACCTCCAACTCGTGCGAGGCTCTGGGCCGCAGGGCGGCGGTGGAGAGGGTCGAGGTGAGGGGGAAAGCGCCCCGCTTGGCGGGGGCGAAGTTAAAACTCGTCCGGGTGAGTCGCCGATCTCCGTGGCGGCCCCGCCTTTCCGACCATCCCGCCCGGCCGGACGGCCGGTCTGGGCCGAAGCTTCGCTAATCCTCCAGCGTGGAAAGGTCGCCCGCCGGCAAACCCAACTCCCACGCCTTTAGCACACGGCGCATGATCTTTCCGCTGCGGGTCTTCGGCAGCTTTTCGCGGAATTCAATTTCGCGCGGAGCAGCATGGGCCGCCAGCTTTTGCCGCACGAATTTCTGAATTTCCTCCTTCAACTCATCGCTGGGCTTATGCCCCTCGCGCAGCGAGATGAACGCCTTGATGATATGCCCGCGCATGGCATCCGGCTTTCCGATTACGCCTGCCTCCGCGACGGCGGGATGCTCCACCAGGCAGCTCTCCACCTCGAAGGGCCCCACATTTTCCCCCGCTGTGATGATCAGGTCATCGATGCGCCCCTGGAACCAGAAGTAACCGTCGGGGTCCTTGTAAGCGCTGTCGCCGGTGACGTACCAACCCGGAATGCGGAAGTAGGTCCCGTACCGCTCGGGCTGCTTCCAGATGGTCTTCATCATGCCGGGCCAACCCGGCTTCACGACTAGGTTGCCGAGGGTGTTGGGCGGCACTTCCTTTCCATCGTCATCCACAATGGTAGCAACAACTCCGGGAATGGGCCGTCCCATCGAACCAGGCCGGACGGTCATAGCGGGATAATTCGAGATCAGGATATGTCCTGTTTCAGTCATCCACCAATTGTCATGGATGCGCCGCCCGTAGGTCTTCCAACCCCACCACACGACTTCCGGATTCAACGGCTCGCCCACGCTCAGCACGTGCCGGAGGCTCGAGAGATCATACTTCTGCGCCACGTCCTCCCCTGCCGCCATCAGCATGCGGAAGGCCGTGGGGGCGCTGTACCAGATGTTCACCCGGAAACGCTCGATGGTGTGGTACCAATCGTGGGCGTGGAAGCGCCCGCCACGAATCAGGTTGGTCATGCCGTTCAGCCAAGGCGAAAAGATGCCATAGGAAGTTCCCGTCACCCAGCCCGGGTCGGCGGTGCACCAATAGACGTCGTCCTCGCGCATATCGAGGACCCAGCGGCCGGTCATCAGGTGCCCCAGCATCGCCTTCTGCACGTGCAGCACGCCCTTGGGCTTCCCCGTGGAACCCGACGTGTAGTGGATGATGAGCGGGTCGTCGAGCGTCAGCCACTCGATCTCCGTCTTCTCTTCAGCCTTTTCCATCAAGGCTTCGTAACTGTGCTGCCCCTCCGATAACTCGCTTGGCGAGATGCCCACCAGGATGATGTGCTTGAGTGCGGGCAGATCGTATTGGGGCACACGTTCCACGAGCGCCGGCGAAGTCACCAACGCCACGGCTTCCGCGTTGGCCATGCGGTCCCGCACGGCGTCTTCCATGAAAGCCTCGAACAGCGGGCTGGGGACCGCGCCGATTTTCAGAATGCCCAGGATGGCAATGTAAAGCTCCGGGCAACGTCCCAGGAACACAAACACGCGGTCCCCTTTCCGCACACCCAACTTGCGCAGGACGTTTGCGAAGCGGTTCGACTGCAGCGACAGGTCCTCAAAGGTGAAGCGCGCGGTGTGTTCCTTGTCGGTATAAATCAGCGCCAGCTTGTTGCGGCGGCCCCGCGTCAGGTGCCGGTCAATGGCCTCGTGCGCGATGTTCACCTTGCCGGTCTTCGACCAGTCAAATTCCTTGTGCACTTCTTCCCACCGGAACGATGCGTAGAGCGCTTCGTAGTCCTGCAGATGGTGCGTTTGGGGAGCGTCCAGCGGCTTCAAGACATTATTCAAGTCCACGGTCGCTTTCGTGGCCATACGCGGAACCTCGTTAACGGGAATTCGCCCTGCTGTAGGCTTCGTCCAGCAATTCGATCACATGCATCACGCGCCGCCGTCCGTTGCGGCGCTCCACACCCGCGCTGAGTTGCAGCAGGCAGCCGGGATTCGCGGTCAGAATCACTTCCGCCTTCGTCTCGTCGATGCGGCGCAACTTGTTCTCCAGCAGCCGCTCCGCCATCTCGCTGTGAACTACATTGTAAACGCCCGCGCTGCCGCAGCAGATTTCCGCTTCCTTCAGCTCGACGAGTTCCAGCCCCGGAACGGCTGCTAACAACTTACGTGGGGCTGCACGGATCCGCTGCGCGTGCCCCAGATGGCACGGATCCTGATAAGTCGCCCTCACTTTCATTATTCCCAGTTCCCGATTTAGGTCAATCCCCACCAGGAATTCCGTGACATCGCGCACTTTCGCCACGAACGCCTTGGCCGGTTCCAAAAACTCCCGATCTTCTTCCTCGAACAGAAGCGGGTACTCCTTCAGTACTGAGCCACACCCTGCGGCGTTGGTGATCACTGTGTCAAATTCACCAGCGCCGAACGCCCGGATGTTTCGCTTCGCCAGGTCGCGCGCAACGGCCCGGATGCCCGCATGCACGTGCAGCGCCCCGCAGCAGCCCTGGTCGCGGGGTATCACCACGTCGCAACCGTTCTTCGTCAGCACCCGCACCGTGGCGTCATTCAACCGCGCGAACGAAAGGTTCGCAATGCAGCCGGCGAAAAACGCCACACGATAGCGGCGCTTCCCTTCTGCTGGAACCGTCTTCCCCAGTCGATCGTAGAAAAAAGGCCTCTCCATGCGCGGAGCGAGCCGCGCCACGCGGTCCAGGTTGCCCGGGAACAACTTCAGCACGCGGGAGCCAAGCAGCAGCTTTTCCAGCCCCGAGCGCTGATAGACGCGCAACAGTTTCCCCAGGAATTGCAGCCGCTGCGGATGTGGCAGCACTTCGTAGTAGAACAGCTTGCGCAGCAGGGTGGTGAGCGGCGGCCGGTGATAATAGTTCTCGATTTGTCCGCGCGCCACTTCCACCAGCTTTCCGTACTCGACACCCGACGGGCACGCTGTTTCGCAGGCGCGACAGTCGAGGCACAGGTCAATGTGCCGAACGAAACTCTCACCCAGTGGCAGGCGCCCGCGTTCCACCTGAATCATCTGGTAGATGCGCCCGCGCGGCGAATCCATCTCCAAGCCCAACTCGCGATACGTCGGACAGGCGCTCAGGCACAGACCGCAGTGCACGCAGCGGGAGTAGTCCACCCAGCGCGGCGCCTCGCCAGGGCCGTAGCCCGTGTGCCTCTCGGCCTCGCCCGGACTCTCGACCGTTGTAGGATTTCCCTTTTTCAATGGGTCAATCACTTTCTATAGCCCACCGACGAACCGCCCCGGCACAAGAATCCCTTTCGGGTCCCACGCGGATTTCATCTTGTGCATCGCCTCGAAGTCGTCGCCGGGTGTACCCCACACATCCAATCGTCCCTTGAGTTGGGTTGGGCAGTGCTCGATCAGCAGTGTCCCGCCCAGGTCTACGGCGGCTTTACGCGTACGTGAGATCAAGCCTTCGAGCCCAGGGATCAGTTTCTCCTGCAGCAGGCAGAAATGGACGATTCCCACACCCACTTGCGCGAAGCTCGCCGCGGGGATGCGCTCCCCCTCCGCTTGCTGCTGGGCGTGGCTCAGAAATTCTTCACCGGCCGCGATGGGCAGGGCAGCTTTCAATACGATCACATCGGGATATACTCCCTCGAGCCATGCGGAGAGGTTTGAGATGTGGTCCCACGCCGCCTCCGCCTCCCTTACCTCGAGGCGCCCCAGCGGCGCACCTATGCCACGGCCGAGTTGCCCCAAGTCACGCTCACAGCGCTCGATCACACGGCGCGATCCACCCACCTCGACCCAAACCTCGGCATCCTTCTGCTCGTTGGCCTTTGCCGTGCCACGTGTCAGCACGATGGCCGTGGAGTCCAGTAGCACCAGCCGCAGCGCATCGAGTGGCGAACTCAAAATGCTTCGCCGCAGCTCCCGCGCAATGGCCAGCGTGCCGACGCGCACCGTGAACGTGACGCGCTCCGCCGGTTTCGGGTAGAGCTTAAAGTTTGCTTCCACGATCACGCCGAGCGTCCCGTATGAACCAATCAGCAGTTTTATGAGGTCGTAGCCCGCGACGTTTTTAACCACTCGGCCACCCGTCTTGACGATCTTGCCGTCCGTGGTGGCGATCTTCAGTCCCAGGACCATGTCGCGCGGTCCCCCGAAACCCTGCCGCAACGGCCCCGCCGCGTTGGCAGCGATAATTCCGCCGATGCTCGCCCTCACACCGCCGCGGGGATCAAGAGGCAGCCACAGCCTATCGCGCCCCACGAAGTGTTGGAAATCACCCAACTTCATTCCAGGCTCAACGCTGATCGTCAGATCTGCCGGCTCGTAGTGCCATACGTGATTCAGGTCCTTCAGCGAGAGCGCAAGGTCATACCGCCGCGGTGGATTGCCGGTTGAAAGCTTCGTGCCATTGCGGCATGGGATGATGGCCAAGTCGTGCTCCGCTGCGTAGCGCAGCACTGCCGCCACCTGTTTCGCGGTGGGAGGGTAGACGACGCAGTTCGGAACCTTACCATCCGCGGCCAGGGCCGCGCAGGCTTCCGGCTCCGTCACGAGGCGCGACTCGCCCACCAGTGACGCGAGTTCCGTCCGCCAGGATTCCACCGCCAGCGTCACAACACGCCTCCCGCGCCCGCCTGCACGCGCAATTCCCCGCACATTTTCCCCGTGGGCAGAAGTTTTCCGGGATTGAGCCGTCCCGAGGCGTTGAAGAGGCTCTTGATCCGACGCATCATCTCCAGATCATCGTCAGAAAAAATCAGTGGCATCAGGTTGATCTTCTCCCGGCCCACACCGTGCTCGCCGGTAATCGACCCGCCCATCTCCACGCACCTGCCCATAATCTCCTTCGCGGCCTCGAGGACACGCGCCGACTGCTCCGAGTCGCGCGAGTCGTACATGATAAGCGGATGCAAGTTCCCATCACCCGCGTGGAAGATGTTGCCGATGCGCAAACCGTACTTCTTTTCGATGCTCCCGATGAATTCCAGCATTTCCGGCAAACGCGTGCGCGGAATGACGCCGTCCTGCACGTAGTAATTGGGGCTGATGCGCCCGATGGCCCCGAAGGCATTCTTCCTTCCCTTCCATAGCAAATCGCGCTCCTCAGCCGATTTCGCGCGACGGACCTCGCGTGCCTGATTCTCGCGGCAAACGGCTTCGACCTCATCCGCATGTTCTTCGACGGCTTCTTTCAAGCCTTCCAATTCGATCAGCAGTACCGCGGCGCAATCCATTGGGTAGCCCGCGTGGGTGGCTTCCTCCACGGCGCGTAGCGTGAAGCCATCCATCATCTCCAGCGCCGCCGGCGTGATGCCGCGCGCGGTGATGGCCGCCACCGTGCGCGTCGCGTCCACGATCCGGTCGTAAATGGCGAGCAGCGTCTTTACGGCCTCCGGCTTGCGCGACAACCGCACCGTCACTTCCGTGATGATTCCAAGTGTGCCTTCCGAGCCCACGAAGAGTCCGGTCAGATCGTATCCCGGCCGGTCCCAGTGCTCCGCGCCGGTGTGAATCACTTCGCCGTCGGGCAGCACCACTTCCAGTGCCAGGACGTGGTTCGTCGTGACGCCGTACACCAGTGTGTGCGGGCCGCCGGAATTCTCCGCCACGTTGCCGCCGATCGTGCACGCCTTCTGGCTTGAGGGATCAGGCGCGAAGTAGTAACCGTCATCCGACACGGCGAGCGTAAGGTCAAGGTTTACTACCCCCGGCTGCACGCGGGCCCGCTGGTTCTCCAGATCGATTTCCAGAATCTGCTTCATGCGCGAGAAGCCCAGCACGACGCCGCCCTCCGTGGCCACCGAGCCGCCGCTCAGGCCCGTGCCCGCCCCGCGCGCCACCACGGGCTGGTTGTGTCGTGTCGCCACCTTCACAATCTGTACCACCTGTTCGGTTGTGCGGGGGAAGACCACGGCATCGGGTTGCCGCACCGAGGAGAGCGCGTCGTACTCGTAGAGCATCAGGTCCTCAGGGCGCCACAAGACGCCCTCCTCGCCCACGATTCTGGCAAGCTCCCGGAAAAAACCAGTGGATTTCATAGCGATCCCTGAGGGCAGTGGGTAAAGGCGGCAGCGGCATTGGCTGTCCGAGTGCAGCCCCAAAACCCTTGACCAACTCCGCCCAAGACCCTCGCGGGCAGTATATCCCCGCCCCTCATCATGGTCAACGTAGCACATCGTCAAGAGGGAACACATCGCAACGCGATAGATCTGCGTCTTGGCTCTCGACGAGTCGCTCGGATTGGCCTGAACGGCGAGGCCTGTGCAATCCGGGCAGCCGTCCGAACTCGCACGTGTCAGTCCCAAAAGGGCAAAGCAGGCGTCGAAGTGAAACCTCGCGGCGATTACTTACTGACCGGTTCTCAATAGGTTATCGACCTCCGAGGATGGCATGCGCGTTGCGAACGATCCCTCCGGGGTGGGAGACGCTCGCCGGCTTTTCGAAGAAGCCGGCCTGCGATCACGCAAGCAGGTCTTCCATCGTCATGGGCGTCGTTCACGGTGCTGTCACGGGAAGTTCATTTGACCTTCACCGAAAACTGGGAACTTGGGGCGCCACTGTTACGTACAGGATCATGGATGCGGAACCACCAGGGGCGGCAGGAAAAGGTCACAGCACACAGGCGGAGGCTCACCACGGTCCCTGTTCTGCGTCTAATTGGGGAATGCTGGGGCAGGCCCTGCACCATATGGTACAGGGCAGGCGCCGGCCCGAGAAACGCGGTGAAGGTTAGCATGTCCTGACGTCCAACGGGTAAGTGGTAAGAAAAGAACGGGGTTAAAGGGACTGCCGTTGCCAGTGGTTTGGCGGCCTAGGCAACGACAATCCCGGAGGAAAGACGCGAAGTCCGTGGACTTCCCGTTTTCATTTAACCCCGCCTGATTTTAGGGGCGCTCCTCGGGCAATTGCAAGTAAAAGGTCACCGAACGCAGGCAGGCGTTCCACGTAGCTCCGGCTCGAGGATCGCCAGGATCAAAACCCAGGGTAACCACCATTCACGTGGAGGATGGAAATGAAGCTGAGACAAATTTTGGGAGTCACGATTGTCGCGCTGGCCTTCACCGTCGCAATCGGCGCGGAGGCCAGAGCAAAGAATTCCGCAAATTTGGCCCTGTATCACGACGCGTCGCTGGCAGGTTCGCATCTTGCAAGCGGCACCTACCACGTGCGTTGGGAAACCCACACGCCGGGCGTGACGGTTACATTCCAGCAGGGAAACAAAGTCGTCGCGACCGTCGAAGGGAAAGTTGTGGATCGCGGAACGAAATACACGAACAATGCGGTGATCTACCTCGAGAATGCCGATGGCTCGCGGGGTATTCAGGAAACCCGCTTTGGCGGGTCGAGCGAAGTCATCGTATTCAAGGAGTAGCGGCGCCCGGCGCAGCCCAGGCCACCGGAAGGTCCGTCCGGCGCGCGGCCGCCATCGAGCCTGCCCACGCAGGAAAAGCCTCCTCCCCAAAGTTCACTGTTGGAGTCAGCTTTTCCCGTGGGCAGCCTCGGCCCGCCACGGTAAAATGCAGGTGAATGGTACCGATTCCCCTCACCGACCACATCCGCCGAAGGAGCTTTTGGGCGTTCACCTTGCTTTTGATCGTCGCGAACGTCTGGGCCTTTCTCATTGAGCTCTCGCTTGGACCGGAATTGAACCACGTGGTTGTCCTCTATGGACTGGTTCCGGCTCGCTACGCGCCGCGGGCGCTCTTCAACCTTCCTGCTGAACTCACCCTCGCTCCCGTTTTCGTTTCCATGTTCCTGCATGGAGGCTGGCTGCACCTGCTGGGAAACATGCTTTTCCTTTTCGTCTTCGGGCGCAGCATTGAAGACCGCTTCGGGCACTTCCCTTTCTTGCTCCTCTATCTGGTTTCCGGCATTGCGGCTGCCCTGGCCCAGATCATCGTAAATTCGGGGTCACGGGTCCCGACCATCGGCGCCAGTGGCGCCATTGCCGGTGTGCTAGGCGCTTACTTCGTGTGCTACCCCGGGGCGCGCATCACTACACTCATCCCCCTCTTCATCCTCTTTTGGACCGTCGAACTTCCCGCCATCCTCCTGCTCGGATACTGGTTCCTGATTCAGTTCCTTGCCGGTTTCCAGATGCTTTCCATCCAAACTGCCACGGCCGGCGGGGTGGCATGGTGGGCGCACATTGGAGGGTTCGTCACCGGGGCCTTGCTGGCCCTCACCCTGCGCCCGCGGCGTCGCGGCCCGGCCATCGAGATCATATCGTAATGTGCGGTATTCGCCGTCGTAGGTTGGAAAAACCCGCGCAGCGTGGCTGGAGCGTTACAGGCGCGCGCAAATCCACTCCGCCACCTCGCGAGTCCCGAGCGATCCCCCCAGGTCGGGCGTGGTGATCCCTTCATGAATCGCCTCCGCCACAACTTTCTCGATGCGCGCGGACTCCTCCGGGAAACCCAGTTCCTCCAGCATGATGCCCACGGTCAGGATCGCGGCCAGGGGGTTGGCGACGTTCTTCCCGGCATACTTCGGCGCTGATCCGTGCACGGGCTCGAACATCGAGACGCGTCCCGGGTTCAGATTCGCGGAGGGCGCCACCCCCAACCCACCCTGCAGTTGAGCGCCCAGGTCGCTGATGATGTCACCGAACATATTGCAGGTGACGATGACCTGGAACTGCCCCGGGTTCTTGACGATCTGCATAGCCAACGCGTCGACGTAAAGATGGCGCGACTCGATCTCGAGGTAACGCTCGCGGACTTTCGCGAAGGTCCGCTGCCACAGGCCATGACCGTGGGGGAGCGCGTTCGACTTGTCACTCATGCAAACCTTGGTCAGGCCGTGCCGCCGGGCATACTCAAATGCGTAGACCAGGATGCGCTCCACGCCCTTGCGCGTGTTGATGTCTTCCTGCACCGCGATCTCGTCCGGCGTCCCGCGCTTGAAGTTTCCCCCCATTCCCACATACGCACCCTCGGTGTTCTCCCGGAAGACAACAAAGTTGATGTCCTTCTCCGTGCGGTCCTTCAGGGGGCACAGCTTCGCGTCCAGGAGTTCCACCGGCCGCTGGTTCACATAGAGGTCCAGACCGAAGCGGATCCCCAGCAGAATATCCACGGCGTGCTGATTCGAGGGAATGCGCGGGTCGCCCAACGCTCCGATGAAAATGGCGTCGAACTCCCGCCGAAACATGTCCAGGGCGCCCTCCGGCAACGTGATGCCCTCGCGCAGGTACTTCTCGGCGCCCCAGTCGAAGGCGAGGAGCTTCAAAGGAAGGCCACGCGACGCGATCAGAGTATTGAGAACCTTGGTCGCCTCGGCCGTCACGTCGATGCCGATCCCGTCTCCGGGAATCAATGCGATTCGTTTCGTCATGCTATTCCTCTCCGCCCGCACGTTTCAATCCTGGCCGGAGTGGGCCGTAACACCGGCTCGCTCGCCAACGGCGGAAGTCCGGGCCAAGCTGGGCCTGTTACGAAGTCTACGCTGGCCCTTCTTCTCCGCGCTCGCGTTCCGTGAGATAAACACCCGCCAAGATGAGCGCGCCCCCGATCAGGACTTTTGTCGTCAGTTTTTCGGAAAGTACCCAGATGCCCAAACTGCTTGCGATAACCGGCTGCAGGTAGTTGAAGGCCGCGACGCGAGACGCCGCCAGTTCCGTGAGCGCATAGGCAAAGAGAACGTAAGGCACGACCGACCCAAACAGGATCATGAACGCCAGTCCCCACCACGCCTCCAGGCGCAGACCCGCCAAGTTGGTCGCCGCAACCGCGCGGGCGCAGAAAGGAACCATCAGAATGGCGCCCGGCACGAAGATCAGAGTATTCAGGGTGAGGGTATCGTACTGGTTCGCCAGTTCTTTAACCAGAATCGTGTAAACCGCAAACACGGCCGTCCCGGCAAGGAGGATAAGGTCTCCCATCCAATGCTCGCCGTTTCCCCGCGTCGCATTATCCACAGTCAGGATGCCAACACCCACAAAAGAGATCATCATTCCCACGAATTTCCAGGTCGTCAGGGCTTCCAGCCGGATCAAAACCGCGATCACCAGCACCATCACCGGCCCCAGCGCCACAATGAGCCCCGTGTGCGCCACCGTGCTGCGCGCCAGCCCGCCAATAAAGAAAAGCTGATTCAGGGTCACACCGCTCAGCGACCCAGCCACCACGAGGAGCCATTTTCGGGGTGACAATCTCAGGCGTGCAATCCTGCCGGTGGCAAGGAAGCAGATTGCGTAAATCACCGCCGTGCCCAGGACGCGCAGTTGCGCCAGCGCGAGAGAATCGAATCCCGTCAGTGCTTCCTTGCCGGCGATGATGTTGCTGGCCCAGCAGACCGTCACCAGCAACATCACGAAGTGCAAGCGCCTGTGGCTGCCCCGCGCGGTGGATTTCTCGATGGGAATCGGCGTCGCGCTACTCAAACGCCTCCTTCCGCACTGTCACCTTTTCGATCCGTTCCAGATTGGGCGTGTACCCCAACCCTGCCGTCTGCGGCACTCGAATTGTGCCCCGCGCGCTCACGGTAACCTCGGGATCAATGATGTCCTCCGCCCAATAGCGTTTGCTGGCAGAAACATCGCCTGGGAGCGTGAATCCCGGCAGCGCCGACATGGCGATGTTGTGCGCGCGTCCGATGCCGGACTCCAGCATGCCTCCACACCACACCGGGACGTTTCCGGCACGGCAGAGGTCGTGGACCTGCCGCGCGGCCGTGAAGCCGCCCACGCGCCCCAGCTTGATATTGATGATCTTGCACGCGCCAATTTCGAGGGCCTTGCGCGCGTCGTCGGCACTGTGGATTGATTCATCCAGGCAAATAGGTGTGGCGATTTCTCGCTGCAACTTGGCGTGGTCCAGCAGGTCATCCCAGCCCAGCGGCTGCTCGATCATCATCAGGTAGAAACGGTCGAATTCCTTCAGGTGTGCGGCGTCCGCCAATGAATACGCGCAATTCGCGTCGGCCATCAGCAGGATGCGGGGGAATTTCGCACGAATCCGCTCGAGGACGTTCAGGTCCCAGCCCGGTTTGACTTTGACTTTGATCCGTTGATAGCCCGCCGCCGCCTCGCGCTCAATCTTCTCCAGCAATTCCTCGATCGAGTTCTGGATGCCGATCGAAACGCCGCAAGGGACTTCCGCGAGCGTCCCGCCGACAAGCTTCGCCAGCGGCAGGTTCTTCTGTTGAGCTTCGATGTGCCACAGAGCGTTCTCCAGCGCCGCCTTCGCCATATTGTGCCCGCGGATCGAGCGGAAACGAGGCACAACCTCGCTTGGCGCCGCCCATTCTTTACCCAGGCTCCAGGGAATCAGGAAATCGCGCAGGATGTGCCAAGCCGTCTCCGGCGTCTCATGACTGTAGAACGGCTCTTCGCCGCAGCTCACCTCACCCCAACCGGCAAGACCCTCCGCCTCCACCCGCACCAGAACGATCCGGCGCGTGGTGGTGCGCCCAAAGCTGGTCTCAAAGAAATGTACGAGCGGTAGTTGCAGTTCTCGAAGTTCGATGCGCTCAATTTTCATAGGGGTCCAATAAATAGTGCGCGGATCTTCCGTCGGATACAAAACCTGTCACGGCCAGCCTACGTGCGAAAAACTCCGCCAATTCCTCACGAACAGCGTGTCCCCAAATTTCCTTCTGGTTGCGAACGCACTCCGCCAATTCCGAGCGCGTCTGACATGTTCGAAGGGAGTACTCTACTGGGCTTCTCGGGTTTTGACGTCGTTCCAAATCGACTCCATTTCCTCCAGAGAACAATCCTGCAACTTCTTCCCGCGCCTCGCGACCTCTTGCTCCATGGCCTGGAAGCGCCGCTGAAATTTCTGGTTGGCTCTGCGCAGGCAACTCTCGGGGTCGGAGCGTAGAAAACGGGCAAGGTTGGCCACCGCGAAGAGCAAATCGCCGACCTCCTCTTCCACGCGCGCGGCGGGACTTGCCGGTTGCGCCCCCAGTTCCCGCCGCAGCTCGCGAACCTCTTCGTCAATCTTATCGAGCACGGCGCCGGCTCTTGCCCAATCAAACCCAACCTCCGCAGCCCGTACACCCAGCTCATACGCTGCCAAAGTGGAAGGCAGGGAGGATGGGATTCCATCCAGGAGGGAGTTCTCGTCCCCCCTTTCACCGGACGTGCGCTCCTGTTCCTTGACCGCCAGCCAGCTCTTGAGCGCTTCCTCGGCATTTCGGGCCTGCACTTCGCCAAACACGTGCGGATGCCTCCGAATCAACTTCGCGTGCACACGCTCGATCACGTCGTCAATGCTAAATCGCCCCTCTTCCTCCGCAAGCCTTGAATAGAACGCCACTTGGAAAAGCAGATCGCCGAGCTCATCTTCGAGGCCGTCGAAATCGCGGGCATTAACCGCATCGATGACCTCGTAGACCTCCTCCAACAGGAGGCCCTTCATGGAGTCGTAGTCTTGCTCGCGGTCCCACGGGCATCCTCGCGGACCTCGCAGGTAGGCCATCAACTCGATCAGTTTGCCAAAGTTTTCTCCGGCCAGGGTAGCTCCTAATCCTCCGCAAGTGGCTCGTGGTGAGCGATAGCGGATTGTCGCAAGGCCGTAATCTATCAAGTCGCGCGCACTATTCGCAATAGCTCATGCGGCGA